>REDK01000176.1 GCA_007693535.1 Chromatiaceae bacterium
CGAGCCCCGGCCGAGTTCGGCGCGCACCGCGAGCACGGTCGGCGTTCGACCGCGAGCGGCCAGCGCCGAGGTGGCCGGCCCGATCGCAGCAGCCCAATCGAGCGCGCGTTGCGGCGACCATTGGTAGTGCTCGCGGTGCGCCTTGGGCATGTGCTCGGGCCGGGTGCAGTCCTGCCCGGCGCTGCCGCGCGGGTGCACGGCCACGCGCTTGCCGCGCGCGAAGACCTCGAGGCCGGTGCCGCTCAGGCGCACATCCAGCAGCTGCCCCGCCAGCGCGTGCGGGACGCTGTAGGCGCAATCGCGGACCTGGATGTGGTAGTCCAGGCCGGCGCGGCAGCGCCGCCACTCGGCAAGCTCGTAGGGGGCCTCGGGCAGCGTCTTGAGCACCGGGCGCTCCAGCCGCTCGAACAGGCTGCGGCGCGAGCCAGGGAGTTTTTGAAATGCGCGCTCGTTGAGCGCGATGAGCAGCTCGGCAATGGCCGCGTTGAGCGCCGCCAACGAGGTGGTAGTCCCGTCCGCGTACCGCGAACTTGACCAGGGCGTCGAGTACGGACCGGAACAGCAGTCCGGATTCCTCCCGGACCTTGCCATAGACCCCGGCCATCCAGCGCTTATCCGCGTCCAGCTCCAGGACGGGGTCGGGCTCGACCAAGAGGGCTTCGACGATCTCGAAGAAGCGGTCGAACTCCGCAGCCGTGATCCGGTCCGCGAAGACATCGAGCAGCTCCAGCGGCGCCTTGGCGGGCCAGACCTTACCGATGGAGATCACCGGGGCATCGTCGACCCAGGAGAGCTTGCGGAGCTTTCGCTCGACGGTTTCGTAGGGTTCTCCGGTTCTGACCGTCCCACCCCGATCGACTCACGAACTCGCCTGCAGGAAAGGCAATCGCGGTAACGGTACCTGCTTGCACGGCCAGTCGCCGAATCAACCGCGGCAATTCGCCCTGGGCCGCGCGGGTCTCCGCCCAACGCTCGATGTCCTTGGCGGAGATCTTCAACGGTAGACCTCGTCGTGAGTGCCGATGTCGAGCAGGACGATCTCCTGTTCGCTCACCCTCACCAGCAGGGCGACTCGGTATGAGTAGGTCAGGCTAACAGCCTGAACTCCGCCCAGATTGCCGGAGAGCAGATGTAGCTTGAGCTTCGGTTGGAAGGGATCTCGGCTGAGATCGTCGAGGGTATCCCGCAGGGCTTGGCGAAGATCGGGATGCTTGCGCAGGAACTTGCGTGCGCGACGCTCGAAATGCTGGGTCGTGACCAGCGCGAAGCTCATGATTCGTCGGCGTCGAGGGCCTTCATCAAGTCATCGGCGTTCTCGTAGCGGCTCGTTCGACCGATCTCCAAGTCATTCAGCGACTCCCGCAAACGTGCCCTGGCCGCATCGTGGGAGCTTTCCAAGAGTTCTGCATAGGCCGCTTCCGTGAGCACGACATAGCTCGGACGGTTGTTCTTGATGACATGAACCGGGCCGTCGCGAAGCGCCTCATCAACGGCGGAGATCCCCCGGCGCTTGATGTCTTGGGCTGGAATGCTGTTCATGGCTCCTCCGGTACTTTATTTCGCACTCAGTGGAGCACGCAATAGGGTCTCTGTCAATGTTGGTGCTCCCCAGACTCGGGTCTCGAAGCCGCACTCCAATCACCATCCACCATGTTTCGATTTCTGCCGTGCCGGGGCTTAACGTTGCTTGCATGGGAACGCCTTATACTTTGGCAGTCGCAGGCGACCAGCGGCTGGTCTGGGGGGATCTGGTGGTCTCGTCGCCGGGATTGAGCATGACAGCTATGCGTCCTTTGCGGCCCCTCAACCGGCGAGTCTCAGTGGCAGCAATGGGTCGCCAGCCGACAGTCACCGAGCACCGTCCCGATCACCTCCCCAGCCAACACGACCAGCCAGCCAGCCGGCCGTTTCCTCACAAACCAACCGGGCAACTCCCGCTTCGGCTCACGGTGGTCGCCCCGCCGGTCCGCCGTCCGTCCTCTTGGATAGGGTGCGGGAACGCTCGGCATCGGTCCGCGAACGCCCGGGCAGGCCGCCTGCCTCCGGCTTGACCGGTTCGTGGTGCCGGGTCATCGTCGCGCGCGCCTCGACCAGCGCCGCCGCCAACGACGCCCTGGCCCGTCGCTCGGCGACAAGCTCGGCACGCACCTGATCGAGCCTGTCGGCAGGCTGCGCGCGCTCGGCGACGAACTGGTCCTCGGCCGCGCGGTAGGCGGCCGCCCAGATCTCCTTCACCAATACCTCGACCAGGGCGGGCACGGGGGGAAGCGGCTCTTCGGTGGGGTGCCGCTCGGCCCACCAGGCGGCGAGGACCGGGGCGATCGTGTTCGGCGAGCCCCGGCCGAGTTCGGCGCGCACCGCGAGCACGGTCGGCGTTCGACCGCGATCGGCCAGCGTCGAGGCCGCGGCGCGGATCTGTTCCGGGGTGATGCCGGTGCGGGGCTTGGGCTCGCTCCAGCAAGCCGGGCACGGGGTGGCGCCGGCGCGATGGGCCAGCGCGACCGTTCTGCGCGCGATTCTCCGTTTGTCGTCGAGTGCCGCGAAAGGGCCTCGCGGACGATCGCGGCATGCCGCGTTCGTCTCCGTCGCCGATCCGGTTCAGCCGTCGCCTGCGCCAGGCGCGTCAAGCTGTCGGGATCCCGCCGGATCGCCTCGGTGTGCTGATCGAGCTCGACGAGGCCACCAGCAGCGCGCGGATCAGTCGCTACGAGACCGGGGTCCACGAGCCGCCGCTGGAGATCGCCGCGAAGCTGGCCGGCGTGCTCGGCGTGCCAATGGCCGACGTCTACTGCGAGGACGATCTGTTGGCCGAGCTGATCCTGCGCTACGGGGCGCTCGATGAGGAGGGGCGGGCGCGGGTTCGGGCGTTGGTCGCCGGGTTGGACTTGCCGGCTTGAGACGGATGGCGCCGCCGCGACGGAACCCCGGTCAGGGCCGCGCTGGCCAAGGGGCCTTTCGCTCGCCTCGGCTAGTCCCGGCCACGATCGCCGTGATCCGGCGACAGCCCCGTCGTCTCGAAGTCGATGACCACGCCGGGTTCCACAGGATGCCCTCCAGGGTTCGAGCCAAGGGTGCGTCCCCCATGGCGACAGCGCGCGGTGGGGAGCGCGTGACCCGGCCGCGATTTCGCGCACGGGGACCGGGTTCGTTAGACTGGGGCGCAGGCAGGATAGCGCGTCCGCAGGCCCTCGTCCCTCGGTTCCGTCCCATGGAGACCGGGCAGGTATTTGGCGCGGCGCCGACGATATCGCCCGAATGCAGCGAAGCGGCATCCAGGGCCTGGCGTCAGCCGATCGCTTTGCGTTGGCCTTGATTGCATTTGCGGAGCCCGCTGGCGCTCTACCAGGGGCGCACGGTGGGGCCGCACGGGCGGGCTGCACGGCCACTGGCTCGAATCCTTGCCCGGTTCCATCCGCGCGGACAGTTGCACCAGGCCGCGCCAGCGCGCTCGCCCTGCCCCTGTGGTAGACACCCTCCGTTACACTGCCCAGTGTCCGCCGCTGCACCATCGGACCATTGCATGTCAGGCACCCAACTCGCAGCCGCGACCGCGGCTGAACTCATCGCCACCCAACCCGGTCGCCTCATCGGCGTCTCCCTCGGTCCCGGTGATCCCGATCTGATCACCCGCCGGGCCTTCGCCCGGTTGACCTCGTCGGCACGCTGGGCCTATCCGGTCACCGGACCCGGCGCCCGTTCGCATGCCCTGGAGATCGCCTGCCGGGCCGGGCTGGCGGTGCCGGCAGACGCCCTGGCCCTGCACTTTCCGATGACCCGCGACCGCGTCGCACTGACAGCCGCCTGGCAGCAGGCCGCCGCGCATTGCCTGACGGCGCTGGCCGGCGGGCGCGATCTGGCCTTTCTGGTGGAGGGCGATGCGTCGACCTATTCCACCTTCGGCCATCTGGCCGCGACCCTGCGTGACCTGGCCCCCGGTCTGGCGATCGAGGTGATCCCCGGCGTGACCTCCTTCGCGGCTGCCGCCGCCCGCCTGGCCGAGCCGCTGGTCAGCGATGCCGGCGTCCTGGCGGTGATCCCGGCCGCCTATGGCATCGAGGTCATCGACCGGCTGCTGGATCAATGCGACACCCTGGTCCTGCTCAAGGTCAACCCGCTGCTGGATCAGGTGCTGGCCCTGCTGGAGCGGCGTGGCCTCAGCGGCCACGCCCGCTATCTGGAACGTCTAGGCACCGCAGCGGAGCGGGTGCTGCTAGGGCTGGATGGCCTACACGGCAGCCGGGTGCCCTATCTGTCACTGCTACTGGTCAAGAATCCCGGGCGCCACGCCACCCCGCCGGCCCCCATGGCGAGCAGCCCCCTGCCCGATCCCCCAACTGGGTCCCCGCGATGACGGCGGGCACCGCCGCGCAGTCGACCGCCGATGCTGCAGCGGGCGCCACGCCGCGCATCGCGATCCTGACCTTGACCCGAGGCGGCCTGTGGCTGGCCCGCACGCGCCTGCAGCCGCTGCTGCCGACGGCCCGGCTGTGGGCACCGCGGCGGCTGCATATCACCGAATCGGCGGTCGCAGCGGGGATGGGACCCACCCCTGGGTCCATGCCCGAGGCGGCCAGCGGGGCCGCGAGCGGACCGGTCGTCGATTGGTTCGATGGCCGCCTCGCCGATCTCGTGGCACGCCTGTTCCCGCATCTGGACGCCCTGATCGGCGTCTGCGCGCTGGGCATCCTGGTGCGCGTCATCGCCCCGTTACTGCGCGACAAGCGCCGCGATCCAGCCGTGCTCGCGCTGGACGAGGCCGGACAATTCGTGGTGCCGGTGGTCGGCGGCCATCTGCGCGGGGCCAATGCCCTGGCCCGGCAGTTGGCCGCCGGACTCGGCACCGCGGCGGACGGCCGCGCTGCCATCGCCGTCATCAGCACCGCCTCGGACGTGCAGGGCAACCTGGCCCTGGATCTGCTTGGGCAAGAACTGGGCTGGCAATTGCGTGCCAGCCCGAGCGCCCTGCTGCGAGCCAGCGCCGCGCTGGTCAATGGGGCAGCGGTCGCCTTGGTGCAGCGCGATGGCAGCCGCGACTGGTGGCACCACCATGCCGGCGGCCGCAGCGGCCCCTTGCCGGCCAACCTGCATTGCCTGGATGATCCCGCGGGATTCGTCCCTGGCCGCTATCAGGCGCTGCTCTGGATCGCGCACGAACCCCCGCCGGCCGAACTGGCCGCGCGGCCACCGACAGCCCGCAGCGGCAGCGCTGATGCCCCCGGCGGCGGCGCTGCCGTGGTGCCCGAGCGCGCACCAACCGGCGCCCCCGCGGCCGGGGTCGCGGTGATCTGGTATCGACCGCCAGCCTGAACAGGTCCGTCTCCGCGCTTGACCGCCCCGGTGGCCACCCCAGTGACCACCCCAGTAACCACCCCGCCCTAGCCGCACTGCAGATCTAGCGATCTGGCAGACGGCCGGACTTGCTCAGGGCAGCCCCGGAAAGCTGCCGTCGCGCCCCAGGTAGCCCTCGACCATCCGCGCCCACTCTGGCGTATGGATGATCTCCAGGATGCGCACGTTGATCTCTTCGCGGCGGGCGGTCCGCCGCGGCAGGGCGATCCCATAGTCCTGGCGCGTGAGCAGGAAGGGCAGCACGCGCAGCCGGCCGCGATGCTGCTCTTGCACCAGGTAGCGCAGGATGGGGGCATCGTGGACCACCGCATCGGCCTGCCCGGTGGCCAGCAGCGCCAGCGCGGCGCCGGCATCGTCCACGGTGCGATGGCGGATCAGTTTCTCGGTGAGGAAGCTGGCGCTGGTGCTGCCGGCGACCGCAGCGACCCGCGTGCCGTAGAGGTCTTCGATCTTGTCGATGCTGTCGTCGAGGGCGCCGATAGTCAGTGCGCTGGCGATGGCCGCGGTGAAGCCGGAGATCACGATGATGCTGGTGAACATCCACACCAGCGCAATCAGCCGCCCAGCCAGCGTGACCGGGGCCTTGTCGCCATAGCCAACGGTGGTCATGGTCACCGCCGACCACCAGAGTCCGGCGCCGATGCCGCGCACCGGCGGGGCCGGAAACTGGTCGTTGCGGCGACGCTCGGCCAGCCACACCAGGGCGCCGAGGAGCGTCAGCAGGCCAAGCAGCGCGGCGAGCGAGGTCAGGAAGGGCGCCGAGACCACCCGCCGCAGCGCGGTGATCCAGGTCATCGCCGCGCGCGCCGGCACCGCCACCCCGATCCCGGCGGTGAAGAACGGGTGCGTGAAATCGACCTGCCGCTCGCGTTCCGCGGTGATGGTGAGCGCGGCGGCCGCCGCGTCCACCTCGCCAGCGGCCACCGCCTCCAGCATCTCGGTCAGCCCCATCTCGACGAAGCGATAGCTGAAGCCCAGCTCTGCACCCAGACGCTGGATCAGCGCGACGGTAATCCCGGTGAAATCCTCGCCGCTGCGAATCACGAACGGCGGCGCATGGCGGGTGGCGATGCTGAGCGGCTCCCCCTCGTCGGGAAAGGTCGCGGCGGCAATGACGGGCAGGACCGCCAAGGGGATGGCCAACACGGCAGGCAACAGGCGTCTCACGATACGGGGCCTTGATCTAAGGGGCCTTGATCCAACAAAGCGCAGTTGACCGCTGCAGCGCGCTTGGTTGAATGCCGTGGACCGGATGCGCGCGCAGGCGGGCGCGGATGCAGCCCGGCTGAGATTGGTGGCATCAACAGCTTGCGCGCGCTGACCGCTGCGATGCTGGCAGCGTCGCGGGCAAGTGTCTGCCCGTCAGGTTTAGCACGCTGGTGCGCTCAGGGACAACCCGGGCCGTGCCGGCCCGGTCACGGTCCAGATGCTGGCTGACTGGGCGCACCACCCTGAAGCATACCCAACTGCCCGAGCAGTTGCCGCTCAGCGTCGGTCAACTGGTCCGGCGCCAGCCGAGGCAGGATCGAGCAACAAGGCGGCGGCGCCGCGCTGCAACCGGCGCACCGGGGGCGGTCGCGTGCGGCTCGGCGCGGCCGAGCACAAGACCGCTGCACGATTTATCGGTAACATGCGCACGATTCATCGGGTCCGAACAAGGTCGGCGCCGGTGGTTGGGAATCCCCACGCAGCGATCACGAGTCTGTCCATGATCTATCCGCTCCGGCGCCACCTCTGGTACCTGCCCCTGCTCGCCCTCGGTCTGTTGCACGGTTGTGCCAGCGGCCCCGCCGACTACCAGCCCCGCCCATCACAATTCGAGCAATCGGCAGAGTTTCCGCTGCCCGAGGGGCTGGAGGATGCCGTCGGCTTCTGGCGCAATGTGTTTGCCATCTGGAGCCGTGGCCAGGTCGCCATCCACGACAACCGCCACCTGGGTCTGGTCTACGAGGTGGCCAACCTCCCCGGCCCGATCGAGGAGAGCTACACCGAGTTACAGCGCGATTTTGTCCGCGCCCGCCGGGAACTCTGGAGCGCGCGGCTGCGGACGCTGGAACAGAAGTCGCTGCGCAACCAACCGCTCGACCGCAACGAGCGGGAATTGCGGGAGAAGATCAGCGCGCAGGCCGGGCCGACCGCCTTCATCGGCGCGGCTGAGCGGGTGCGCAGCCAACGCGGGGTGCGCGAGCGCTTCCTGCGCGGCCTCATCGTCAGCGGCCGTTATGACGCCAAGTTTCGCGAGATCTTCCGCCGCCACGGCCTGCCCGAGGATCTCGCCTTCCTGCCGCACGTGGAGTCCTCGTTTCAGCTCAATGCCCGCTCCAGTGTCGGTGCCTCCGGGGTCTGGCAGTTCATGCGCGCCACCGCCCGCGACTTCATGCGCGTGGATGGCGTGATCGACGAGCGCCTGGACCCGGTCGTCGCCGCCGATGGCGCCGCCCGTTATCTGAAGAGCGCCTATGCACGCTTGGGCTCCTGGCCGCTGGCGATCACCAGTTACAACCATGGCGTCGGCGGGATGCAGCGGGCCAGGGCCGCCTATGGGAACGACTTCATGCGTATCGTGCGCCATTGGGACGGGCGCCATTTCGGCTTCGCCTCGCGCAACTTCTATGCCGAGTTTGTCGCTGTGCGGCATATCGTGCGCAATGCCAACCGCTATTTCCCCGGCGTGCGGCTCGACCCGCCGCTCGACGATGTGCCAGTGGTCTTGCGCAGCGACACGATGGCAGCCGACATCGCCCGGCAGTACCGGGTCGCGTTGCCGGAGCTGTTTGCCCGCAACCTGGCCTGGCTGGCCCCGATCCGCACCGGGCGGGCACCGGTCCCGGCCGGGACCACGGTCTGGTTGCCGCGCGGGGCGGCCGGCCAGGATCCATCGGGGCTGCCGCGGGCACGACCGATCTAGCCCCGCGCGGGCACGCATTGGCGACCGGACCGGCGCCCGCCCCAGCACCTGTTCCAGCGCCGGGCGGGCGGCACGCGCGCCGGCGCCTTCCTCATCCACTATTGCGTTGCTGCAGGCCTGCCCTTGTCCATCAAGTCCGACCGCTGGATCCGCCGCATGGCCCTGGAACAGCGCATGATCGAGCCCTTCGAGCCCGCGCAGATACGCGCCTCCGCGACCGGCGAGCGGATCATCTCCTACGGCACCTCTAGTTACGGCTACGACATCCGCTGTGCCGACGAATTCAAGATCTTCACCAATATCAACTCGGCGGTGGTCGACCCCAAGCGCTTCGACTCCTCCAGCTTCGTGGACCTGCGCGCCGCCGTCTGCATCATCCCGCCCAATTCCTTTGCCCTCGCCCGCACCATCGAATACTTCCGCATCCCACGCGACGTCCTGACCATCTGCCTCGGCAAATCCACCTATGCCCGCTGCGGCATCATCGTCAATGTCACCCCGCTGGAACCCGAATGGGAAGGACATGTGACCCTGGAGTTCTCCAATACCACGCCGCTGCCGGCCAAGGTCTATGCCAACGAGGGGGTGGCGCAGATCCTGTTTCTGCAGTCCGACGAGACCTGCGAGACCTCTTACCGCGATCGCGACGGCAAGTATCAGGGGCAGACCGGCGTCACCCTGCCCAAGCCCTGACGCCGAATCGCCCCCTGGCGCGCATCGGGTCAGTCCGCAGCTGCCCGCGCGCCTGACGGGCTGGTCGGGGTGGCGCTGGCGGCGCTCAGGGTGCGGCGCAGATCGGCCTCCAGTTGCCTGAGTTCGGCATCCGCTGTCGCCCGGGCGCGTTTGCCCTCGTCGGCAATCCGCAGCCCCTCTTCGATGGTCTCGATCAGGGTCTGATTGGCTTCGCGGACTGCCTCGATGTCGAACACCCCACGCTCGATCTGCGCCCGCGCCTCGGCATTGGCGGTCTTGAGGTTCTCGGCGTTGCTGCGCAGCAGTTGGTTGGTGAGATCGGTGGCGGCGCGCACACTCTCGGCGGCGCGCCCCGAGCGGTAGATAGTCACCGCCTGGGCCAATTGCTGGCGCCACAGCGGAACGGTATTGACCAGGGTGGAGCTGATCTTATTGATCAAACCCTTGTCGTTCTCCTGCACCAGCCGGATACCGGGCAGCGCCTGCATCGCCACCTGACGGGTCAGGCGGAGATCGTGGAGGCGCCGCTCCAGGTCATCGCGGGCGGCACGCAGGTCGCGCAGGCCCTGCGTCTGTACCATGTCGGTCCCAACTGCTACCTGCGCCGCCAGGGCCGGGATGCTGGTCTGATCCAGTTCCGCCAGTTTGGCCTCACCAGCGGCAATATAGCGCTCCAATTCGCGGAAATAGTCGAGATTGGCGGCATAGAGCCGATCGAGCGCGGTCACATCGGTGAGCAACCTGGTCTTGTGACGCTCCAGATCCAGCGTGATCCGGTCGATATGGTCACGTACCGCCTCGTATTGTTGGAGAAAACGGGCGATGGGGCGGCCGGCACCAAACAGCCGGCCGAGCAGGCCACGCCGGGCATTGGGGTCCAGTCCAGCGAGATCGAAGCCACGCAGGGTGCCGACCATCTCGCTCAGGGCCTGACCGGCAGCGCCGCTGTCTTTGGTGCGCACGCCTTCGAGCATCTGCTCCGAGACCGCAGTCAACTGCTGCTGGGCACGGACACCGAAGTGCAGAATGGACTGGCTGTCAGCGAGGTTCAGCTCCGCCAGCAGGTCGGCAACCGCGGCGGGGTCGGGCGGCTTGGTCGGCGCATCGGTTGGCCGCGGGACCGACGGGGACGCGCTCAGCGCCCGAGCACCGGTGGGCGGCATGGGGACGGACTCGGAATCACTCATGCTGGGCATCTCGTTGGCAAGCGCGGTGCCGGTCGGCGGTTGGAGAATCGCTGCCGGTACCGGCCAGGGCCCGTGCAGGTTGGATCAGCGGATCCCCTCCTGCTCCAATTGCTTTTGCAAGACCTCGATCTGGACATCGAGATCGAGCACATCCGCCGCGCGCAGGCGTTCGCGCTGCCGGATGAATTGCTCCTCGATACTGACCAGCACCGTGCGAAAGTTCTGTTCCAGTTCCGGCGCGTCGACATGGCGATGGGTGCGCACATAGCCGTCGCTGACCTGCTCCGCCCCCTCCAGAAACACCGTCAGGAAGCGCCGCGCCCGCCGCAGGTCGGTCGGTCGCGCGGCGATCTGCTCCAACATTCCGCGGCCTTGGGCGGCAATACGCGCCAGGCGCAGGCGCAGTTCGGCATTGTCGATGGCAGCGGCGGCGCGTTCGATGTTGATCAGTCGTCTCTCGGCCTCGGCCAGGGCGCTGGCCACCTGGCGGGCCTGTTTGTCGTTGCCCGGTAGGCGCTGCCCGGTGAGCATCGGCGCCAGCCCCCAGGTGAGATGGTAACCGAGCACCGCGAGCAGGCCGAAGACCAGTCCCACCGCGGCCGGCTGCCCGGCACCGAACACTGCCGCAGTCGTGGTGCCGAGACCCAGCGCCAGCGCGGCCAGATTGCGTAACGGCACGCGCAACTGGCGCGAGAAGCGCCGCACGCCCCCGCTGCCCCAGTGACCACCTCGGACCTCGCCCGCAGCGGTTCGATCCTGGCGGGTCAGCCAGGCAGCGCAAGCGATCAGCCCCCACCCTAGGGCATCGCCGAGAAAACCCACCAGGTGGCCCGCGGCCAGCGCGAACAGGGCCGCCGGCACCAGCGGGGCCGACAGCACCCACAGCAGCAGCATCCGCGGCGGCCGCGGCGGCGTCTCCGGCAGCGGATCGAGGCGCAAATCGCGGCCGCGCAGCCGCGCCAGCAGGGTCGCCAGGTCGGTGCGCGTCGCGCGCTCCGCAGGACGCTGCAGGCCGGTCATAGCACGAACAGCGACTGGCAGGAGACCAGGCCCACACTGCCGACCAGCAGGGCCCAGCCAAGGAAGCGGACACCCAAGCTGCGCCGCACGCGAGCGGGCAGACCGGGGTGATCCGGTGGCACGGCTGGCTGGCCCCGATCGGGGCCATTCGGGGGGCCGGTTTGCACTGACGACATGACTGACCTCGGGTCCCTGGGGGATTGGTCGCAACCGGTCGGGACAGGCTGCTGCTAGCCTGTCGATATTAACATCGCGATCGCACTGACAGCGGTTGGTAACTGTCCGACAATGCGCCGGCCCGGGCCGACCGGCACCAGCGCCGCCGGGCCGCACACGCCAGGCGCAACCGCTTGGCCTGCAAATCACACATCACACTTGCCGCCGGGCACCATCGTCAACCGCTTTCTCGCCACGCCATCCATGCCCGCTCTCGTTCGCTTCACCTTGCGTCAGCAGGTGCTGTTCAACCTCGTCTTCGTGCTGTTGATGGTGATCGGTGGCTTTCTCGTCAGCGATATCGCGGTCGAGCGCTATCCGGACGTGAACTTTGGCCGGGCACTGATTGAGACTTTCTATCCGGGCGCCTCGCCCGAGGATGTCGAGGCCTTAGTCACGCGCAAGCTGGAAGACGCGCTGGAAGGCTTGCAAGACGTGGAGTTCGTGCAGGCGAGTTCCGTGCGCGAGCGCTCCAGCATCCAGGTGAAATTCATCGATGACAGCGATTACGACCGCCGCTTCGATGAACTGCGTTTCCGCATCCTGGGCGCCCTTGGGGAATTGCCAGAGCAGGTCGAACCGCCCACCTTCACGCTGATCGATACCAGCTTCTGGCTGCCGGTGGTCTCGGTGAATCTGGTCGGCGAGCGGTCCAACCGTGCCCTGCACCTGATCGCCGAAGAGCTGCAACTGGCCCTGCTCGGCATTCATGGGGTGGATCAGGCGAATATCGTTGGCACCCAGACCCGCGAATTCCATGTCACCCTCGACCCGGACCGGCTGACCAGCCACGGGGTCACCTTCGATGCCGTCGCTGCCGCCCTGCAGGACGCCAATCGGGTGATCCCGGCCGGGACCTGGAGCGATGCCTCTGGGGAATTCGTGGTGCGCGTCGATGAGCGCTTTCGCACCCGCGAACAGGTGCTCGCGACGATCGTCCGCCGGGATGCCGATGGCTCCTTCGTGACCGTTGCCGATCTGCTCGGCAGCGCCATGCTGACCTATCGCGATCCATTCGTGATCAACAGCGTCGATGGCCGGGACACGGTGGCCATCCAGTTAATCAAGGGCGAGCGCGGCAATGCCCTGGACATTATCGATGCCGCCAACGCGATCATCGCCGAGCGCGCCGCCATGCTGGCGCGCGAGGGCATCGCGGTGACCCTGATCCAGGACTCCAGCGTTTACATCGCCGATGCCATGGCCACCCTCGGCTGGAACATGATCCTCGGCATCCTGCTGGTCGGCCTGATCCTGTGGTATTTCCTGGGGCCGCGCAATGCCGGGCTGGTCAGCATCGGCATCCCGTTCGCCTTTCTGACCACCGCGAGCATGCTGTGGCTGAGCGGCAATTCGCTGAACGAGATTACGCTGTTCGCGTTCGTGCTGGTCTCCGGCATCCTGGTCGACGACGCGATCGTCGTCACCGAGAACATCTACCGCCACGTGCAGGCCGGCGAGCCACTGGAAACGGCCATCGTCAACGGGACCAGCGAGGTGATGCTGCCGGTGGTGGCGGCGACTGCGACCACCGTGGTCGCGTTCTTGCCGATGCTGATGATGACCGGCGCCACCGGCGAGTTCTTCGCCCTGGTGCCGAAGACGGTCAGCTTCGCGATCATCGCCTCGTTGTTCGAATGCCTACTGATCCTGCCGCTGCATTACCTGGACTTCGGCCCGCGCCACGCCGCAGCTGACACCCAGCCGCGGCGCGAGCCGCTGGTGCTGCGTGGGCTGCGGCGCCTGGTGGACTGGGGCCTGACCTATACGCTGCGCTGGCGCTGGACCAGCCTGCTGCTGGTCTGTCTGAGCTTCGCCAGCGCGGTGGCCATCCTGCTGCTGTCGATCACCGGCAGTCTGCCGTTGATCCGCATCCAATTCTTCCCGGCCGATTACAACCTTTACTATGTCGCCATCGCCGGCCCCCCGGATACACCGCTGGCAACGATCGACGACAAGGTCCGCAGTATTGCCCGCCGCATCATGGCGGACGGCCCGGGTTATGCGCGCTCGGCCGCGGGCTATGCCGGCTTCATCGTCACCGAAGATCACGAACGCGAGTATGGTCGCCACCTGGGCAACGTCCTGGTGGCCTTGCCGGTGAAGGCTGAGCGCGCCTTCACTGATCCTGCCGCCCATCTCCAACAGATGCGCGAGCGCATGATCGCGGAGTTCGGCCAGGACGAGTTCCAAATCGAGGTACGCGCTGAACACGATGGCCCGCCGGCGGGCAAGGATGTCAATATCCGCGTGATCGGCAATGACGATACCGCGGTGGCCGGTCTCGCAGATGCGCTGGCCACCGGGCTGCGCGCGCACCCCGGGTTCGGCGCGGATCTCATGGCGTTCGACGACGGCCGCACGGCGCCTGCCCGGGTGCTGCGACTGGCGGTGGACGCCCGGCGCGCACAGGAGTTGGGGCTGACCCAGGGCCGGGCAGCGGCGATGGCCGCGGCTGCCCTGGACGGACGTTATATCGGCAACTACCGGGCCAGCGAAGGCGAGGTCGATCTGAAGCTGCGCATCGATCCGGCCTGGCTCGCCGACGCCGAGCGCGCCCTCGACCTGCCGGTGCTGGAACATGCCCGCGGACCGGTCCGCCTGGGCGACATCGTCCGCCTGGTGCCAACGGAGCAACCGAGCGAACTGCACCGCTATCGCGGTCAGCGCAGCCGCACCATCACTGCCAATATCCGCCCCGGCGCGACCACCTCGCCAGCCACCGTAGTCGCCTGGGCGCGCGCCGAGGCACAGACCCTGGGAGACCGCTATGCCGGCGCCAGCCTGGTCTTCGGCGGCGAGTTCGAGACCACCCAGCGCTCATTCAATAGCCTGCTGCAGGCCTTTGGGCTGGCAGTGATGCTGATCTACCTGATCCTGGCCGCCCAGTTTCGCTCCTATGTGCAGCCATTGATCGTGCTCTCGTCGGTACTCTTTGCCGTGATCGGGGTGGTCTTCGGCAAGCTGTTGACCCAGGCGGTGTTCACCGTCAACAGCTTTGTCGCCGTGGTCGGCGTGACTGGGGTGGTGGTCAATGGCGCCCTGGTCTTGCTGGACTTCATCAATCGTGCCTATGCCGCGGGTCGCGATCGCCACACCGCGATCCGCCAGGGCTTGGCATTGCGCCTGCGGCCGATCTTTCTCACCACCCTGACCACCACGCTGGGGCTGCTCCCGATGGCGCTCGGCATCCCCAGCTATTCCGTCGTCTGGGGCAGCATGGCGACCACCTTCGTCACCGGGCTGGCGACCGCCTCGCTGCTGACCCTGTTCGTTGTGCCGGTCGGCTGGGACCTGCTCACCGAGTGGCAGGAGCGGCGCGCTGCCCGGCGGGTCGCGCCGGTTATTCCCGCCCCCCAGGAGACCAACCACGGCGACCAGCAGCGGCCATGAGCAGTCCCGCCGCCCGCATCAGCCGGCTCCGATGCAACACCCGAGCGGCGGCGCCTGGCACGCCGATGCGTCGGGGACAGTGCCCATGCCCATGCCCATGACCGCGCGACCGACCTGCCCGAGGTCACAGCGCTGGTCACAGCAATGGTCAGCGGGCCTGGACGATGGCGGTCCCCCGATGACAGCTCATCCGACGCACTCGCAGTGGTATCCGGCGCCGTCTTGTAAAGGTTTGACGACGCAAGCTACCATGCTTGGCTTACAGGCAAAGTACCAGTGATCATCTCGGCGCCGGTCAGCGCCGGTCAGCGCGGGCGCAGCACCAGGTAGTCGCGCGGCACCCCTGCACCGAGCCGCTGCGACCAGGCAGCAGCCGGTCGCCAGGCGGCGACCTCCGGGCACTGCTTCTGAGAACTGGTTCTGAGAACTGGTTGCAACCGCGCCAATACCAGCCCTGCCTGCCCCAGCCCTGTCGTTGGGTTAGTCCCAAGCCACCTTCCACACAGCATCCACGCGGAGTCGCAACGGCATGATTCGAGGCAGCATCGTCGCATTGGTCACCCCGATGGACCCGACCGGCGCGGTGGATGACCAGGCGCTGGCGCGACTGGTGGAATGGCACATCGAGGCTGGCACCACGGCCATCGTCGCGGTCGGCACCACCGGCGAATCGGCCACCCTCGATGAGGCCGAGCACTGCGCCGTCATTGCCCGCATCGTTGAACTGGTGGCCGGGCGCATCCCGGTGATCGGCGGCACTGGCGCCAACTCTACTACCGAGGCGATCCGCCTGACCCGCTGTGCCGCCGATGCTGGCGCCGACGCGGCATTGCTGGTCACCCCCTACTACAACAAGCCGACCCAGGCCGGTCTGATCGCCCATCACAGCGCGGTCGCCGCCGCGGTGGCAATCCCGCAGATCCTCTACAATGTCCCTGGACGCACCGCCTGCGACATGCGCCCGGAGACGGTCGCCGAACTGGCCCGAGTCGACAACATCGTCGGCGTCAAGGAGGCCACCGGCGACCTGGCACGGGTCGAGCAAATGCGCACCCTGTGTGGCGCCGACTTTGCGCTCTACAGCGGCGACGATGCGACCGGCTGCGAATTCATGCTGCGCGGCGGCGATGGGGTGATCTCAGTCACGGCCAATGTGGCGCCGCACGCCATGGCGGCCCTGTGCCGGGCGGCCCTGGCCGGAGAGCAGAGTGTGGCAACCGACCTTGATGCGCGCCTGGCGCACCTACATCGCCACCTGTTCGCCGAATCTAATCCGATCCCGGTCAAATGGGCGCTGGCCGAGATGGGTCTGATGCAGACCGGCATCCGCCTCCCCCTGACCTGGCTAGCGCCGGACTGCCACGCCCGCGTGCGGCAGGCCTTGGTGGATGCCGGCGTGCTGTAATGCCGCCATTACCGGTGGCGGGAAATCTTAAAATGATGCGCAATCGATCAATGATCCGATCCTGGGCGCTGGCACTGCTGGCCGGCCTACTGGCCAGCCTGCTGACCAGTCTGCTCAGCGGCTGCGGTGCCGGCCGTGCCATCGACCGCATGCTGCCGGACGAGCGGCTGGTCTACCGACAGGCACGCGAGGCGCCGGAGAACCTGGAACTCCCCCCAGACTTGGCCAGCGCCCGCTTCGACGATGCGCTGGACATCCCGCCTGCCAGCGGTTCCATGACCCTCTCCAGCTACACCGGTGAGCAGACCGCCCGCACCCGCATCGCCGGCAGCGGCAACGTCCTGCCGGACGTCGCCGGGGTCTCCCTGCGGCGCGCTGACGAGCGCCGCTGGCTGGAAGTGGATGCCAGCCCCAACGCGGTCTGGCCGCAGGTGGTCGGGTTCTGGCGGCAACAGGGCATCCTGCTGCAGGAGCAGGACCCGGCCGTCGGCGTGATGCAGACCGACTGGATCGAGAACCGCGCCGAGATCCGGACTGACTTCATTACCCGGCAATTGCGCCGAGTGGTGGATGGCCTGTACGCCACCTCCACCCGCGACCGCTATCGGGTGCGCATCGACACCGGCGCCACCGCCGGCACCACCGAGATCCATCTCACCCACGCCGCGATGCATGAGCGGCTGGTGCGCAACACCGCTGGCGAGGGCACGCAGACGGTCTGGGAGCCGGCCGCCAGCGATCCCGGCAAGGAGGCGGCGATGCTGCGGCGGCTGATGCTGCATCTAGGGATCAGCGATCGCGACGCCGACCGCATGCTGGCCCAGGGCGGGCGCGCCGAGACCGGCATCGCGCCGGCGCCCCGGGTGCAGCTGGTGCCAGGAGAAACCGGCGCCACCCTGATCCTGCCGGAGGACTTCCGGCGCGCCTGGCGGTCGGTTGGCCTGGCGCTTGACCGCAGCGGCTTCGCGGTGGAGGACCGCGACCGCAGCAATGGGGTCTTCTACGTCCGCTACGGCGACACCGACCAGCGTCGGGAACGCCCTGGACTGGTCGGCCGACTGGCCTTCTGGCGCGGCGATGGTGATCGCGATACGGTGAGCCAGTATCAGATACGACTCAGCGATGGCGGTAGCGAGACCCGGGTCAATGTTCACGACGAGGCCGGACGCCCGGACGCCTCCGAGAGCGCCCAGCGCATCCTCAGCCTGTTGCAAGAGGACTTGCGCTAAGGCGATTTCTGTCGACTTTCATACCATTTGACTGGTCTTGACGCCCGCCTTCGGCGTCGCACTGGCGGTCACAACGCTTGCGATGCTCCCGCCAGCCGTCCTTGAAGGCGAGCGGAGGGCGAACCTTGATCCCGCGTCATCTGGCATAACAGTCTCCGGCAATCGCCGAAACGCTTGAGAGATGGATCGTTTGCAGCGACTGACGCCCTTGGTCGCCCCGCCCTTGGTCGCCCCAATAGATTCCGGCGCCACCACCAGGCGCCGCTCACCAAGACGCTGACGAGCACATCCTCAGATGCACAGCGATCTGCGCGACCAGGCCGATGATCCGCGCCCAGGGCGCATCCGTTTCGTACTGGTCGAACCCAGCCTGAGCGCCAATATCGGCGCCACCGCGCGGGCGATGAAGACGATGGGGCTGACCCGCCTGGCCCTGGTGCAACCGCGGCAACGGCCCGACGCCGAGGCCATCGCCTGCGCCTCCGGGGCCGATGACCTGCTCGCCACCGCGGCCATCCACGATGATCTGGTCGGGGCCCTGGCCGGCTGCCGGCTGGTGATCGGCTCCAGCGCCCGCCCGCGCTCGGTGCAATGGCCACAGGTGGACCCGCGCGCCTGTGCCCGGCTGCTCTGTGACGAGGCGCGTCAGGGCGACGTGGCCCTGCTGCTCGGGCGCGAACGGTCAGGGCTCAGCAACGAGGAGCTGGCGCGCTGTCACTACCTGGTGCAGATCCCCGCCAACCCGGCCTTCAGTTCGCTGAATGTCGCCGCCGCCGCCCAGGTCTTCGCCTACGAGGTGCGCCAGGCCCTGCTGGCCCCGGTAGAACCCGCCGAGGCTGCCGGCGGAACGATCAGCGAAGTCTACGAGTCCCCGCTGGCCACCGCCGAGGAGATGGAGGGCTTTTTCACCCATCTAGCCGCGGTGCTAGTGAACATCGGCTATGCTGACCCGGTACAGTCGCGGCGCCTGCAGCGGCGCCTGCGACGCCTGTTCAACCGGGCCCGCCCGGACCGCACCGAGATCAATATCCTACGCGGCATTCTGCGTGCCGCCGCCGATCACCGGCCGCAGCGCACGCCGACGGCCTGAGAGCGGCACCCGGGCGCACGCTCAGGGGCGGGGCTGGCGCGGGGTGAATTGGATTGGATACTGGCGGACATAGTCGGTCGCGAAGTCCAGTTCGATGCGCAGCTCCGCGCCGCCTTCCGCAGCCCCCCCAGCCACACCGGAGCTGATCTTGACCTGCCTGAGATCGGGCAGTCGCAATGCCAGCCAACTGGTCAGGGCCGCCGCCTGGGACGGCTGATCGGTCCTGATCGCGTGGGCCAGAGTGGCCGCGACGAAACGCGCCTTCTGGGCCAGATCCGGCTGCGCGATCGCCTCGCCATCGAGGCTGATCCCGGCCGTTTCCATACGCTGGTCCAACCGCTGGAGATAGGCCGCCTGCTGCGCCGGTAGCGCGCGCTCGCGGTCGTATTCGAGTTGGGCAATGCCGTCGAGCAGGACGGCCATCAGGCGTGCCATGGTCTCCCCCGCCACTGGTTTTGCATGGATTGGATGCCGCTGGCCTGGCTGCGCCAGGGGTGCCATGTCAGCAGTCCGGCCCGGTGTTGCGAACCACCGGGCACCGCGGCTCAGGTCGCCGCTGCCGGGGCCTGGTCCGGCCCCCCCGCCACCCCGAAAGCGGCGAGTGCCGCGGCCAACTCCGGATGGGTCCGGGCCTGTTCGGCCAGCGGGGTCCCGGCGGCGATCGCGGCCCAGGCCTGACGCAGGCTGGCAGCACCAGCGCGCGGCCCCTGGGGATGCCCGAACACCCCGCGCCCGGGGACAAAGCCGAAGTCGCGATGGCCGACCGCGCTGGTCACCGCGGCCAGGGTCGCTGCCGAATCGCTGCCGCCGGGCACCGGCAGACAGGGCCGCAACTGGCCCATCGGCTCCAGGCAGGCGCTGATGTTTTCGCGCACCTCGACGGCACTGGTCATCATGCGTGCACCGAAGCCGGGCATGATGACGACATCGAAGCCAGCCAGCCGCTGCAGGCGCGTGAACACCCGGCTGTGGACGCCGAATCCGGGGATCCGGGTGCAGGCGGCGATCAGCGGGAAATGCGCCACCAGCGGCACCCGGGCATGCCGGTGCAACAGGCGCACCCCGCTCAGCCCCACCGGCAGGGCATTGACCATCACCGCGTTGGCACCGTTGCGCACGACGAGGTCATGCAGCGGCACCAGCCGCTCGACCTCGTCGGTGATATTGGCCAGATAGACCTTGGGCACGCCGGTCTCCTGCTCGGCGCGGCGCCGTGCCGCTCCCAGCAGGGCCGAGCGCTCGGCCAACGGCGACCACTCCGGGTCGGCCAGCATCTCGTCATCCTTCGCGATATCGAGCCCCCCCAGCCAGCCCTGATAGCCGAGTTCGGCAAATGGCCCTGGGGCAAGCCCGATGTTGGGCTTGATCACCCCGAAGAAGAACGGCCGGTCATGCACCCCGAAGAGATCACGCAGACCGGCGACCCCGAAGCGGGGGCCGGCGAAGGCGGCCAGATAGCCGTCCGGGAACTGGATATCCTGCAACTTAACGATCGGGATGCCAGGCGCGAAAAAGGCCCCCTCGCCCAGCACCGCGCTCAGCAGGTTGGGCAGGCGCGGTCCGAAATTGCGATGCGGGTGGGCGATACGTACCCGACAGACATGCACCGGCCCGGCCAGCGGCGGATCGAGCGGCAGCGAAGGGGCCGCCCGCTCTCCTAGCACCTCTAGCCCGATCACCTTCGCGGCGAAGCGCGGACGATAGTCCTCGTCCACCCCGGGTCGGCACCATTGCGCGGTGGACTGCTCGCTGGCCAGATGGGCAGCGGCCGGCTCCGGGGCGCCGCTGCATTCGATGTCGTAGTCGAGCAGCAGGTAGTCATCCGGCTCCAGCGTTGCGGGATCGGCGAAAAAACCAGCGATATCGATGGCCCGCATGGCTCAGCCCTCCCCGCCCGCCGGTCCGGCGGGCGTCTGGTTCGGGGTCGGTGCCAGGATCGAATCCGGGGCCGCATCTGGAGCTGGCTGGCCGATGAACTGCAGGGTGACGCTGCGCTCCGGGCGCGGCCCATCCAGCTCCACGAAGAAGATCGACTGCCAGGCACCGAGCAGCAGTTCGCCGTCGGCGATCGGAATGGTCTCTGAGGCGTTCATGAACAGGCCAAGCAGGTGGGAATGGGCGTTGTCGCGATCGTCCACCGGTGCCAGGTTATGCAGATAGTCGCCGTCCCTGGGCACCAGGCGCTTCAGATAGGTCAGCATATCCTGCTGTAGTTGGGGCTCGCGCTCGTTGAGATTGATGTAGGCCGTGGTATGGCGCGAGATCAGGGTGACCAGGCCGTCGCGGATACCGCTGGCAGCGCAGCAGGCGCGCACCTGGTCGGTGATGTCCAGCAGTTGGATAGGGGCGGTACTAGCCAGACGGATGCAGTCGAGGCGGGTGCGCATGGGAGCTGGCAGGGGCGGTGGCAGGCGTGGCAGTTTTACAGGTCCGGGCGTGACGGCTCGGGTCGGCATTATCCTACGAAACCGCAGTTGAACGCTTCGCGCATGACACAGGGTTGGCTGAAAAAGGCCGCAAGCGATGCGGAGAGGTTCGCCAACAGCCGTGCGAGCCCAGCAACCTGTTGGCGTCATCAGTAGGGGAAGGCCCTGATCGGCCCGCGCCATGTCGGCAAGATCAAACGGGCACGTGCGGGTTCTCACTCTCGTCAGTCGGCATCACCCCTCCGGCGGGTGGACCCGCGGGTGGCTCCAGTCCGGCCGCCGCCCGGCGATGCCCCGACGGCCGCGGGTGACCACCGCGCCGACGGGGGCGTGCTACACTTCGAGGCTTTGTCGCGCCTCACAATGATACGGAACATGGCCACGCAGAAGACCTACCTCGTGATCTCCGCCCTTGGGACCGACCATCCGGGACTGGTCAACGACCTGTCGCGGGCGATCCTCGAGCATGGCTGCAACATTGAGGATAGCCGCATGGCCGTGCTCGGCGGGGAGTTCGCTGCGATGCTGCTGGTGCAGGGCAAGTGGAATACCCTGGCTAAGGTCGAAAACGCCCTGCCGGAACTCGAGCGCACCCTGGGCATGACCATCATCAGCAAGCGCACCGGCGAGCGCGCCCGCAACGAGAACAAGCTGCCCTACGTGGTGGACGTGATCGCCATGGATCATCCCGGGATCGTCAACAAGCTGGCCGGGTTCTTCGCCGAACGCAACATCAACATCGAGGATATGGCCACCCACACCTATGCCGCGGCCCATACCGGTACGCCCATGTTCGCGGTGCACATCACCGTTGGCATCCCCGCCGACACCCATATCGCCACGCTGCGCGAGGAATTCATGGACTACTGCGACGGGCTCAACCTGGATGCGGTACTGGAGCCGCTGAAGGCCTGACCTCCCCCTGCAGCGGCACCCCGCTGCCACAGCGGCCACGCCACCACTGACCACACGGCACCGCGGCAGGCGGTCAGTGGCAACGCTGGCAACCGCGGCTACCGCAATCGCCCAACCCGGGGGCACGGCGACGCCAATATCCGAACCTGCTCCCGGCCCTGCCAGTCCTGGGTTGCAACCCCAGCCCGCGGCCTCCATCCGAAGGCTGGCCCGGGGGCGTTTGCTGCCACCGTGCGCCATCCGACCTGCAACCGCTTTCGACCCACGGAGTGCCTCATGTCCATAGCCATCGGCGAGCCGATTCCCGACCTGGAACTTCCAGCCACCGGCGACAAGACCGTCAAGCTGTCGGATTTCCGAGGACAGCACCTCGTCCTGTATTTTTACCCGAAGGCAAGCACCCCCGGCTGTACTCAGGAGGGGCTCGACTTCAGTGCCGCCGCGGCCGACTTCACTGCCCTGAATACGGCGATCCTCGGCGCCTCCCGGGATGGCCTCAAGGCGCAGGAGAACTTCAAAACCAAGCAAGGCTTCAGCTTCGATTTGTTGGCCGACAAGGACGAGGCCCTATGCCGCGCCTTCGATGTCATCAAGCTGAAGAAGATGTACGGCAAGGAGTCGCTGGGCGTCGAGCGCAGTACCTTCCTGATCGACGCCGACGGGGTGCTGCGCCGGGAATGGCGCGGCGTAAAGGTGCCGGGCCACGTCGAGGCGGTGCTGGCAGCGGTGCGGGAACTCGCCGAGGCTGGCTGACACGGGCGCTGGCACCAGGATGCCGGCCTGTCGCCGACCCGGCATCCGAGGTCGGCACCCGACTGGCGATCGCATGCGCCCGGCCCCGGCGCTAACCTCCACCTGCTGCCGTGCCAGCGTTTCCCACAGCCGCCGCGCTGGCCCTCTGGCCGCCCGGCGCCCCGGGTCGCCCGCCCACCTGATGGCAACCAGCGCGGTCGGGGCAAATGCCGGAACGCTAGCCTGCCGAGCAGGCCAGCCCGTTCGCCCCTGTGCCCCTAGCCGCTTGCCGCCCGCGGGCCACTCTCTCCCTTGCGCTCGACCCCATGATCAAACGCAACGACGACAAGCCCTGCCTGTTCGTGCTCGACACCAATGTCCTGATGCACGACCCCACCGCGATCTTCCGCTTCAAGGAGCACGACGTCTTCCTACCCATGGTGGTGCTGGAAGAACTCGACGCTGGCAAGAAGGGCATGTCCGAGGTGGCCCGCAATGTGCGTCAGGTCAGCCGCTTTCTCGATGATCTGATGCGCGATGCGGACAAGTCGGAGATCGACGCCGGGCTGCGCATCCATCCTCAGGCCGAGCCCGGCCGCGGCCTGACCGAGAGTCCCAGCGGCCGGCTGTTCTTCCAGACCGAGCCGCTGGCGCCAGAGACCGCCCTGCGCTTGCCCGGCACCACGGCTGACAACGACATCCTCGGCACCGCGCAGGTGCTGCAGGAACGCCGCAGCGGGCGGACCGTGGTCATCGTCTCCAAGGACATCAACCTGCGCATCAAGGCAGCCGTGCTCGGCATCCCAGCCGAGGACTACTCCAATGACCAGGTGCTCGACGACGCCAACCTGCTCTACACCGGGATGTCGGCCTTAGACGAGGCCTTCTGGGAACATCACGCCAAGGAACTGGATGCCTGGCGCGAGGAGGGGCGGACCTTTTACCGCATCAGCGGACCAGACGTCAGCGACTGGTACGACAGCCAGTGTCTGTATCTGGAAGGCGACGACAGCTTCGAGGCGATCGTGCGCGAGAAGCGCGGTGCAACCGAGGCGGTGATCGAGCTGGTCGAGGACTATCGCCTGCCGCGGCACAACGTCTGGGGCATCAACGCCCGCAACCGCGAGCAGAACTTCGCCCTGAACATGCTGATGGACCCAGAGCTGGATTTCGTCACCCTGCTCGGCACCGCTGGGACCGGCAAGACCCTGCTGGCCCTGGCCGCCGGTCTCGCCCAGGTGCTCGACCGCGGCCTTTACCGGGAGATCATCATGACGCGTGTGACCGTGCCGGTCGGCGAGGACATCGGCTTCTTGCCCGGCACCGAGGAGGAAAAGATGACCCCCTGGATGGGCGCCCTGATGGACAACCTGGAGGTGCTGACCCAGACTGAGGGCGGCGACTGGGGCCGGGCCGCGACCAACGATCTGCTGCGCAACCGCATTCGTATCTCCTCGCTCAACTTCATGCGCGGGCGCACCTTTCTGCACAAGTACATCATTCTGGACGAGGCGCAGAATCTCACCGCCAAGCAGATGAAGACCCTGATCACCCGCGCCGGTCCCGGCACCAAGATCGTCTGCCTCGGTAACATCGCCCAGATCGACACCCCCTATCTGACCGAGACCACCTCGGGGCTGACCTACGTCGTGGACCGCTTCAAGGGCTGGCACCACAGCGGCCATGTCACCTTGCTGCGTGGCGAACGCTCGCGCCTCGCCGACTATGCCTCGGAAACCCTATGAGCCAGCGCGGATAGCACAGCACCCCTGGAGGCTTCCACCATGCACCCATCGCCACCCACCGACTCGCCACCGCGGCGCCCGCTGCACCTGCTGGCCGGCCTGCTGCTGCTCGTCGCCACCCTGGGATCAATCCAATCCGTGGCCCTGGCCGGCGAGCGGCTGCAGGTCGTCTATCATGTCGCCGATGAAAACAAGGTCGTGTTCGCACTGAACAATATCGCCAACCACATCGAAGGGGCCGGCGGTGCCGATCAGGTCGAGATCGTCCTCGTCACCCATGGCGATGCCGTCAAGCGCTTCATCGACATCGAGGCCGTGGACCGGGTGCGCCGCGCGGTCGCCGAGCTGCAGCAGCAGGGGGTCACCTTCGAGGCCTGCGCCAAGACCCTGGAATTACTGCGCTTCGGGCGCGACGAGCTGCTCGACGGCTTCATCGTGGCCGAGCAGGGCGGGGTGACCCGCATCGCCGAATTGCAGTCGCAGGGCTATGTCTATCTACGCCCCTGAAGCCACCACTGAGGCCGGCCCTGAAGCCGAACGGGCGCGCGCTGTTGGACCGATACAATCGCCTCCGGCGCCCGGCGCGGATGCGCTACCCTCAGCGGCGACGGTCGCCACCTTCGTGCGCGAGACCCTCGGCTGCGGCTGCCCCGAGGCGCTGTTCGCACGCATCGCGGCCTGCCGCCCGCAGCCCGGGCTGCTGGAACTGCGCATCGGCGGACGCCTGCTAGTGCACGTTCGGCCAGCCTCCGCTGGCGCCGAACTCGCCGGCGCGGTCCAGCATTGGACCCGCCGCGGGCTCGCCGTGCGCGACCGGCGCGGCTACCATCGCTTCCGCCTGGTACTGACCGGCCATGATCCGGCAGCCCTGGCCCAGGCCGCCGGCCCGGCCTTCGCCGCTGCCAGCACCGGCGATCAGTGCGCTCATCTGCATTGCCTGCCCGATACCGCCCTGCACGCCCTGACGCCAGCGGGCGACGGCGCCGCAATCCGGCCGGCCCCTTGACCACCGCACCGCCATCTGCCCCACCGTAAGGCCCCCCATGTCCGACGCCACGCTGTATCGAATCGGTCCGGTCGTCCTCGCGCCCGGCGTGCGCCGGCTCCACGGCTACACCTTTCTGCTCTCGGCCTTCCTGTCCATTGGCGCGATGACCTTCATCACCGCTGGCCAGACCTACATCCTCAACGCTCATCTGGGCGTCCCCCAATCGGCCCAGGGCACCATCACCGGCGACCTGGTCTTCTTCACCGAGATCGTCACCCTGCTGCTGTTCATGCCGGCCGGCATCCTGATCGATCGGATCAGCCGGCGCGGGGTCTTCGCCGTTGGCTTCCTGATGCTCGGGGTGACCTATGTGCTCTATCCACTGGCATCCGGGGTGGACTGGCTGTTCGCCTATCGGGTCTTCTACGGGATCGGCGTGGTGGCGGTGGCCGGGGCGCTCTCCACCGTCCTGGTGGACTACCCCATCGAACGCTGCCGCGGCAAGTTGGTGGCTATGGTCGGGGTACTGAGCGGCCTGGGCGTGGTGGTGATGAACCAGGGCTTCGGCTCGCTGCCGGAGGTCCTCACGCTACGCGGATTCGGCCCCCTTGAGGCTGGCCTGCTGACCCATTTGGGCGTCGCCGGGCTGTGCGTGCTCGGCGCCCTGGCGGTCCGCTTCGGGCTGCAGGCAGGGGTGCCGGTGCATCGCGAGGAGCGCCCGTCGGTCAGTGCCCTATTCCTGAGCGGCTTCGCCCAGGCCCGCAACCCGCGCGTCCTGCTCGCCTACGCCGCCGCCTTCATTGCTCGCGGCGATCAATCCGTTAACGCCGCCTTCTTGATCCTCTGGGGCACGCTGGCCGGGCGCGCCGCAGGCATGACCGACGCCGAGGCGGTGATGAACGGCACCCTCATCTTCGTCATCGCGCAGATCTCGGCGCTGGCCTGGGCGCCCGTGATGGGGCCGCTCCTCGATCGCATGGACCGGGTGACCGGGCTGGCCATCTGCATGGTCCTGGCCGCCATCGGTAACCTCGCCCTGGTGCTGCTCGACGACCCCTATGGCGATTATCGGCTGATCTTCTTCATCCTCCAGGGAATCGGGCAGATCAGCGTGTTCCTCGCCGCCCAATCCCTGATCGGCCAGGAGGCCCCCAGAAACCAACGTGGTTCGGTGCTCAGCGCCTTCAACATCTCCGGTGCCTTCGGCATTCTGATCATCACCGCGGTGGGCGGGCGGCTGTTCGATAGCGTCGATCCACGCGCACCCTTCGTCGTCGTCGGCGCGGTCAATCTCCTGCTGTTCCTGGCCAGCCTGCTGGTACGCCTGACCGGGCCGGCCAAACAACCGGAGGGGCGGCCACTAGCAAGCGGCTGAGCGGAGCACGCCAGGGCCCGCCGCAGACGGCCGCGGCCGCGCCCACGGGGGGTGGAACAGGGTGATGGCCGAGCACCGACCGACCGGGGAACCGCGCGCGCAGACAATCGTCTCGTCTCGGCGCTATACTCCCTTGGCAGGGCGTCGCTGTCATGTTTCGGCCGATGCAATGATTTGGGCCAGGCGCCGGTCTGCGAGGGCAACCAACTGATGACGCGCGGTGGCAGCGACCGATCAACCCGGCATCATCAGCGACAACCATGACCGTCCCACAACCGTCCGAGGGGCCGACGATGGCTGTTATCGACGTGCAAGCCCTGCTCCAGCCGGTCGCGGAGGATCAGCCCGCCGGACCTGACCTGGAGGATGATGCCGACTTCCACGCCTTGGAGCTGGCTGCCGCTGGCAGTCCCGAGCGGCGCATGGGGGACAGCATCGTCCCCGCCGAGGAACCAGACTGGCGCGCGGCCCTGAAGCTGGCCAGCGAGTTACTTGCGCGCTCGAAGAACCTGCGCATCGCCGTCACCCTGACCCGCAGCCTGCTCGCCACCCGCGGGCTGCCAGGCCTGGCCGCTGGCCTCGAGGTTCTCGCCGGCCTGATCGATGACTTCTGGGACGACCTCTATCCCGCCCTCGACCCCGAGGATGACAACGACCCCACCGAGCGGATCAACGTCCTGCTGGCGCTAACCGACCGCGACGGCCTGCTGGCGCAGGCACGCGCTTGCCCCCTGGTGCGGTCGCGGGTCTTCGGGGTGGTTGCCTATCGGGACATCGAGATCGCCGAGAGCCGCGCCAGCCCGGCGGCAGGGGTTGCGCCGATGGAGGCCGCCGCCATCGGCGGTGCCTTCCAGGATGGCGACCTGGACGAACTGAACGCGACCAGCACGGCCGCTACCGCAGCGCTTGCCGCGCTGCGCGCCCTCAACGACAGCCTCACCAATCGGGTCGGGACCGCGCAGACGCCGGACTTCTCCCCGCTGACCGAATTGCTCACCCACATCGGCGGCCTCCTCCAGCGTCATCTCGGCGAGCGCCAGCCAGGCACCGCCGCCCCCGCGGCGGCCGATGTGCCCGCCCTGGCAGCGGCACAACCTACGCCTTCGGTCGGAAATCAGGGACCGATCGCCTCCCGCGAGGAGGTGGTCCGCACCCTCGACCGCCTTTGTGACTACTATGCTGTGCATGAGCCATCCAGCCCGGTGCCGCTCCTGCTGCAACGCGCACGGCGCCTCGTCACTGGCAATTTTGTCGATATCGTTCGCGACCTGGCGCCGGATGCCCTGCGCGAGGTCGAACGGGTGTGCGGCCTGGAATCCTCTTCCTGAGCTGGCCCAGCCCACCGAGCACACCGGCAACGGCGCGGTGAAACGCGCGACCACCGGCAGCCGCCCGCGGTCGGTTCCGCCGGTGTCTGCGCTGCCCTCGGTGTCCGGCATGCCTGCTGAAATTGTTCCTTTGAGATAAAGCCGGAGGAGAACCCCAGTGGCGAAAGAGAGCAGCCAGAAATTTATCGCCCGCAATCGTGCGCCGCGGGTCCAGATCGAGTACGACGTTGAACTCTACGGGGCCGAGAAGGCAATCCAGTTACCCTTCGTGATGGGCGTGCTTGCCGATCTGTCCGGCAAACCGGCGGAGCCGCTGCCGCCGGTGGCCGAACGCAAACTGCTCGAGATCGACGTCGACAACTTCGACGACCGCCTGAAGGCGATGAAGCCACGGGTCGCCTTTCAGGTGCCCAACACCCTCACCGGCGAGGGCAACCTGAACGTCGAGCTGAGCTTCGAGAGCATGGACGATTTCTCGCCGGCGGCAGTGGCTCGCAAGGTGGATTCGCTGAATAAGCTGTTGCAGGCGCGCACTCAATTGTCCAACCTGCTGACCTATATGGACGGCAAGAGCGGGGCGGAAGAACTCATCGCCCGGGTCTTGCAGGACCCGACCCTGCTGCAGACCCTAGCGGCGGCGCCGAAGCCGGACGATGCGCCGGCGGCGGATACCGCGGCCGCAGCGACGGAGGAGAAGTAAGATGGCCGAGCCGCAACCGCAAACCGAGGCCCAGGGCGAGGCCCAGGGCGAGGCGCAGGTCGCCACTGCCGAGGCCGGCGGCTTCGCCGCACTGCTGCAGCAGGAGTTCAAGCCGCGGACCGACCGCGCCCGCGAGGCGGTGGAGACCGCAGTCCAGACCCTGGCCTCCCAGGCCCTCGAACAGAGCGCGCTGATCTCCGATGACGCCATTCGCACCATCGAGGCGATCATCGCTCAGATCGACTACAAACTCACCGAGCAGGTCAATCACATCCTGCATCATGCCGACTTCCAGCAACTGGAGGGGAGTTGGCGTGGCCTGCACTATCTCGTCAACAATACCGAGACCGACGAGATGCTCAAGATCCGGGTCATGAACATCTCCAAGAAGGAGCTGCACAAGAGCCTCAAGAAGTTCAAGGGCACGGCCTGGGATCAGAGCCCGCTGTTCCGTAAGATCTATACCGATGAATACAGCATGTTCGGCGGCGAGCCGTTCGGCTGCGTCGTCGGCGACTATTACTTCGATCACAGCCCATCCGACGTCGATCTGCTCAGTCAAATGGCGCAGATCTCGGCTGCCGCCCATACCCCGTTCATCGCTGCGGCCGATCCCGGCGTGATGGGGATGGAGTCCTGGCAGGAACTGAGCAACCCGCGCGACCTGACCAAGATCTTCCAGACCCCAGAGTACGCCGCCTGGAAGTCCCTGCGCGAGTCGGAGGACGCGCGCTACCTTGGCTTGGCCATGCCGCGCTTCCTCGCCCGCCTGCCCTATGGGGCCAAGACCGATCCGGTCGAGGAATTCGACTTCGAGGAAGAGACCGGGCGCGGCGACCACAGCCGCTACACCTGGGCCAATTCCGCCTATGCGATGGCGGTCAACATCAACCGCGCCTTCAAGCTGTATGGCTGGTGCTCGCGTATCCGCGGGGTGGAGTCGGGAGGCGCAGTTGAGGGTTTACCGGTGCACACCTTCCCCACCGACGACGGCGGGGTGGACATGAAGTGCCCGACCGAGATCGCCATCGACGACCGCCGCGAGGCAGAACTCGCCAAGAACGGCTTCATGCCACTGATGCACAAGAAGAACACCGACTTTGCGGCATTCATCGGGGCACAGTCGCTGCAGAAGCCGTTCGAGTACGATGATCCCGACGCCACCGCCAACGCCAACCTCGCCGCACGCCTGCCGTACCTGTTCGCGGTGTGCCGCTTCGCCCACTATCTGAAGTCGATCGTGCGCGACAAGATCGGCTCCTTCAAGGAGCGCGAGGACATGGAGCGGTGGCTCAACAACTGGATCAACAAGTACGTCGAGCCCAACCCCGCCAACGCCTCCGAGGACGACAAGGCCCGCAAGCCGCTGGCCGCCGCCCAGGTCGAGGTCAATGAGGTCGAGGGTAATCCCGGTTATTACAGCTCCACCTTCTACCTACGGCCACATTACCAACTGGAGGGTCTGAGCGTGTCCCTGCGGCTGGTCTCGAAACTGCCATCACAGAAGGGCGGGTGAATCAACTGTGCGGCACCGGCGGTGGTGGCGCGGCCGCCGGGGTACTCTGATCAGGGCGCGCCAGTGGCTAAGCCGCATCCGAGCGGCAACAAGGTGCGAACCACGACCTGGTCCGCGTGTTGAACAAGTCTCCGATTGAACCGAGGTGACAGAGCATGTCTGTTGACATTTTCCTCAAGATCGAAGGAATCGACGGTGAGAGCACCGACGACAAGCACCAGAAATGGATCGAGGTGCTGAGCTTCTCGCACGGGGTCTCGCAGCCGGTCTCCGGTGCCAGTGCCAGCGGTGGTCGTACCGGCGGGCGCGCGGACTTCACCGACGCCTCCCTAGTCAAGACCGTGGACAACGCAAGCCCGGACCTGAACATCTATTGTGCCAAGGGCCAGCACATCCCGAAGATCGAGGTGGAGTTCTGCCTCGCCACCGGCGACAAGCACAACTTCCTGAAGTACACCATGGAGAACTGCATCATCAGTTCGGTCGGCGTCAGCGGCTCCGCCGGCGGCGAGATCAAGCCCTCGGAGAGCCTGACGTTCGCCTACGGCAAGATCAAATGGGAGTACACCCCAATCGATCACACCGGCAAGGCCGGCTCGGCCACCGCCCGCTCCTGGGATCTGGAGGCCAACAAGCAGACCTGAGCGGTCGGCACCTTCTGACTCGCTATCAACCGCGGCACCGGGCGCCCTGGCACCCGGCCATCCGCCTCCCCGGGAGGTTGTCCATGACCGCCGAAGAGGCCCTCAAAGCAGGCGATCCGGACGCGGCCCTGGCCGACCTGACCGCCCGGGTCCGACGCGCGCCGGCCGATCCCCGGCTGCGCGTCTTTCTCTTTCAACTCCTGGCCGTGCTCGGGCAATGGGAGCGGGCACTAGCCCAGCTCAACGTGGCCGGCGAACTGGATGCCGGCAGCCTCGGCATGGTCAATACCTATCGCGACGCACTGCGCTGCGAGGCATTGCGAGAGGCGGTCTTCACCGGTGCGCGCGAACCCTTGTTGATGGGTGAGCCGGCCGACTGGATGGCTTGGCTGCTGCAGGCCCTCAAGCTCGACGCCCAGGGCGCCCCGGAGCAGGCCCAGGGCCTGCGCGAACGTGCCCTGGAGGCCGCCCCAGCCACCCCGGGGCGTATCGACGGCACCGACTTCGCCTGGATCGGCGATGCCGACACGCGCTTGGGGCCAATGCTCGAGGCGATCATTCAGGGCCGCTACTTCTGGGTTCCATTCCATTTGATCCGGGCGCTGCAGCTGGAGGCCCCCAGCGATCTGCGCGATCTGGTCTGGGCACCAGCCTATCTGACCTGGGCCAATGGCGGCGAGACCGTGGCCCTGTTGCCGGCCCGTTACCCCGGGACCACCGCGAGCAGCGACGGGCGGTTGCGCCTGGCGCGGCTGACCGACTGGGTCGAGCGCGACGCCGGCCTGTTCACTGGCCTGGGCCAGCGCCTGCTGGTCACCGATGTGGACGAGTATCCGCTGCTCGGCATCCGCGCACTCGAACTCACGGTCCCTGCAGCAGAAGCGGCCGCCGCTGCCACCTCCGGGGAGGCCGCGGACACTGACAACCCGATCGACCCCTGAGACCGCACCCGCCCACCGGCAGCCCCGCCCACAGGCAGCTCCGCCAAGCGCCATGCGGACTGCCCGCCCAGGCCGACACATCGCCGAGCAGCTTCATCATGGCTGAATTGACCCCCAGGGAGCGGCTGCAGCCGTCCCTGCTCGATCGTCTCACCGATCAGCATCCGCAGCGTCAGGAGGAGTCCCGCGACGAGCGGGTCCTCTCGCCCCGGCAGCTCAAGGCCAGCGTGATCCGCGACCTGCAATGGCTGTTCAACTGTTGCGATCTGGACTCGGTGCAGCCGCTGGCCGCCTATCCGGAGGTGCTCTCCTCGGTGGTCAATTACGGGCTGCCCGACCTCGCCGGGCGGAACCTCTCCGGAATCGATCTACTGACCCTCGAGCGCGAACTGCGCCAGGCGATCCTGCGCTACGAGCCGCGCATCCTGCGCCAAGGCCTGCAGATCCGGGTATTGTTGGACGATTCGCAGATGAGCACCAACGCGATCCGCTTCGACATCGAGGGCGAACTCTGGGGCAATCCGATGCCTCAACGGCTCTATCTGCGCACCAGCCTAGATCTGGAAAACGGCGAGGTCCGGGTGAACGATGCCGCGGGCCGCTGAAGCCGCGTCGCTGTCCACTCCGTGGCTGGCCCGCTATTCACCCGCGTGACCCGAGATGGACCCACGTCTACTCAGCTACTACAACCGCGAACTGGCCCATCTGCGCGAGGTGGGCGGCGAGTTTGCGGCCGAATTTCCTAAGGTTGCCGCCCGCCTCGGGCTGACCGCTTTCGAATGCGCCGATCCCTATGTCGAGCGCCTGCTGGAAGGCTTCGCCTTCCTCGCCGCCCGCGTCCAGCTCAAGATCGATGCCGAATTCCCGACCTTCACCCAGCACATGCTGGAGCTGGTCTATCCCCATTATCTGGCCCCCACCCCGTCGATGACCGTGGTGGCCCTGCAACCGAACCTGAGCGAGGGCGCCCTCGCCGCCGGCTTTCCGGTACCGCGCGGCACCGCGCTGCGGGGCAACCTGGGCAAGGACGACCAGACCCCATGCGAATACCGCACCGCGCATGAGGTCCGCCTATGGCCACTGGAATTGACCCAGGCCGAATACTTTCGGCACACCGGACCGGTGGCCAAGACCGATCTCGCGGTCTTGGCCCGCAGTCAGGCCGGTATCCGCCTGCGCCTGCGGGCCAGCGCCGGGCTGCGGCTGAATCAGATCGCCCTCGACGAACTGGTCCTGTTCCTGCAGGGGGCCGATCAACTCCCCTTTCACCTCTACGAGGCGCTGCTGGCCAATCCGGTGGCGCTGCTGGTGCAGCCGACCACCCGTCCGCTGCCCTGGCTCGAGGTCCTGCCCGGCAGCGCCCTGCGCCCGCTCGGCTTCGACGATCACGAGGCGCTGCTGCCCTATGCCCCGAACTCCTTTCAGGGCTATCGTAATCTGCATGAATACTTCGCGTTTCCGCAGCGGTTTCTATTCCTGTCCCTCGGCGGGCTGGCGCCGGCTCTGCGGCGGGTGGACAGCCCCGAGGTGGATCTGATCATCCTGTTACCACGGCCTGCCCCGGCCCTCGACGGCGTGCTGCGCACCGATCATTTCGCGCTGCATTGCACCCCGGCCATCAACCTGTTTCCTCGTCGCTTCGACCGCATCCATCTCAATGACGGCGGCCCCGACTATCACGTGGTCCCGGACCGCACGCGACCACTGGACTTCGAGGTCTATCGCCTCGACAGCGTCACCGGTATCGGCGCCGCGAGCACCGAAACGCGCGAGTTCCATCCCTTCTACAAGGCCATCGGCCAGTATGCCCAGGGCAACCGCGAGGGCCTGCCGAGCTATTTCAGCGTCCACCGCGTCCCGCGCCAGCTCTCCAGCAAGCAGCGTCGTCGTGGCCATCGCTCCAGCTATCTCGGCAGCGAGGTCTTCGTGAACCTAGTCGATGCGGCCGATGCGCCCTGGTCACAATCACTGCGCCAGCTCTCCCTGACCGGGTTGTGTACCAATCGCGATCTGCCCCTGGCCCTGCCGGTGGGAATCGGGGCCAGCGACTTCTCGGTCGATTGCGGTGCACCGATCGCCGCGGTACGGGTCTGCGCCGGCCCCACCCGCCCGCTGCCGTCGCATGCCCAGGGCGACACCGCCTGGCGCCTGTTGAGCCATCTGTCGCTGAATTACCTGTCGATCGCCGACAGCGATGGTGCGGGCGGTGCCGCTTTGCGGGCCGCGCGTGGCGCCGACACCGACAGCGAGACCCTGGCCAGCGCCCATACCGGTGCCGGCGCCCTGCGCGAACTGCTGGCCCTTTACACCGATCTCACCTCGCCCGAGCTGCGCCGCCAGCTAGAGGGCATCCGCGCCGTGACTTCCGAGTCCATCACCCGACGCCTGCCCGGGGTACGTCCGGTCACCTATGCGCGTGGACTGGCGATCACGCTCGACTGCGACGAGGCCGCCTTCGAGGGCACTGGCAGCTTCCTGCTCGGCGCCGTGCTGGCCCGCTTCTTTGCCCGTTATTGCTCGATCAACAGCTTTACCGAGACCCACCTGCGCACCGATCGCGGGGAGATCATGCGCTGGCCGGCCCAGCTCGGTCGCCGTCCAGTGCTCTGAGGGCACCGCGCCCGGTGACCGCGGGCCACGGCAGAGGGGCCGGACGCAGCGGCCCAGACCGGCGCAACCAGGGCTGCCGGACCAGACCAGTAGCGCCCAGCCAGCGCCGGACCGTTCTGGCGCGGTCGCCAACCGATCAGGCTGTCTTCGTCAACTCCCTCCCCGCCCTTAAACCTAGAAACGGCAGTTGACCGCTTCATGTGTTACGTAGCGAATTGGTTTTTCGATGATTGCGCGTTAAGGCCGGCTCACCCGCTGGGTGCGGTACGCTACGACCCCCAGGGCACGCCCCGCGCGGCGCCCGGCTGCGTGACAACTCGTTGGAATAGTGCGGCTATTCCGCCTCGTTGTGCCTTGCCGGACACCGCGCGGGACGCACCCTGGGGGCCGTTCAACTGCCGTTTCTAGGTTAAACGGCGGGGTTTGTCGCGAGGAATTCGATGAGCGAATCCGGACCGGACCCCGAAGCTGCCCTGCTGTTCGCCGCATTGCGCGCGGCGCCCTGGCGCTTCGGGTTATTTCATACCCTGCGCCGGCTCGACTGCCTGCATCCGCACCAGCCGCGTCTGGGCTGTTCGCCACGTGCAGCGGACGACCCGGTCCGCCTGGCCCAGCTCCCCGCGACCATCTTCGCCCCTGCCGAGCTGGCCGCCTGCGAGCCGGGCCTGGCCAGCCGCCCGCCGCGGCTGCTGGTCTATTCGCTGGGGTTGCTTGGACCCAACGGCCCGCTACCGCTGCATCTCACCGAATATGTCCGCGAGCGCCAGCGCCATGCCGGCGACCACACCCTGGCCCGCTTTCTGGACATCTTTCACCATCGCATGCTGTCGCTGTTCTATCGCGCCTGGGCGCAAGCGCAGCCGGCGGTGGGCTTCGACCGGCCCGCCGCGGACCGCTTCGGCACCTATGTAGGCACGCTGACCGGCCATGGCCTGCCGGCCTGGCAGCAACGCGATGCGATGCCAGATCTGGCCAAGCGCCACTTCGCCGGATTGCTCGCGGTTCAGACCCGTCACGCCGAGGGGCTGGGGGCGATCCTCGCTAGCCTGCTCGGGCTGCCAGTGCGCATCCGCCAGTTCATCGGCCATTGGCTGCAGCTGCCTGCCGACTGTCAACTGCGCCTGGGGGAGAGTGCCGAAACCGGCAGCCTGGGTCAGACCACGACCCTGGGCGGGCGGATTTGGGACCATCAAAACCGCTTCCGCATCGAGATCGGCCCGTTGCCCCTGGCCGACTATCAGCGCTGCCTGCCGGGTGCACCGCTGCTGACGCTGGTGCAGGCGGTCGTGCGCAACTGGTGCGGCGATGCCCTGGACTGGGAACTCAATCCGATCCTGGCGGAACCGCAAGTGCCGCCCTTGCGCCTGGGAGCGGGCGCCCGCCTGGGTTGGACCACCTGGGCCCACAACGGCCGGCTCGGCCGCGACGGCGATGACCTGAAGCTGGAACCGAAGCGGGTCACCATCGCGGCTGGCCCACCCCCGAATCCCGTCACCCCTGGAGCGCACCCATGACCGAGATCAGCCGCACCGCCCTGTTCGGCAAGCTCAATCCGCTCGCCTACCGGGCCATCGAGAGCGCCACCGTGTTCTGCAAGATGCGGGGCAATCCCTATGTGGAACTGGTGCACTGGTTCCATCAAATCCTGCAGGGGCAGGACTCCGACCTACACCGGATCATCCGCCGCTTCGAGCTGGACGCGGCCGGCCTGGCGCGGGACTTCACCGAGGCCCTGGACCGGCTGCCGCGCGGCTCGCGCTCCATCTCCGACCTCTCCGCGGATGTTGAGGAGGCGACCGAGCGCGCCTGGACCTATGCCACGCTGATGTTCGGCGAATCCCAGGTGCGCAGCGGTTATCTCATGGTCGGCATCCTCAAGACCCGCGGCCTGCGCACCGCCCTACTCGCCATCTCGCGCCAGTTCGATCGCATCCAGATCGACAACCTCACCGAGCAGTTCCGTGCCGTCTGCGAGGGCTCGCCAGAGGAGCGCATGGGGCCCAGCGACGGCTTCCAGGCCGCCGCACCGGGCGAGGCCAGCGCCGCGATGGCGCCGGCGCAGATGGGCAAGCAGGAGGCCCTGCGGCAGTTCTCGGTCGATCTCACCGAGCGCGCCCGCAACGGCGAGTTGGACCCCATCGTCGGCCGCGACGAGGAGATCCGCCAGATGATCGACATCCTGATGCGCCGCCGGCAGAACAACCCGATCCTCACCGGCGAGGCCGGGGTGGGCAAGACCGCGGTGGTCGAGGGCTTCGCCCTGCGCCTGGCCGCGGGCGACGTGCCGCCACCCCTCCAAGAGGTCAGCCTGCGCACCCTGGATGTCGGCCTGCTGCAGGCCGGGGCCAGCATGAAGGGCGAGTTCGAAAACCGCCTGCGCCAGATCATCGAGGAGGTGCAGGCCTCGCCTAAGCCGATCATCCTGTTCATCGACGAGGCGCATACCCTGATCGGGGCCGGCGGCAGCGCCGGCACCGGCGATGCGGCCAACCTGCTCAAGCCAGCCCTGGCCCGTGGCACCCTGCGCACGGTCGCCGCAACCACCTGGAGCGAATACAAGAAATACATCGAAAAGGACCCAGCCCTGACCCGCCGCTTCCAGGTGGTGCAGGTGGACGAGCCGAGCGAAGACAAGGCGATCCTGATGGCGCGTGGCATCGCCAGCACCCTGGAGCAGCATCATCGGGTCCAGCTACTCGACGAGGGCCTAGAGGCGGCGGTGCGCCTGTCACATCGTTACATCCCGGCCCGCCAGTTGCCGGACAAGGCGGTGAGCCTGCTGGATACCGCGTGCGCCCGGGTCGCAATCAGCCAGGCTGCCGAGCCCGCGGAGGTGGAGGACTGCCGCCGTCGCATCGAGGCGCTGGAGACCGAGTTGGCCATCATCGGCCGCGAGACCGCAGTCGGCGTCCTCACCGCCGAGCGCGATCAGCTCGCCCGCGAGCGTCTGGCCGCCGAGCAGACGCGCCTGGCTGAACTCACCGCCCGCTGGAAGGCCGAGCGCGGCCTGGTCGAGCAAATCCTTGCCCTGCGCGCCCGCCTGCGCGGCGATCAAGCCCCGGTCGAAGGCACCGGCAGCGCACTGGAACAGGCCGCCGGTGCTGCCGTCCTGGACACCGCTGCCGCAGAGACCCCGGCCCATGGCGGCGGCGCCAGCGACGCTGGTCACCCCACGGGGGCGCTACCTGCGGCCACCGGCAGCACCACGGCGGCGCTGGACGAGGTCAGCCGCGCCGAGGCCCTGGCCCAGTTGCAGGCCCTGCAGAGCGAACTCCATGGGCTGCAGGGGGAGCGCCCGCTCATTCTGCCCAGCGTGGACGGTCAGGCAGTGGCCGCGGTGGTCGCCGACTGGACCGGCATCCCGGTCGGCCGTATGGTCAAGGACGAGGTGCAGGCAGTGCTGGACCTGGCCGAGACCCTGAACCGCCGCGTCATCGGCCAACGGCATGCCCTGGAGATGATCGCCGCACGCATCCAGACCTCCCGCGCCCGCCTGGACAACCCCAACAAGCCAATCGGCGTGTTCATGCTCGCCGGCCCCTCTGGCGTCGGCAAGACCGAGACCGGCCTGGCCCTGGCCGAGGCCCTCTATGGCGGCGAGCAGAACATTATCACCATCAACATGAGCGAGTTCCAGGAGGCGCACACGGTCTCCACCCTCAAGGGGGCCCCACCCGGCTATGTTGGCTATGGCGAGGGCGGCATCCTCACCGAGGCGGTTCGGCGCAAGCCTTACAGCGTGGTCCTGCTCGACGAGGTGGAGAAGGCGCATCCCGACGTGCACGAGATCTTCTTCCAGGTCTTCGACAAGGGCTGGATGGAGGACGCCGAGGGCCGCTATATCGATTTTCGCAACACCCTGATCCTGCTCACCACCAACGTGGGCACCGATCTCATCATGGGCATGTGCAAGGACCCGGAATTGCTGCCCGATGTCGAGGGCCTGAGCCAGGCCCTGCGCGCCCCGCTGCTCAAGACCTTTCCGCCGGCGCTGCTCGGGCGCATCGTGACCATCCCCTACTATCCGCTCAGCGACGAGATCCTCGGCGCCATCATCCGACTGCAACTCGAGCGCATCGTCCGGCGCATCGCCGAGAACCATCGCGCGGTGCTGACCTACGACGACACGGTCCTGCGGCTGATCGCTGAGCGCTGCGCCGAGGTCGAGAGCGGCGCACGCGTCGTCGATGCCATCCTCACCAACACGGTGCTGCCGGCCATCAGCCGGGAATTCCTCAATCGCACCATCGCCGGTCAGCCCATCGGCAATGTCGCCATCGGTGCCGACGCCAGCGCCTTCACCTACCGCTTCGATTGACGCGGACACCCGACCAACCCTGCCACCGCGGGTTGGCAGCGTTGCACCGCCCGGCCCGGCCATCGCCGGGCCGATGATCCTAGAAACGGCAGTTGACCGCTTCGTGCATCACACAAGTGATCGACTGGTCGGGGATTCTGCGCTCGCCTCGAGATCACCTTTCCGGTGCGGGTCGCGACGGCCCCCTGATCCCAACCAGGGGGCACGCCCCGCGCGGTGCCCGTCTGCGTGACAACGGGTTGGAATAGATCACTCTTCCGCCTCGTTGTGCCTTGCCGGACGGCGGGACGCACCCTGGGGGCCGTTCAACAGCCGCTTCTAGGATGATGAGCTGGTCCAGTCGCCGCGCCTGGCGTTCCGGATTGCACCGCGTCACCCGCCGGCTAGTCAGCCCGCTGGCATCGCGCGGCAGTTCATAGAGCATGGTCTTCGGATCGGCGATGCCCCGGACGATGGATGTCCGGCATCGTCAACGGCATCCGGAAAAGCGGAGTCCTGGTAACTCTCAGTCGGCCCCAGCCAAGCGTAGGCCCACCCAGGCGCTCACCGCCGGCAACCGTTGCCGCGCCACCGCGCACAGCACGTCCGGGTGCGCGCGGACATGCCCCACCAGCAGCCCCGGCAGATCCGGTTCACGATGGCGCGACAGCCCCCGTCCATCGGCCTTGACCCGGGCTTCCAGCGTCGTCCAGGCCACATGGTACGCCAGCCATCGATCCGCGCCGGTACGCTGGGTCAGCGCCTGCACCGTCGCCGCGTCGAACATCCGCCGCGCCACCGCCAGCGACCGCGGGCGCAGCCATTCGCAATCTACCCCCAGTGGCAGTCCCGCGCTGACCCCGAGCACCGAGAGATTGCCGCTATTGCTGAGATTGAATGCCAGCCCAGACCGGCCGGCCGAGCCGGCTAGTGCCGGTTTGCCCCAGGGTCCGGCCGCGAAGCGCAGCACAGCCGGATCGGCACCCAGATAGCCGCCCAGGATGCGCCGGCAGGCGACACGTGCCTGCACCCAGCAGGCGCGCCGCTGCGGGTGGCGCAGGGCGGCCGCCCGCGTCCGCTCTGCACTCGACAATAGCTGCCCGTCGGCAATCGATGGTGCCGGCAACAGGTCCGGCGCTGTCAGCAACCACAGATGCAGGTCAGCATCGGCAAGCGACGGCGGCGCCATGACTGGCTGCCAGCGCAGCAAGGGCGGCAGCGGAAGCGGGGCTATCGGTGCGGCCATGTGCGAGCGAGGGGTCTGAACGGCGATCTGGGGTGGGCAGTGATCGATGGCTGCAACGAAGGGGTCGTTCAACTGCCGTTTTCAGGATCATCGGGATGGTCGCGGCCAGCGCTAATCCTTAGAATAGTGCTCCGATTCATCCGCCATCATCGTCACGTCATCAAACAGATGCAGTCGATCGTTCAGGCCATTGCTCAGGAAATCACCGCCCATCCGCGCCAGGTCCAGGCTGCCGTCGAACTGCTCGACCAGGGCGCCACGGTGCCCTTCATCGCCCGCTATCGCAAGGAGGCCACTGGCGGCCTGGACGATACCCAGTTGCGCCTGCTGGAGCAGCGCCTGGGCTACCTGCGCGAGCTGGAGGCGCGCCGCGCCACGGTGCTCGCCAGCATCGAGGAACAAGGTCAGCTCACCGATGAGCTACGGGCCACCATCGCGGCCGCCGAGACCAAGCAACGGTTGGAGGATCTCTATCTGCCCTATCGTCCCAAGCGCCGCACCAAGGCGCAGATCGCCCGCGCCGCCGGGCTGGAGCCCCTGGCCGAGACCCTGCTCGCCGACCCGACCCAGCCCCCGGAGACCTGCGCGCTGGCCTATGTGAATCCCGACCAGGGGGTGGCCGACGTGGGCGCGGCGCTGGAGGGGGCCCGGCAGATTCTGATGGAGCGCCTCGCCGAGACGCCGGCCCTGGCCGGAGAGCTGCGCGAGCTGTTGTGGGCGCGGGGCATCCTGTGCAGCCGGGTGCTGGACGGCAAGGCGCAGGAAGGGGCTAAGTTCGCCGACTATTTCGACTATCGGGAGCCGCTCGCGAAGATCCCGTCGCATCGCGCCCTGGCCCTGTTCCGCGGTCGCAACCAGGGCATCCTGACGCTGGAATTGATCACCGGCGAGGGCAACGACCCGGATGCGGACTTCCGCCATCGCATCGCCGCCCATGCCGGGATCAGCGATCGCGGCCGCCCCGCCGATGCCTGGCTGCTGGAGACCGTGCGGAAGGCCTGGCGGATAAAGCTGTTGGTGCGCCTGGAACTCGACCTCAAGGGGCGGCTGCTGGAGGCGGCCGAGGCCGAGGCGATCCGCGTCTTTGCCCGCAATCTCAAGGCTCTGCTGCTGGCGGCCCCGGCCGGCCGACTGCCAACCATCGGGCTCGATCCCGGGCTGCGCACCGGGGTGAAGGTGGCCGTGGTCGATGCGACCGGGCGCATAGTCGCTACCGAGACCATCTATCCGCATGCCCCGCGCAATCAATGGGATCAGTCCATCGCCCAGCTCGCCGCGCTAGCCAGCGCCCATGGAGTGCGGCTGATCAGCATCGGCAACGGCACCGCCTCGCGCGAGACCGACCGCCTGGTCCGTGACCTCGCCCGCCGCCATCCCGAACTCACCCTGCAGTCACTGGTGGTGAACGAGGCTGGGGCCTCGGTCTATTCAGCCTCGGCGGTGGCCGCCCACGAGTTGCCGGACCTGGATGTCTCCCTGCGCGGCGCGGTCTCCATCGCTCGCCGGCTGCAGGACCCGCTGGCCGAACTGGTCAAGATCGATCCCAAATCGATCGGGGTCGGCCAGTATCAGCACGATGTCGATCAGGGCGGGCTCGCCCGCAGCCTGGATGCCGTGGTGGAAGACTGCGTCAATGCCGTCGGCGTGGACCTCAATACCGCCTCGGTGCCGCTGCTGGCGCGGGTCTCCGGACTCAGCACCGGGCTCGCTGAGCGCATCGTGCAGTACCGCGATACCCACGGCGCCTTCCGCAACCGCACCCAGTTGCTGGCGATCCCGCGCCTGGGTGAGAAGACCTTCCAGCAATGCGCAGGCTTCCTGCGCATCCCCGATGGCGACGAGCCGCTGGACGCCTCAGCGGTGCATCCGGAGGCCTACGCGGTGGCCCGACGCATTGCCGGCCAGACCGGCCAGGCGATCCGCACCCTGATCGGCGATATAGCGACCTTGCGCCGGCTCCAGCCGGCAGCCTTTACCGACGAGCGCTTCGGCGAACCCACCGTCGGCGATATCCTGGCCGAGCTAGAAAAGCCCGGTCGCGATCCGCGCCCGGCCTTTCGCGCCGCCCGCTTCGAGGAGGGCGTCGAGACCCTGGCCGATCTCAAGCCCGGGATGATCCTCGAGGGTAGCGTGACCAACGTGACCAACTTCGGCGCCTTCGTGGACATCGGCGTCCATCAGGACGGGCTGGTGCATATCTCGAGACTGGCCGATCGCTTCGTCAAAGACCCCCACGAGGTGGTTCAGTCCGGTCAGTTGGTGCGGGTGCGGGTACTGGAGGTGGACCTGACCCGCAAACGCATCGCGCTCAGCATGCGGCTGGACCTGGAACCGGCGGCCGGCGGCTCGGAAGCCCGGCCACAGGCCGGGCGGGCGGGCGGGCAGACCAACCGCCCGACGGGCAAGGCTCGTCCCGAGCGCACCCAGGACAGCCTCCCCGCTGCTGGCGCCGCGCGCACTCCGACTCAGGCACCCACCAGCAACAGCCTTGCCGCAGCCTTTGCCAAGGCGCGCAAGGGTTGAGGCGCGGGCGCCGGCGCCCGCATGGCAGAGGCGCGGTAGGCTGCAGACAACCCTTGACCAGCACCCGCACCAGGGACCGCCCGATTCCGTCCGCGGCCAGCCTCCGCACGCCGCCTCGTCATCAGCCCCCTGACCATTCGAGGATCTCGCGATGACCGACGATCAGAGCACGAACCGGATCTGTCTGCTGTGCCACGTGGCCGGCCGGGTGCAGGGGGTGTTCTTCCGCGCCTCGGCCCGCGAAGAGGCGCAACGCCGCGGCATCACCGGTTATGCCCGCAACCTGCCCGATGGCCGCGTCGAGGTGTTGGCCTGCGGGCCGGCCGACACGGTGGCAGAGTTGCGCGAATGGCTGCGCCGCGGTCCGCCCGGCGCCGAGGTCACCGGGGTTGCCTGCGAAGTGGAAAGCTACCGGAGCATCACCGGCTTCAGCACGCACTGAGTCCCGATCGTGACAGCCCGGATCGCTCCCGTTGAGATCGATCCGGCTGAATCTGGATCTGGTCGGGACCTGGCAGGCCCGGCGGCATGCTGCATTGATCTGGAGCGGGTGACCGATCGTTGCCGGCGCGCGGTGGCAATCAGACATTGCGCTAGAATGAATGGCGTGGTTGCTGTGATCTGCTTGCGTCCCGCCGTGCCATGACGTATCGCGCCGAGGCCCCCTATCCGCCGATTGCCGCTGCGGTGACCGCGCCAGGCAGGACCCCGGCCAGCGTTCCTGCAGGCCGCGGCAATCTCCCGGTGCTGACCCCGGGGCTGCGCCGGCTGCTCGCGCTGGTACTGCTGCTGACCGGCCTGCTGACGATCGACTCGCTGTATCTGCTCGCCATCAGCCTGGGGGAGCGGGCCACCGGCCGCACGCTGGAAAACCTCTTCTATCTCGACCTGTTCCTGGCCCATCTAGGGCTCGGGCTGCTGCTCGCAACACTCACCCTGTGGTTCGCTGCCGGCCATTTCCGCCGCGCCCGGTGGCGGCCTAACCGCTACGCCATCGCCGCCGGGCTGCTGCTCTATCTGGCCCTGCTCGCCCTGTTCGGCTCTGGGCTGCTGCTGACCCGCTTCGGCTTCCTGGAGGTCAATGATGCCCAGGTGCGCGCGACTGCCTACTGGGTGCATGTGCTGAGCCCGCTGGCGGTGGCCTGGCTCTTCGTGCTGCATCGCCTGGCCGGACCGCGGCTGCGCTGGCGGGCCGGGCTGCGCTGGGCGGGCGCGGCCGTGGTGCTAGCCCTGCTCGCCCTCGGGGTGCATCTCGCCAGCCCCGGGCCGCCAGCCTTGGTGCCGGCCTGGACGCCGGCGCTGACCCTGGTGCCCGCCGCCGGCCCGATCCCGGCTGCCCATCTGCAGGACGATGCCACCTGCGGCGAATGCCATGCCGAGATCGCTGCCCGCCATGCCGGCAGCATGCACCGCTTCAGCTCCTTCAATAACCCGGCCTATCGCTTCGCGGTGGACGAGGCGCGGGCGCGGCTGCTCGCGCGCGATGGCACGGTCACCGCGGCGCGCCTGTGTGCCGCCTGCCACGACCCGGTGCCGCTGTTCTCCGGGCGCTTCGATGCACCCGACTACGACCCCGCGGCCGACCCGGCTGGCAGCGCTGGCATCACCTGTCTGGTCTGCCATGCCATCAGCGCCGTCAACGGCCCGCGCGGCAACGGCGATTACAGCATCGTCGATCCGCCGCGCTATCCGTTTGCCGAGCGCCAGCATCCGCTGCTGCGCTATCTCAATCGCCAGCTCATCAAGGCCAAACCGGCCTTCCACCGCCAGACCATGCTCAAACCGCTGCACCGCGAGCCCGAGTTCTGCAGCACCTGCCACAAGGTTCATCTGCCGACGGCCTTGAACGATTACCGCTGGCTGCGCGGGCAGAACCATTACGACAGCTTCCTGCTGAGCGGGGTCTCCGGGCATCGGGTCGATAGCTTCGACTACCCGCCCCGGGCTAGCACCGGCTGCAACGATTGCCATATGCCGGCCTATCCGGCTGCCGATCCAGCCGCCCGGCTGCGCACCGCCGACGGCGCGCGGGCGATCCACGATCACCTGTTTGCGGCCGCCAACACCGGCGTTGCCGCGATGCTCGGCCGCCCTGCCGCCGAGAACGCCGAGCGGGTAGCCATGCTCGCGCGCGCTGCCAGTGTGGACCTGTTCGGGCTGGTCGAGGATGGCCATATCGAAGGCCGCCTGCTGGCACCGCTGCGCCCACAACTGCCGCTGCTGGAACCCGGACGCGCCTATCTACTGGAGGTCGTGGTGCGCACCCGTGACATCGGCCATGAGCTGACCCAGGGCACCGCCGACTCGAACGAGGTCTGGCTGGAGCTGACCGTCAGCGCCGGCGGCCGCCTGCTCGGACGCTCCGGCGCCCGCGATGCCACCGGCGCGGTGGATGACTGGGCCTGGTTCGGCAATGCCTATCTGCTCGATCGCGCCGGCGAACGCATCGAACGGCGCAATGCCCAGGACATCTTCGTTGCCCTCTACGATCACCAGATCCCGCCCGGCGCGGCGGCCGTCGTGCACTATGCCCTGACCCTGCCAGAGGACCTCGCCGCGCCGGTGGAGATCGAGGCCGCGCTGCGCTACCGAAAGTTCGACACCCGTTTCTACCGCCATCTGCGTGGCTCCGCGTTCAGCGGCAATCCGCTGCCGATCACCACGCTGGCCGAGGATCGTCTTGTATTGCCGGTGGCCGGCATGGCGGACGGGCCGCCCACTGCCGACCCGAATGGCAGTGATCCGCGCACCGCCGATCACGACCCTCCGCATCCCACCTGGGAACGCTGGAACGACTATGGGATCGGCCTGTTCCGGCAGGGACCGCGCGGGCAATCGCGCCAGGCCGAGGCCGCCTTCCGCCAGGTCGAGGCCCTGGCCGCTGGCACGCCACACCCGGCTGGTGCCCAGGGCGCGCTGAACCTGGCACGGGTGCTGCATCGGGAAGGCCGGCTGGACGCGGCCGCCGCCGCCCTGCAACGGGCCGCCGACCAGGCCGCCCCGCCCTGGGTGCTGGCCTGGCTCACCGCGCTGATCGCCCGCGATCAGGGCGACCTGGACCGCGCCATCGACGCCCTCGAGGCCCTGGCCGAGACCCGCTTCCAGGCCGCCCGCGCGCGCGGCTTCGATTTCAGCCGCGACTATCGCCTGCTCACCGAACTCGGCCGCACCCTCTATGAGCGCGCCCGCCAGGCCCGGGGAGAGACCGAACAGGCGACGCGGACAGACTATCTGACCCGTGCCCGCGATCGCCTCCAGCAGGCCCTGGCGCTCGATCCCGAGCACGCTGCCGCCCATCACAACCTCGGCCTGGTGCTGGCCGACCTGGGCGATGCCGAAGGCGCCGCCCGCCAGCGCGCGCTGCACGAGCATTACCGCACCGACGACAATGCCGTCGAGCAGGCGGTCACCCGCCATCGCGCCCGCAACCCGGCTGCTAACCATGCCGCCGAGGTGGTCGCGATCTATCCGTTGCGACCGGACCCGGCAGCCCCGGCGAAGCCGCCCCCGGACCCCGACCGCACCGCCACTGCAGAGACCCATCCCAACGCGTCATGATGACCTCAGCCGATCCCCGCCGCGGCGAGACCCGCATCCGCCGAGCCCTGCTTGCCTCGCTCCTGGGCCTGGTCGCCCTCGCCCTGCTCGTGACCGGTGCCCGCTGGCTGCTGCGCCCAGCGGAGCAGATCCCGGTGCTCGAGGAGGCCGCCATCGCGCCGCTGCTGCCGGCACCCACCGCAGCCGACCAGCCGCCGCCAGTGGGCTTTACCGACATCACGGTTGCGGCCGGGATCGACTTCGTGCATACCAACGGGGCCTATGGCGAGCGTCTGATGCCGGAGACCATCGGTAGCGGTGCCGCCTTCTTCGATTACGACCGCGATGGCGACATGGACCTGTTCCTGGTCAACGCGCAGGAATGGGCCGGACACGAGACCCTGCCGACGCCACCGGTGCAGGCCCTCTATCGCAACGACGGCAGTGGCCGGTTCGAGGACGTCACCGCCGCTGCCGGACTGGACCTGACCGCCTACGGCATGGGCGTGGCGATCGGCGATTACGACGGCGACGGCTGGGATGATCTGTTCCTGACCACGCTGCACGGCAACCGGCTGTTTCGCAATCGCGCCGGTCGCTTCGAAGAGGTCACCGCGGCCGCCGGCGTCGGTGGCGGCGACACCTGGTCGGCCAGCGCGGTCTTCTTCGATTACGACAACGATGGCGATCTCGACCTGTTCGTGGTCAATTACGTGCAATGGTCGCGCGCTATCGATCTGGAGATCGACTTCCGCCTGACCGGGCTGGGCCGCGCCTATGGCGCACCGCTGAACTTCGTCGGCACCCACAACACACTCTGGCGCAATGAGGGCGATGGGCGCTTCACCGATGTCACGGCGACGGCCGGCATCCAGGTCTTCGATCCAGTCAGCGGCCATCCGGTCGGCAAGGGGCTCGGCGTCATCGCCCTCGATTACGACCACGACGGCTGGCAGGATCTGCTGATCGCCAACGATACGGTGCGCAATTTTCTATTCCGCAATCAGGGCAACGGCACCTTCACCGAGACCGCTATCCTCGACGGCATCGCCTACGACCGCAACGGCAAGGCCACCTCGGCCATGGGCATCGATGCCGCCTGGTTCCGTGACGACGACGAACTGGGCATCGCCGTCGGCAACTTCGCCAATGAGATGGCCTCGCTGTTCGTCACCAGCGGCGGCCGGCCGCCCTTCGCCGACGAGGCGGTGCTGGAGGGGATGGGACCGGCCTCGCGCATCCCGCTGACGTTCGGCCTGCTGTTCTTCGACTATGATCTGGATGGGCGCGAGGATCTGCTGCTGGCGAACGGCCATCTGGAGCATGAGATCCATCGCGTCCAGCAGAGCCAGCAGTATGCCCAGCCGCCGCTGCTGTTCTGGAACTGCGGCAGTGCCTGCCGCGGGCGGTTCATGCCGGTCGCCGAGGGCGGCGATCTGACCCGGCCCCTGGTCGGGCGCGGCGTTGCCTATGCTGACATCGACAGCGACGGCGACCTCGACCTGCTGATCACCCAGACCGGGCGCCGCCCCGCCCTGCTGCGCAACGATCAACAAACCGGGCATCACTGGTTGCGGGTCGAACTGATCGGTCGCGCCCCCAACACCGGCGCCATCGGCGCCCGGCTGACCCTGACCGGCCCTGGCATCCGCCGCATCCGCGAGGTACGCCCAACCCGCGGCTATCTGTCACAGGTGGAGCGGCCGGTCACCTTCGGCCTCGGGTCGCTGGCGGACCCCGCCGCCCTGCAACTGCACATCCGCTGGCCCGACGGCAGCGAACAGATCGTGCAGCCAGAGGCGCTGGACCGCCTGCTGCAGATCAGTCAACCCAGTCAGCCCGACCCCGGCTAAGCCGCTTACCCCAGAGACATCCTCCAGCCATCCTCCAACCCTCGCCCCGGCCATTGCCTTAGCCATCAACCGCGCAGGCCCACTCGCATGACGTTTCGCCGTATCCTTCGTCCTGCCCTCCCCGGCATCGCCCTCGCCACAGCGCTGGGGGCCGGGCTGACTCTGGACCTCTGGCCGGTCCAGGCGCCCCGCGCCGACAGCCTCGCACAACTGCCGGAGACCTGGCAGACCGCGCTGGTGCCGATCCCGGAAGTCGATATCAGCGGTGCCGAGCCGCTGATGCAGGAGGCCCTGCGCCAGGCCCGCGCCGAAGTCGCCAAACAACTGGTGGCACCGACGCGCGACCCCGCCGCCCTGGCCACCGCCTATGGCCGCCTTGGCGCCTTGTTTCTGCTGCTGGAGGTCGAGGCCCCGGCCGATGCCGCCCTGCGCAACGCCACCGCCTTGCAACCGCAAGAGTTCCGCTGGCCCTATTACGCCGGCTATCTCGCCATGCTGGCTGGCAACCTGGACGAGGCAATCGCCTATCTGGAACGGGCACGCGCGATCGATCCCAACTATCCAGCGCTCTATATCCGCCTGGGCAAGGTGCGCCTGGATCGCGGCGATCTGGCTACCGCCCGCATCGCCCTGGAGCGGGTCCGGGACGTCCCCGAGATCCGCGCACCGGCGCATTACTACCTGGGGCAGGTCGCGCTGCTGGAACGCGACTTCGAAGGGGCCATCGCCCTGCTGCAGGAAGCCCTGAAGGCCAATCCGCAGGCCCGCGAGGTGCACTATCCGCTGGCCCAGGCCTATCGGGCGCTCGGCGACAGCGAGCGCGCCAAGGAGCATCTGGCGCGCTTCGAATTGCGCGCCCCGGAGGTGCACGATCCGCTGCTCGATGACCTGCAGCACGCCACCGCTCGCTCGCAGCCGGCCTTCCAGCGCGGGCTGCATGCGGTACGCAACGGCCACTATGGTCGGGCAGTGGAGGAGTTCGCTGCCGGCTTGGCGGTCGACCCGGACAATGCCGCCGCCCGCGTCAGCTACGCCCGTGCACTGTTCCTCAATGACCAGTGCGACGCCGCCGAGGCGGCCCTGGCCACGGCCATGGCCACCGATCCGAACTCGGCCCTGGCGCCGTTCCTCCATGGCGTGCTGCTCCAGGCCCGGGGCGACCTGCAGGGCGCTGCCGTTGCCTATCGCGACAGCTTGGCGCAGGACCCGCAACACCCCGGCGCCCTGTTCTATCTGGCCAACCTGGATTTCGCCGCCGGGCGCTTTGCCCTCGCCGCGGTGGGCTACGAGGCGACCCTGCTGGCAGCCCCCGAGACGGCCCCGGCGCGGGTCCTGGCGCAGGTCGCCGCGCTGCACGCGGGGGTGCCCGAGGCGCGCGTGGCCGAGCGCCTGGAGGCGCGCGTGGCCGAACACCCGGATGATCGTCAGTTACGCTATGCCCTGGCGCGGTTGCTGGCGGCTGCCGCGACGCCCGAGATGCGCGACCCGGCGCAGGCAATGCGCCTGGCCGCGGGGCTGCTGGTGGAACAGCCGATCCCCCCCCACAAACGGGCAGTGGCCCTGGCCGATGCCGCCAACGGCCGCTATCAGGAAGCCACCGCGGCCCTGGAGGCGCTGCTCGCCGGCGCTGGCTGGCTGGTGCCGCCGGCGGAACGCACGCTGATGGAGCAGGAACTCGCCGCCTATCGCGCGGGACGCCTGCCGCAGCCGGCCTGGCCGCTGGACGATCCCCTGCTGGCCCCGCCGCCGTTCGATCCCCAGCGCCCGTTTCGCGATTATCCCGCGGCCAATCCCTACTGAGGGCTAACCGGATCGAGGACTAACCGGTGCTGGCCGTGCAGTCCTTCGCAGCCGACCTTCGTCCATGCCCATGCCGTCCAAGACGCTGAAGAGCGGTTGCGTGCAACTGCGCCACCGCCCCGACGACCCCGGTAATCGCCGGCAACTGACCGCCGCCGTCGAACAGGCGGCCCGCCAGGGCTGTCGCCTGGTGCTGCTGCCGGAGCTGCATGCCGGGGCCTATTTCTGCCAGACCGAGGATCCAGCCCGCTGCGACCTGGCCGAACCGGTACCCGGCCCCACCACCGACTGGCTCGGCAGCCTGGCCCGGGAACTGGACCTGGTGCTGGTGGGATCGGTGTTCGAGCGCCGCGCGGCCGGCATCTACCACAACAGCGCGGTCGTGCTCGATAGCGACGGCCATCTGGCCGGGGTCTATCGCAAGATGCACATCCCGGATGATCCCGGCTTCTACGAGAAGTTCTATTTCACCCCCGGCGACCTCGGCTTCAGCCCGGTGGATACCGCGGCAGGACGGCTCGGGGTCCTGGTGTGCTGGGACCAATGGTTTCCCGAGGCAGCGCGCCTGATGGCCCTGGCCGGGGCCGAACTGCTGCTCTATCCCACCGCGATCGGCTGGGACCCGGCCGACGACCCGGCCGAACAGGCGCGTCAACTCGACGCCTGGATCACCGTGCAGCGCGGGCACGCAATCGCCAACGGCCTACCGCTGCTCGCCTGCAACCGGGTCGGCCATGAGGTGGCCGGTCCCGAGTGCGATCTTGGAACCGGTCCCGAAGCCGACGCGGTTGCCGGCGGCATCGCCTTCTGGGGCAACAGCTTCTGCTGCGGCCCTCAAGGCGAACTCCTCGCCCGCGCCCCAGCCGACGACGAGACCCTGCTGCTGACCGAGATCGACCTCGGCCGCGCCGAGCAGGTCCGGCGCATCTGGCCCTTCCTGCGCGACCGGCGCATCGATGCCTATGGTGACCTCTTGCGGCGCTGGCGGGATTGAGCTGGCGGTCGCGACGGCGAGGCCCCGCGTCAGCGCGCCCCGCACGCCGAATAATCGGCAATGCGCCCCTTAAACACGGCCGCTAGCGCCGCGAACGGATAGGACACCCAAGCCGTTCTGAGGGTCTAGGTTGACGCGCGACAGAAGGCTAGCCGGGGTGGAATGCGCCGTCTACACCCAACAGCGGGACTGGCGGAGGTCGGGCGCGGTGCAGGCGCGCGCATTGCGGGGTGCTGGTGCCTGCATCTGCGGGGCAGCGCGCCACCGGCAGACGAGAGGGGCTGCACCGTCTCGTGCGAGAGAGAGGGGCGGCGACCAGGCAACGCGCTGATCGAACTGGACGTCGGGCTCGGGCTGGTCGAAGAGGTCCCAGGCGGGCGGTTCGCGCGCGGGCGCGATCGGCGGTGGACGCGGCGGCTCACCGACCTGGGTGAGAATCCGCTCGACGGGCGCAGTCTCGGTGGTCAAGGCGATGTTCCTAGACTGAAGTTCCAGCCGTTGATCGGACTTAACCGCGCGAATTGCAAGAGCAATTCGAAAATTCTCGGTGCAGGCGCCTGGCTACAACCGGA
>REDK01000130.1 GCA_007693535.1 Chromatiaceae bacterium
CCGCGAAGTTGCGGCCGGTGGGACCCAGACAGACCATGATGCCGCCGGTCATGTATTCGCAGCCGTGGTCGCCGACCCCCTCCACCACCGCGGTTGCACCCGAGTTGCGCACACAGAAGCGCTCGCCGGCAACCCCGCGGAAGAAGACTTCGCCCGTAATCGCGCCATAGAGTAGGGTGTTGCCGACGATAATATTATCCTCAGCCCGCGCGATGCCGGAATGCGCCGGCGGATAGATGATGATACGACCACCGCTCAGACCCTTGCCGACATAATCGTTGGCCTCGCCCTCCAATTCAACGGTCACGCCGCGGGCCAGCCAGGCCCCGAAGGATTGGCCGCCGATGCCGCGCGCCTTGATGTAGATGCTGTCGTCCGGCAGCCCGGCATGGCCATAGCGCTCGGCCACGCGCCCGGAGAGCATGGCGCCGACCGTACGATGGTAGTTCCTGACCTCGACCTCGATCTGCACCGGCTCGCCGCGCTCCAGCGCCGGCTCGGCCTGACGGATCAATTCATGATCGAGTGCCCCCTCCAAGCCGTGATCCTGGGGCTCGCAGTTGTAAGTCGCGGCGGGCGGCAGGCCAGGGCGCTCGGCATCGGGCTTGGCCAGGATGCGTGAGAAGTCCAGGCCCTTCGCCTTCCAGTGGTCGATGGCACGGCGCATCTCCAGGCGGTCGCTCTGACCGATCATCTCGTTCAGTGTCCGGAAGCCTAGGCGGGCCATCAAGGCGCGGACCTCTTCAGCGATAAAGAAGAAGAAGTTGATGACATGCTCGGGTTTGCCGGTGAATTTCTTGCGCAGCTCCGGGTCTTGGGTGGCCACCCCCACCGGGCAGGTGTTCAGATGGCATTTGCGCATCATGATGCAGCCAGCAACGATCAGCGGCGCGGTCGCGAAGCCGAACTCATCGGCCCCGAGCAGGGCGCCAATGACGACATCGCGGCCGGTACGCAATCCGCCATCCACCTGCACGGCAATGCGCCCGCGAAGGTGGTTGAGGACCAGCGTCTGATGTGTCTCGGCCAGCCCGATCTCCCAGGGTGAACCGGCGTGTTTGATCGAGGTGAGCGGTGAGGCGCCGGTCCCGCCATCGTAACCGGCGATGGTGACATGGTCGGCATGGGCCTTGGAGACCCCGGCCGCGACCGTGCCGACCCCGATCTCCGAGACCAGCTTGACCGAGACCCGCGCCCGCGGGTTGACGTTCTTCAGGTCATGGATCAGTTGCGCCAAGTCCTCGATCGAGTAGATGTCGTGGTGCGGCGGCGGCGAGATCAGGCCAACGCCCGGCGTGGAATGGCGCACGCGGGCGATGCGGGCATCGACCTTGTGGCCGGGCAACTGGCCGCCCTCGCCGGGCTTGGCGCCCTGGGCGATCTTGATCTGCAGGTCGTCAGCATTGACCAGGTATTCGGTGGTGACGCCGAAGCGCCCGGAGGCGACCTGCTTGATCGCCGAGCGTTCCGGGTTCATCGAGCCATCCGGTAGCGGAGTGTAGCGCTCCGGTTCCTCGCCGCCCTCGCCGGTATTGGACTTGCCGCCGATGGCGTTCATTGCCCGCGCCAGGGTGGAATGGGCCTCGTGGCTGATCGAGCCGAACGACATGGCCCCGGTGGCAAAGCGTTTGACGATCGCGCTGGCGGGCTCTACCTCGTCGATCGGGATCGGCGTCGCCGCCCATTTAAACTCCATCAGGCCACGGAAGGTCAGCAGCCGCTCGCTCTGCTCGTCGATGAGGCGGGAGAATTCGGCAAAGGTCCTAGCGTCGTTGGCACGAGTGGCATGCTGGAGTTTGGAGATCGTGTCTGGCGTCCAGACGTGATCTTCGCCGCGCAGGCGGAAGGCGTAGTCACCGCCCGGGTCCAGATGCCGACGCAGGATCTCCTCGCCGCTATAGGCGCGGGTGTGCCAGAGCACCGCCTCGCGGGCGACCTCTTCCAGCCCGACGCCCTCGACCATGCTGGCGGTGCCAGTGAAGTACTTGGCGATGAATTCCCGATTTAGGCCGACGGCATCGAAGATCTGTGCCCCACAATAGGACTCCAGCATCGAGATACCCATCTTGGACATGACCTTGAGCAGCCCCTTGCCGACTGCCTTGATGTAGCGCTGTTGGGCCTCTTCGAAGCTCAGCGGCCCGCTTCCAGCCTGGGGCAGCCGCGGCAGCAGCGACTCGATGGTATCGAAGGCCAGGTAGGGATTGATCGCCTCAGCGCCATAGCCTTCTAGGGTGGCGAAATGATGGATTTCCAGCGCCGCACCGGTTTCGACCACGATCCCGGAACTGGTGCGCAGCCCGCGGCGAATCAGATGATGATGGACCGCCGAGGTGGCGAGCAGGGCCGGGATCGGGATGAAATCGGCGTTCGTCTTACGATCCGACAGGATCAGGATGTTGTAGCCGTCGAGCACCGCCTGCTCGGCCTGCTGGCAAAGCCGCTCCAGCGCCGGAGCCATCCCGGCGGCACCCTCGGTGGCCGGGTAGACCATGTCCAGGGTGCGGGTGCGGAAGGCCCCGCCGAAGCTGTATTCGATGTGACGGATGCGTTCCAGATCCTGATTGGTCAGCACCGGCTGTGGCGTCTCCAGACGCCAGTGCTGCCCGGCCTCGTTCAGGCCCAGCAGGTTAGGTCGTGGACCGATCATGCACACCAGCGACATGACCAGCTCCTCGCGGATCGGATCGATGGCCGGATTGGTGACCTGGGCGAAGTTCTGCTTGAAGTAGGTGGAGAGATGCTTGGAGCGCGATGACAACACCGAGGGCGGATTGTCGGCACCCATGGAGCCGACCGCCTCTTGCCCGGTCATGAGCATCGGCGTCAGCAGGAAGCGGATATCCTCCTGTGTATAGCCGAAGGCCTGCTGGGCATCGAGCAGGGTCGCCGCGTCCGGCGACATCGGGCCGACGTTGCTCGGTAGGTCTTCGAGACGGATCTGTGTCCGTTCTAGCCACTCACGATAAGGCCGCGCACTGGCCAGCACCGACTTGATCTCCTGGTCGTCGATGATGCGGCCCTGTTCCAGGTCGATCAGCAGCATCTTGCCCGGCTGCAGGCGCCATTTCTTAATGATGCGCGACTCCTCGATATCCAGCACGCCCATCTCCGAGCCCATCACCACCATGTCGTCGGTCGTGATTAGATAGCGCGCTGGGCGCAGGCCATTGCGATCAAGCGTCGCACCGATCTGGCGCCCGTCGGTGAAGGCGATCGCCGCTGGACCATCCCAGGGTTCCATCAGCGCGGTGTGGTACTCATAGAAGGCGCGGCGCTGCTCGTCCATCAGCTTGTTCCCGGTCCATGCCTCCGGGATCAGGATCATCATGGCATGGGCGAGCGAGTAACCGCCCATCACCAACAGCTCCAGGGCGTTGTCGAAGCAGGCCGAGTCGGATTGGCCTTCCGGGATCAACGGCCAGATGCGATCGAGGTCCTCTCCGAGGACCTCCGAGCGCATAGTATGACGGCGCGCGGCCATCCAGTTGACATTGCCGCGCAGGGTATTGATCTCGCCATTGTGGCAGATCATGCGAAATGGCTGCGCCAGGTCCCAGGTCGGGAAGGTGTTGGTGGAGAAGCGCTGATGGACTAGGGCCAGCGCCGATTCGAAACGCTCGTCGTGCAGGTCGAGGTAATACTCGCCGACCTGATGGGCAAGCAGCATGCCTTTGTAGTTAAGAGTACGCGACGACATCGAGGCTACGTAGTGGTCGGCCTTCTCCCAACCGCCGGCGCGGATGTCGTTGTCCATGCGCTTACGGATCACGAACAGCTTGCGCTCGAAAGCATCCTGATCCGGGCAGTTGTCGCCGCATCCGATGAAGACCTGACAGACCGCGGGCTCAGTGGGCAGGACGCTTGCGCCGAGACCGCCGCTGTCAACTGGTACCTCGCGCCAGCCGAGCACCTGCTGACCGCCCTCATCTAGGTGACGCTCGACGGCTGCCTGCACCAAGGCGCGGGCCTCGGCGTCCTTGGGCAGGAACATCATCCCGACACCATACTGGCCAGGCGGTGGCAGTTCGAAGCCGACACTGGCACGGAGGAACGCATCCGGGATCTGCACCAGGATGCCGGCCCCATCGCCGGCCTTTGGGTCGGCCCCAACGGCGCCGCGGTGGGTCAGGCGTTCGAGGATCTCGAGCCCCTGGCGGACGATGTGATGGCTCTTTTGATTTTTGATATTGCAGACGAAGCCGACGCCGCAGGAGTCGCGCTCATGGGCGGGGTCGTACAGGCCCTGAGCAGGCGGAAAGGCACGAAGATTCATCGGCGGACCTCGTTATAGCCGGAGTCTGGGCGGGCATGGTCGCGGACCTGCGGCGGGCACCGGACCCACTCCCCGGGCCGGCCCGGCGCGGCGGTTTGCCGGCCCGCGCCGGGAGCGAGACCACGTCGCCAGCGAAGGGCGCGGCCGGGGGATTGCCGTTGGGGGTTGTTCCTGCCGCAACCGGGTGGTTGCCTGAAGGCAGCCACCAGTGTGCGCGGCAGAGGAATTAGTTGCGCTGGAGCGCCCCCGCAACCCGGCACTAGCGCGGGTTAAGCCGGGACGAGCTGGCTGGCCCATGGGGCCCGGGCCAAAAATAATACGTGGGTAGCAGGAGCTATGCCAGTGCGGGGCCGATGCGGGCACCGCATGCGACAGTGTCGCGACGCGCACGAGCGGCACGGGGCGCACTGGACTAGGGCGATACGAAGCTTGGCTGCTCGATTGTAGTGCAATCCGTACGCCGCTGCCGCTGGTGCGGCAATCATGCGGTTCGCCAGCCGGCGGTGACCTTGATGGCGGCGGCCCGGTGCGCCTGTCCGTTGCTGCTCGAGCGCTGACCGCAGCACCGGCCGAACCCGTTGCCGCTACATTGATGCCCGCTGATTGATCATTCGCCCGCGGGCGCTCGGGACGCTGTTGAGGACACGCCGGCCGCGGCCTGCAGACAGCCGTCGAGAGTGGCGCGCAGGTGCCCGGCCGGAAAGTCGGCAGTGACCACGGCCGCCCCGATACCGCGCAGCAAGACCAGCCGCAACACCCCAGCCTGGACCTTCTTATCCACCGCCATCAGCTCCAACCAACGCGCTGCGGGCAGTTCGGCGGGCGGGTCCACCGGCAGCCCGAAGGCGGTGATCACGCGGCGGATACGTTCCAGCGCGGCCGCCTCCAGCCAACCCAGGCGCCAAGACAGATCCGCGGCCATGGCCATGCCAGCCGCCACCGCCTCGCCATGCAGCCAGGTCCCATAGCCCATGCCGGCCTCGATGGCGTGGCCGAACGTATGGCCCAGGTTGAGCAGGGCGCGCTGGCCGGCCTCGAACTCATCGGCGCCCACCACCTCGGCCTTATTGCGGCAGGAGCGTGCGATGGCTTCGGCCAGCAGGGCCGGCTCACGGGCGCACAGCCGGGTGCTGTGCCGCTCCAGCCAGGAGAAGAAGTCTGGATCGCGGATCAGGCCGTACTTGATCACCTCGGCGAAGCCGGCCGCCAGCTCGCGCGGTGGCAAAGTATTCAGGGTGTCAGTATCGGCGATGACCGCCCGTGGTTGATGGAAGGCCCCGATCATGTTCTTGCCGGCAGGATGGTTGACGCCAGTCTTGCCGCCGACCGAGGAATCCACCTGGGCGAGCAGGGTGGTCGGGATCTGGATGAATGCGACACCGCGCTGATAGCAGGCGGCCGCAAAGCCGGCCATGTCGCCGACCACGCCGCCGCCCAGGGCGACGATGGTGCAATCGCGCCCACAGCGTTGCGTCAGCAACGCATCGAAGATCAGGTTGAGGTGGGTCAGATCCTTGTAGGCCTCGCCGTCGGGCAGGATGACGCTGCCTAAGTGGTAGCCGGCCAGCGTAGCTTGCACCCGGGCGAGATAGAGCGGAGCGATGGTCTCGTTACTAACGATCAGGACCTGCGACGCAACGATCTGCGGGCGCAGCAGCGCGGGGTCATCCAGCAGACCGGGGCCGATATGGATCGCGTAAGCGCGCACGCCGAGGGCGACCTGGAGCCGGCGCCGGCCATCGCCCGCGGCTATTGCCGAGGCCATGTCAGGGCGCTTCGCTCTCGAGCCGGCGGCGGATCTCCTTGACCACCGAGGAGGTCCCGCGCCGTTCGGTAGAGACGACCATATCGGCCACCTGGCGATAGATGGGTTCGCGCTCGGCCATCAGGTCGCGCAGCCGTTGCTGCGGATCATCGGTATCGAGCAGCGGCCGGTTGCGGTCGCGGGCGGTGCGGGCGTATTGCTGCTCCGGGCTGCAATGCAGATAGATGACGAAGCCGCGGGCGGCAAGCTGTTGGCGGTTTTCGGGGGTCAGCACCACGCCGCCGCCGGTCGCGAGCACAATGCCCTCTTGCTGCGCCAGTTCCTCGATGACCTGGCGTTCGCGGGCGCGGAAGCCGTCCTCGCCCTCGAACTCGAAGATGGTGGGGATGTCAACCCCGGTGCGGCGCTGGATCTCTTGATCGCTGTCGCGAAACTCGTAGCCCAGGGCGTCGGCGAGTTGACGGCCGATCGTGCTCTTGCCGGCCCCCATCGGGCCGACGAGGAAAATGTTCTGAGGTCGGATCATGTCTAACAGATATGCCAGATTTGGCCAGCGCGGGCAAGCGCGGAGCGGTCCATCCAGGGGCTGGTCCCCCCACTCCCCGGACCGAACCCGGACCGAACCTGGAGTGGCGGCGCCGGGACCGGCCAGCTCCGGGCGCGCCGCGCGCGCTCTCCCGGACCTGGACCCGCGGCGGCGCGAGTTGGAATTCAGGGCGGCGCGGTCAGCGGGTGGCCAGTTCACCCTTGAGGATCTTGGGGGTGACAAAGATCAGTAGTTCGGAGTTGTTGTCTTGGCGCTGCGTGGTCTTGAACAGATTGCCGAGCACCGGCAAATCGCCAAGCCACGGGACCTGTTCGCGGGCGAAGGTCTGTTCGCGCTCGTAGACGCCTCCCAGGACGACGGTCTCGCCGTTGTCTACCAGCACTCGGGTCTGCACCGACTGCGTCGTAATCGGCGGTACGTTATTCACAGTTGGGACGGCGCGGTTCGGTGAATCCTTGTTGACCCGCAGGTCCATGATGATGCGATCGTCGGGGGTAATGTGGGGGGTCACGTCCAGTTGCAGCACTGCGTCTTTGAACTCCGTCGTGGTGCCGGCGTTGTCGGCGGTTCCCGGCACTGGAATTTCCTCGCCGACCCTGATGATTGCCTGATGCTGGTCCGACGTCACAACCCGCGGCGCAGAAACCACCTCGCCGCGGCCCTCGCGCTGCATCGCCGAGAGTTCCAGTTGCAGCAGGTGGGAGCCGACCTTGCCGAGTAGGAAATTGACCGCACCAGAGGGGGTCGGTGCCGGCAGGTTGACCCAAAGCGAGTCAGTGCCAGAGCCGGCAGGGATCTCGATACCGGAATTGAATGGAATCGACGGTTCTCCAGAACCTCGGAACGGCCCCTCGTTAGGCGATGGCGTTTGATAGAAACGAGGGTCGTAGGCGCCCATGAACGGCCCTTTGTTGATATCTGCCGTGGATAAATGTCCCGGCTGACCACCCGCGACCAACAGTTCATTGCTACCTATTGCCCCCATCGACCCGGACAGCCCGAAGCGCACGCCGAGGTCGCGGGCAAAATTGTTGCTGGCTAACACCACCCGTGATTCGATCATGACCTGCCGCACCGGGATGTCCAGCCTCGTCACCAGCCGGCGGATATCCTCCAGCTTTGCGGCAGTGTCCTGAATCAGCAGGGTATTGGTGCGATGGTCCACTGTCACATTTCCGCGCTCGGACATCAGGTTGTTCTGGTCGGACTTGATCAACACGGCCAAATCGGCGGCGCGAGCATAATTGATTTGCACGAACTCCGAGCGCAGCGGGGCGAGTTCCTCGATCTGTTGACGCGATTCCAGCTCCAGTCGTTCCTGGGCAGCAATCTCCTGGGTCGGTGCGACCATGATCACGTTGCCGGTCTGGCGCATGGACAATCCCTTGGTCTTGAGAATGATGTCCAGCGCCTGATCCCAGGGGATATTCTGCAGGCGCAGGGTGATGCCGCCACGCACGGTATCGCTTGCCACCAGATTAAGGCCAGTGAAATCGGCAAGCAATTGCAGCACCGCGCGGACCTCGATGTCTTGGAAGTTCAGCGACAGCCGGTCGCCGCTATAGACGATACGCTCGCGTTCCATCTGCTCGCGCTCGGCCGGGGTGAGTTCGCGGAATTCGACGGTAAAGATATTGTCGGTCTGATAGGCGAGAAACTCGAACTCACTGCCGGTTTTGATGTCCACCCGCACATCCCCGCCCACCGCGCGCGATTCAACGGCGGCGACCGGGGTGGCGAAGTCCACTACGTCTAGGCGCCGAAACAGACGTTGCGGTAGTTCAGTATTGGGGATATCCACGATCACATCGCGGCCCTCCTCGCGCACGCTGATACGGGTCTCCGCGCTCGGCAGGGTGATCACCACCCGACCTTGGCCGTCCGCGCCGCGACGGAAGTCGATATCCCGCAAGGTGCCGCGCGGACTGCGGCGAGCCGGGGCAGTAGAGGTTGCCCCGGGGGAGGTGGGCAGCCGGGTCTCGGTCACCGGGATCGGGGCCGGACGATCAGGATTGAGCGCAACGGTGACGCGATTGCCCTGGGTACTGATTCTGTAGGGAACGCTATCGTTGAGGTTGATGACCACGCGGGTGCGATCGCTGGCCTCGATGGCGATGAGGCTATGCGCGACCCCCAGGCCGATCGGTAGCGAGCGGCGCTCCAGTGCGCTGGTCACCCCGGGAAAATCGATCGCAATGCGCGAAGGGTTCTCGGTGGCAAAGTCCTCTGGACGCGGCACGCCACCGGAGAAGACGAGGTCAATCTCAACCTGATTGCCTGGCAGCGACGCGAATTCCACATCCAGTAAGGTCACCGTGGCACCTACCGGGGCCGCAGCCAGGGTCAGCAGTAGCCAGGCGGATTGCCCGCGCAGGTTCCTGCTTGGAGATAGCACCCGGCGCGCGGCTTGGCCTAGGGTCTTAACCAGCCTCTGACGCAGTGTCGGGCGCGGGGTTAGGGCAGGCGTAGTCATTGCGGTGCACTCTCGCGGGCGGCGATGGTGCAGGGGCCGGTTACGCCCGCGGTATGCGACCCATGCTCGCAGTCCCGGGCATACAGGGGCCGGTGGCTGCTCATGCCATGCCGCTGACCCGCTATTGCCGCAACGCGATCGATGTCTGACGTTTTTGCCATTGGCCGGTGCCATCACTCACGATCTCGATAAGTTCGATCTGGGCTGCGTCGATCCGGATGATCTGGCCGTTGTTTTGGCCGAGGTAATTCCCGATCAGTACCCGGTGTAGGATGCCGTCCGGGGTGGTAATCAAGGCCCAGCGCGTGTCGTCTTGCTCAAGGGTTCCGACCATGCGCAGGGAGTCCAAGGCATACTGCTCCAATTCCTCCTTGCTACGTAACGGGTCCGGCGCGATATCGCCGGCGGTTTGCGGGGTTGCGGCCTGCAGGCTCTGATCGTCCATCATGAACGGGTCGCGGCGGCCGCCGGGGTCGAAAACGAAGGTCTCCACCGTCGGGATCTCTGGGAGTGGCTCCAGGGGCTGCGCTGGCCGCGCCTTGACCTCTTCGGTGAAGACAACCAGGTCGTCCATGCCGCCGGCGCCGCAGCCTGCCAGGCCGAGGATCAGGGCCAGGGCTGTGATGCTGATGCGCGCTGATCTCATCACGATCTCATCGCCGGGTGGCCGGGATCGGAACCCCTCTATCGCTCGGCGCAAGCCGCGCGTGCGCTAGCGGCCTGCTCATTGCACCGTGGCGTCGTCAAGGTAACGGTAGGTCTTGACCGTTGCCTCCAGCTGCAACGGCTCGGACATCCGTGCGAACGGATCACCGGTACCGCGGCCGCTGGGCGAGATGCTGACGTTGTGGACGGTAACGATGCGTGGCAGGGCGGCTAGTCCACTGATGAAACGACCAAATTCGTGATACCGGCCGCTCACGCGCATGGTGATCGGCAGCTCGGCGTAGAAGTTGCGATTGACTTCGTCAGTGGGCTGGAACAGCTCAAATTCCAGCCCCGCCGCGAGCCCTGTCTGCGAGACATCCATCAGCAGCATCGCGACCTCAGTGCGATCTGGTAACTGGCGGAGCATGGTATCGAAGGTCTTGCGCATTTCCTCCATCTGCTGGCGGAGCGCCTCTAGGTTGACAGCCTTCGCCTGCTTAGCCTCGAACGCAGCTTTCAATTCCGTCTCGCGGCCGCGCAACGACTGCAGGCGATCGATCTGCGCCTGGGTCACGAACTGATACCAGCCGAATCCAAGCAGACCACAGACAAACAGGATTACCGCTGCCTTGATCCCCGTCGGCCATTCGCCGATGTTGTTGAGGTCGAGTTCGTTGAAATCGCTGAACTCCATGGTCAACCGGTGCGTATCGCGGGTGCGGGAATCAGGCAGGGCATCAAGTTCGCACTATCTGCTCCCGCATGATTGTGCAGGAGGACTGACCGAGACGCAACGCCGAGCGGGTAGGGCGCCAAGGCTACATCGATCTTGGTGCTGACAACAAGCGCCTGCAGGCCGGCCGATATAAGCACTAGGAACGGTTCAATAATAGTTTAAAGATGTTGCGCGGGTTGCGAACTCGGCGTCGTGGCAAGGCAGCCGGCGTATCGGCACAGCCATGAACTGTGGCACGACGCACGAACACCGACTGCATCACATGGATCGCTTCATTCAGGTTGTTAGTGGCACATGCCCGACCCGGATCAGCCACTGTTCGAGCCGCCCGATCGAACTCGTCAGCCAGGTTTGTCAGCTACTGGGAATTCGCCAGGATTGGTAAGATCACCCGAGATCCGGAAAAGCCATCGGGAATTATCTCGTCGCGCCGCTGCTGTCGGAAACCCAGCCGGAAATGACTGAGGCCGGTGCCGGTCTGATTCTTGTTCTCGATGAGCAACAGTTGCGGATCGCTGATCCAGGGCGACGCCTGGATTGCGCGCATCAGGGCCGAGACGCGTGCGTTGGATTGTGCGCGGCCTTCGACTACGACGTTGGTGCCGGTCTGTACCATCCGGGTCAGAAAGACCCCCTCGGGCATGGCCTCCACTACCTCGTCGAACAGGTGGACCACCTCGGGACGAATGGCTTGCAGTTCCTGGATGACATGCATGCGCGCGAGCAGATTGGCCTTGGTTTCCTCGAGTTTTTCGATCTCGCGGAGGCGCACGTCGAGGATGGCGATTGCATCGCCAAGGAAGCGGTTGCGTGCATCCTGGCTCGCGATCATCATTTCGATCTGAAAATAGAGGCCGAGACCGAATAGCAGGAACATGCCGAACGTGAGGCCGCCGGCAATGGCGAATTCGCGTTGCCGGCGGCGCCGCTCTGCCTCGCGCCAGGGCAGGAGATTGATGCGAGTCATGTCAGCCGAAGCTCCTCAGGGCCAAGCCCACGGCGACCATCAGCGACGGCGCTGCTCGCTGCAGTGTTGCCTGATTCACCCGTGGACCGATGGCCATTTGTTCGAAGGGGTTGGCGATGGCCACCGGAAAGCCGAGCCGCTCCTCGATCAGCGCATCGATATGCGGGATGCTGGCGGCACCGCCGGCAAGAATGATGTGATCGGCGCGGTTGAAGCTGCTGGCGGAATAGAAAAACTGCAGGGCGCGGGCAATCTGCTGGGCCAATGCCTCTTGGTACGGACCGAGCACCTCGATGTGATAGTTTTCCGGCAGCTTGTCGGTCTCGATACGTTCCAGCGCTTGCTCCAGAGACAGGGTGTAGCGTCGCTGGACCTCCTCGACCAACTGGTTGCCACCGAAGTTTTGCTCGCGGGTATACACCGTTCGCCCGGCGTGCAGGACTTGGAGGCTGGTGGTGGCGCCGATATCGACCACGGCCACGGTCTGTTCACGGATGTCATTGCCGATGCCGCCGAGCAACAGGCCGCAGGCATTCTCCATCGCATAGGCCTCGACATCGACGATCTCGGCGACTAAGCCGGCGATCTCCAGTGCCGACACGCGGTCATCGACATTCTCGCGGCGCGAGGCGGCCAAAAGGACATCCACCATCTCGGTGTTTCCGGCCGTGGGGCCGAGGACATCAAAGTCCAGGTTGACCTCCTCCAGCGGATAGGGGATATACTGATCGGCTTCGAGTTGAATCTGCGCCTCCATTTCCGCATCGCTCAAGGCCGCATTCATCGCGATGACCTTGGTGATCACGGCGGAGCCGGAGACGGCGACGGCAGTGCGCTTGGCGCGGGTGCCGGAGCGGGAGACGGCGCGGGCGATGATCTGGCCGACGCTCTCCACATCGGCCAACTTATTCTCGACTACGGCGTTGGCCGGCAGGGGTTCGATGGCGAAGGTCTCGACCCGATAGAATTCGTCTGCCGTGTCCGGTGTGCTGGCCAACTCGATCAGTTTGATCGCGGTCGAGCTGATATCGATACCGAGGAGCGGCCGTTGCTTGCGGCGTAGACCGAACATATCCAACGATTCAGGGTCTGGGTGAAGGGTGGCGCGGCTGTCGTGGCTGCAGTTAGAAAAGGCACGGCGGGCAGCGCTCAGCCGATTTGTTGATATATCAGATTTGCGGCATTTGCAAGTGGCAGAGAAGAAACAGTCCGTTGCGATCGTGCGGCGTCATGAGTCGGCGGCGTCGACGCCGCTCGCGCCGGGTGGCGTAGTCGTCGGCGTTGGCCAGGGTTTCCGAGCGGTCGACCGCCACGCGCACGCGTGCGCGAGACACTGAGATGGCACGTGGTCAAGATCGGCACCGTGGTGGTACGCCGCAACGTCAGGGGCGCGGCGGCGCGGCGGATGCGATGACGGCGGTGGGCCGCCGGGAGGTGCGGCGACAGCATCTAGCGTATGAATCCGCGCGGATGATGGCTGAGCAGGGGCTCGACGCGGAGCGCGCCCGGCGCAAGGCAGCGCGCCGTCTGGGGGTCTCCGACCGGCGTTGCTGGCCGGATCATGCCGAGATCGAGGTGGCCCTGCAGCGTCAGTACCGGCTGTTCCATGCAGCAGAACGGCGCGCGGTGACCACTGCGCTCCGGATTCAGGCGCTGGCGGCAATGCAGACTTTTGCCGCGTTTGCGCCGCGCCTCGTGGGGGCGCCGGTCAGTGGCACTACCCGGCGTGAGCGGGGACTGGAGCTGCGACTGTTTGCCGATGATCCGGCCGAGGTGGTCTTTGCGTTGATCGATCGCGGTATCCCCTGGCAGGAAGGGGAGACCGCACTGCGCTATGCCGACGGCAAGATCCAGAGCCATCCGGTGTTTTCGTTCATTGCCGGCGAGGTGCCAGTGGAGCTGGTAGTGTTGCCGGTGCGGGCGCAGCGCAATCCTCCCCTGAGCACCGTCTCCGAGCGCCCTGATCCGGGACTCGGGCAGCGCGACCTGGAACAGTTGCTGAGCCTGCCCGAGGACCCGGCGCCGGATTAGCCTAGCCGACCCGGCGAAGACTCGCCGAGCCGGTCAGGGCGATTGCTTGCTCCGCGGCGTTTGTCAGCCGGCGCAGTAATGCTCAGCGTTTAGAGATAGGCAGGTAATCGCGCCGCTCGGGGCCGTTATAGACTTGGCGTGGGCGGCCGATGCGATTGGCGGGATCGCTCATCATCTCGGTCCAGTGGGTGACCCAGCCCACGGTTCGGGCGACAGCGAACATCACCGTGAACATATTGCGCGGCACGCCCAGGGCGCTGTAAATGATCCCGGAGTAGAAGTCGACATTGGGATAGAGCTTGCGCTCGACGAAGTACTCGTCGTTGAGGGCGATCTCCTCCAGCTTCATGGCTAGTTCGAACAGGGGGTCATCGCCGGCTCCGCTAACCTCCTCGAGCACCTGATGGCAGACCTCACGAATGATCTTGGCGCGGGGGTCGTAGTTCTTGTAGACCCGGTGGCCGAAACCCATGAGCCGGAAGGGATCGTCCTTGTCCTTGGCCTTGGCGATGAACTTGGGCACGTTGGCGACATCGCCGATTTCCAACAGCATGTCGAGCACCGCCTCGTTGGCCCCGCCATGGGCCGGCCCCCACAGCGAGGCGATGCCGGCGGCAACGCAGGCGAAGGGATTGGCGCCGGAACTGCCGGCCAGGCGCACGGTCGAGGTGCTGGCGTTCTGCTCGTGGTCGGCATGGAGGATGAACAGCAGATTCAGCGCCTTCTCCGCGATCAGGTCCGGCTTGAAGTCCGCGCGCGGGGTCGCGAACATCATGTGCAGGAAGTTGGCGCAATAGCGCAGCTCGTCGCGCGGATACATGATTGGCTCGCCGACGCTGTGCTTGTAGGCGGCGGCGGCGATGGTCGGGACCTTGGCGATCAGTTGCCGGGCGGAGATATCGCGGTAGTCGGGATCGTTGACGTCCATTGCCTCGTGATAAAAGGCAGACAGGGAGCCTACCACGCCACACAGGATAGCCATCGGGTGCGCGTCGTAATGGAACCCGTTCAGGAAGTTCTTCAGGTTCTCATTGATCATCATGTGTTCGATGATGTCGCGCTCGAAATGCAGCAGTTGCCGCTCCTGGGGCAGTTCGCCGTACAGCAACAGGTAGGCTACCTCGAGGAAGCTGGCACGGGTGGCAAGCTGTTCGATGGGATAGCCACGATAGAGCAGCACCCCTTGTTCCCCGTCGATATAGGTAATGGCGCTGTGGCAGCTTGCAGTGGCCATGAAGCCGGGATCATAGGTAAAGATACCGGCATCCCGATAGAGGGCAGAGATATCTACCGCGCCAGGCCCGAGGGTGCCGGTCTTGAGTGGATACTCGTGACTGCTGCCGTCGGCATTGTTGGTGATGGTGATCATGTTCGAAGCCATGCAAGCTACTCCCGGTTGTCGCGCACGGTCGCCGCGCGTGCCTGCCCCGTCTGAGTCGGGGCCGCGCGCTGCGCCATGTTGAGTCAGATCGTCGCATCGATGGTGCCTTGGCGCACCGGTTTAGGGCACAGACGCCCATTGCGACCGACATTGCGCCGGTCTCGCCGCAGCGCACGATCGCGACGACGATCCTCGTCGCAACGCGCCCCCCGCGGCCAGCCGGGACAGCCCTACTGGCGGGGCGGTGCAGCAGCACGGCGACCCGCTTGGCTGGCACCGGCAGCGAGTACCGCATGCCAGGTCATGATGCCATGACCGGGCTACGATCGGCCGGTATCGGACCTGGTTGCTGGTTGCCGAGGGTCTGGTCGGTTACTGCTGGCTGACCCCCGTTCAGCAGCGTGCCCGCCGATCCCTGCCACCGGATTTAGTCATGCAGGAACAGTGCCGCGGTCGGGCGCGGCAGCCCTTGCTCGCCCGATATGGACGACCAGGCATGCTGTGCCTGGCAACCTAACAAGCGGGCTGTTCGCAGCCCGTCCGCCGCGCCCCGCGGGCGCGGGGTCCGTGGTCGGGAGATATTGAATACTGAAGGCTTTCCCGATACGTCGGCAGCGCTGCACCGGCCCGAGTGTGCCAGAAGCCCGGACGGGCCGACTACTATTTCGAGTATTGATGTTATCAATCATGCATCGAGACGACATCGACGATGACCGCTTGCTGGCGGCCCGTGAGGCCGAGGTCGGCCCGATGATGTCGTGCACGGGAAGGTGCGCAAAAAAACCCCGCCAGAGGCGGGGAATACGACAAGGAGTCAGAGAGCTCCTGGGAGCTCACTCGTTTTGAGACCGCCTAACGACGAAAGTTCGCCGCTGAGGCGGCGACAGAAACCCTTGTAATAAAGCAATTTTCGGCACCGGTGCCGGCCGCGACGGGTGGGTGCGCTCATCGGTATGATCGAGATTGGCCAGCGGCAGCGCTGGGTCGACCCGCTGCAGGAAGTTGGGTGAAAAGGTCTCGTCGCCGTCTACACTGGCTGGCAGGCAGCGGATGCCGCTGCCCCCGGCTGGTCGAACCAACCACGGACTGCCTGCATCACGCCCTCGGTGGTGTCGGAGTGTTGTATTATAGATACGCTGCACATAACTTTTTCGCCGCGGTGTGCGTTCCTCGCAGACCGCAAACGTCAGCTGCGACGGACCTTCGCCCGCTGCGTGGTCCGCGCGCCGCGGCCGTGCAACTTGCTTGCGGGCAGCCATGGTCCATGCCAGGCTGTTCGGTCACTGCCGCATCGGCGGTGGTGCCGGCCCCGGGTCGATCCCAAACCATGCCAACCCCGCGCGAGCCCCGATCATTCGTCAGCCAACAGGAGCCGTAGCCATGCGCACCCCCGCTACCCAGTACCCTCGTCTGTCCCTCATTCCGACCCTGAGCCTGGCTCTGAGCCTGGCCCTGAGCCTCGGCCCCAACGCATGGGCCGCCGAGTCGTTGCACGACGAGGAGGCCCAGGCGACTATCGGGCTGTTCGCTGGCAACCTGATGCGTGAACTGACTGCCGCCCTCGGCGACGACGGCCCCATCGCGGCGGTCGCGGTCTGCCAGGAACGTGCCCCAGCCATCGCCGCGGAACTCTCCGCCGACTCCGGCTGGACCGTTGGCCGCACCAGCTTGAAGGTCCGCAATCCCGAGAATGCCCCGGATGCCTGGGAGCGCGGCGTGCTGGAGCAGTTCGAGGCGCGCAAGGCGGCCGGCGAATCGGTCACCGAGTTGACCTTTGCCGAGGTGATCACTGACGACAACGGCGGTCAGACCTACCGAGTCATGCGCGCTATCCCCACCGCTCCGCTCTGCCTGACCTGTCATGGCAGCAAGATCGAGCCCGATCTGGCGCAAGCCATCGACAAGGCTTATCCTGAGGATGAGGCGCGCGGCTTCGCCGAGGGTGATATCCGTGGGGCCTTCACCCTGTCGCGACCGCTCTGACCCGCACGGCCGGGGGCGCACAACGCCTGCCGCCACGCGCCCCTGCCACCGGAGTCGCCAGCGGTACCAGTCCTCCGCTCGCGGGATCTGAACCAGCGACCGTTACCCGTCGTACCGTGCTGCTGCTGTCGGAAACCCTGTGCGATGTCACCTTTTGCGGGCAGCTCGCCCCGGGCGCCTCGGCTGAGTTGGCCTGCCACCGCCGCCCGATCGCGAGCCAGCACCACCGGTGCCGTCGGCAGCATTCGATGCCGCCGCCGCGGCTGCTTTCGATCTCGATGCCGATGCCGATGCTGATCGCGTCGCCGAGGCAGACCTCACTGCCGTCCTGTCGCTGGCGCCGCCCGGCAAGCCGCTGGATGAGTGCGACGAGCGATCGCCGGTCTCGCTTCTGCACCACCGCTCCTGCCGGTCCCGTTAGCGCCCGAGCTTTTCAGTCACGGCCCGGCGATTACGATTGGCGGCCCGGTGCCGCGAGTGAGCAGTTTCTATGCACGATCATCACTATGACCATGTCGTCGTCGGTGCGGGTATCAGCGGGCTCGCCGCTGCCCACTACGCGGCGTACGCTGGCCAGGAGACGCTGGTCCTCGATGCCGCCGAGCGCCCTGGCGGCGCCATGCAGACCCATCGTTTCAACGCCCTAGATGGCTATTGGGTCGAGGCCGGCAGCCACAGTTGCTTCAACAGCTACGGCAACCTGCTGGCGATCATGGAGCGGCTCGGGCTGCTCGGGCGCATCACCGCAAAAGCCAAACTCGGCTATCGACTATGGCGCGGCGGGCGACGCCGGGGCATCGTCTCTGCCCTGCATCCGCTGGAACTGCTTGGCGCGCTGCCGCGGTTGTTCACGAGTCCCAAGGAGGAAAAGACCGTTGCCGAGTATTACGGCAGGGTGCTGGGAAAGAAGAACTACCGCGACCTGTTCGGGCCAGCCTTCCGGTCCGTGATCTGCCAGAACGCCGATGACTACCCCGCCGAGGCGCTGTTTCGCAAGAAGCCTCGTCGCAAGGACATCCTGCGCAGCTTTAGCATGCCCGGCGGGCTGAGCGACATCCCGCAGGCCATCGCCGCCCAACCCGGCATCGAGCTGCGCCTGGGCGCTCGCGTCGGCGCGATTCACCCGCGGAGCGACGGGGTGTTGGTGCAACTGGAAGGCGGCGATACCTTCAGTAGCCCCCGGCTGACCCTGGCGGTGGCCCCGGACGTGGCCGCGTCCCTGCTGGCGGAGGTCAATCCGCAGGCCGCTGCTGTCGTTGCCGGCATCGGTATGGCCGAGATCGATACCCGGTTGCTGGTCTTTGCCAAGGAGGACCTGCCGGTGCCACCGCTGGCTGGGTTGATCAGCGTAGACGGGCAATTCCTGTCGGCGGTATCGCGAGACTTCCTGGATGACCCCCGGTATCGCGGCTTTGCCTTCCATTTTCCTGGCGGGCTGTTCGATCAGGCGCAGCAACTGGCGGCTGCCTGTGCCGCCCTGACGACGACGCCGGCGCAGGTGGTCGCGACGGCGCAGATCAGCAATCGTCTGCCGAGCCTGCGCCGCGGGCATCTGCAAGTGATTGCCGCACTTGATGTCGCGCTGGCCAATACCGCCATCGGAGTCACCGGTAACTGGTTCCTCGGCGTCTCCATCGAGGATTGCATCACCCGCAGCCGCGCTGAGCACGAGCGCCGTTTCAGCGCGTTGCCGGCAACCATCTGACCAGGACCATAGAAGTTGTGCGCTTCGCCGGGACCCGCGCGCCCTGCAGCTGGGCCGGCGAGGGTGTGAGCGACAGGACTGGAACCAGCATTGGCACCGACAGACTCCGCATGTCCGCCCTGATCCAACAGCCTCCGGGTCCCATCCTCGCCGCCTGGTTGCCCGACGCCGAGCAGATCAATGCCGGCCTGCTCGGCGCCTTTGCCGGCCTCGCGACCGACGACTTCGCGCGCCGCAGTCATTTCGTCGGCGGGCGCTTCGAAAATCTCTACCTCGATCCCGAACGCCTACCCGGGGTGGAGGCAGTGCTGGATTTCTCGTTGCAGTGCGCCCGCGACTGGCCCCGGCGTACCGGCCTGCCGGCGGCGGTCGCGTCAGGGCCGCTACGCTGCGGATTCTGGCTCAACGCCATGGCGCCCGGCGATGCCACCAGCGTGCACACCCATGCCGAGTCTGACGAGCTGCTCTCCGGCGTTTATTACGTCAGCACGCCGCCTGGCTGCGGTGATCTGCTGTTTGCGGCGCCTCCGTTTCAGCTGCGGGTGACCCCGCAACCGGGACTGCTGCTGTTGTTTCCACCCACGCTGCCCCATGGTGTCGAGCCCAATGGCAGCGATGCCCTGCGCCTGTCGGTTGCATTCAATATCGGGCCGGCGGCAGAACGGCCCGCTGACGACGACTGAGGCTGCTCATTCGGTGTCTTCGCGGGGTGTCAGGCGGTCCTGCAACAGGGCATTGACCTGCTGGGGATTGGCCTTGCCCCGGCTCTGCTTCATCACCTGGCCGACAAAGAAGCCGAACACCTTCTCCTTGCCGGCGCGATACTGTGCCACCTGCTCGGGATGGGCAGCCAGGATGCCGTCGATGATCGCGGCGATGGCGCCGCTGTCGGTGATCTGGGTCAGCCCGCGCGCGGCAATGATCGCATCCGCATCGCCTTCGGCAGCCCAGATGCCCTCGAAGACCTGCTTGGCGATGTTGCCGGAGATGGTCCCATCCTGAATCCGCGCTAGCAGTCCGGCCAGGTGTTGCGGCGCGAGCGGACTGGCGGCGATCTCCAGGCCGGCCTTGTTCAGTGCCGCGGCCAGGGGGCCGTTGATCCAGTTGGCGGCGAGCTTGGCATCGCCGCCCGCTGCCACCGCCGCCGCGAAATAGTCCGCGGTCTCGCGACTGGCGGTCAGTAGCGCCGCATCGTAAGCGGACAGGCCGTACTGGCTGCACAGGCGCGCCCGCAGCGCCGCCGGCAGTTCCGGCAGATCGGCGGTGGCGGCAGCGATGAAGTCGGCATCGATCTCTACCGGCAACAGGTCCGGATCGGGGAAATAGCGGTAATCGTTGGCCTCCTCCTTGCTGCGCATCGGGCGCGTCTCGTCCCTAATCGGATCATACAGGCGGGTCTCCTGGGTCACCTCACCCCCGTCTTCGATCAGCTCGATCTGGCGTGCTACCTCGAACTCGATCGCCTTCTGCAGGAACCGAAAGGAGTTTAGGTTCTTGATCTCGGTGCGGGTGCCGAGGGCGGTGCTGCCGGCCGGGCGCACCGAGCAATTGGCGTCGACCCGGAACGAACCCTCCTGCATATTGCCGTCGCTGATGCCGATCCACCGCACCAGTTGATGGATGGCGCGGGCGTAGGCGAGCGCCTCGGCCGGCGAGCGCAGGTCGGGTTCGGAGACAATCTCCAGCAACGGGGTGCCGGCGCGGTTGAGGTCGATCCCGGTCAGACCGTGGAAGTCCTCGTGCAGCGACTTGCCGGCGTCCTCTTCCAGATGGGCGCGGGTGATGCCGATGCGCCGGCTGCTGCCGTCCGCGAGCACGATCTCGATCGCCCCGCGGCCGACGATGGGCAATTCATACTGGCTGATCTGATAGCCCTTGGGGAGGTCCGGATAGAAATAATTCTTGCGCGCGAAGACCGAGCGCGAGGCGATCTGTGCGCCAACTGCATGCCCGAAGCGCACCGCGCGCTGCACCGCGCCCAGGTTCAGCACCGGCAGCACGCCGGGCAGGCCCAGGTCCACCGCACAGGCCTGGGTATTGGGGGCGGCGCCGAAGGCGGTGGCGGCACCGGAGAAGATCTTGGAGGCGGTGGCGAGCTGGGTATGGATCTCCAGCCCGATGACGGTTTCCCATTGCATGCCGGGGGCCTTGATGCTGGTGTGGTGGCACGATTCGCCTGGCCCGGCCTGGATGTCTGTTGCGCCGGGCCGGTGATACGGGGCCGACTCTACGCGAACCCCGCCGGTCGTGCCTGATGCCAGTCGGTGGCTTGCTGCAGGCGGTGGGCGGCGTTGAGTAGGCGGCCCTCGGCGAAATAGTTACCGATGAGCTGCAGCCCGGCCGGCAGGCCAGCGACCGGGGCCACCGGGAGCGACAGCCCGGGCAAGCCGGCGAGGTTGGTGGCGATGGTGTAGATGTCGTTCAGATACATGGCCACCGGATCGCTGGTCTTGGCACCGAGCGCGAAAGCGGTGGTGGGGGTGGTTGGTCCCATGATCAGGTCCACCTGCTCGAAGGCGCGTCGGAAGTCGGCGGCGATCAACTGCCGGACCTGCTGGGCCTTGAGGTAATAGGCATCGTAATAGCCGGCGGACAGGGCATAGGTGCCGATCATGATGCGCCGCTTGACCTCGGCGCCGAAGCCCTCGGCGCGGCTGCGCCGATAGAGGTCGTCGAGGTCGCTGGGGTCGGCGCAGCGATGGCCGTAGCGCACGCCATCGAAGCGGGCGAGGTTGGATGAGCATTCGGCCGGGGCGACGACGTAATAGACCGGGACCGACAGCGGGCTGTTGGGCAGGCTGATGTCGCTCACCGTCGCGCCGAGGGATTCATAGACGCCGATGGCGGCGGTGACCGCGGCAGCGACGCCAGCGTCGAGGCCGGCACCGAAGTATTCCTGCGGCAGGCCGATGCGCAGGCCGGCGAGGTCGGCATCGAGCCCGGCGACATAGTCCGGGACCGGACGGTCCACGCTGGTAGAGTCGCGTGCGTCGAAGCCGGCCATGGCGCCGAGCAGCACGGCGGCATCGGCAGCGCTGTTGGCGAGCACGCCGGCCTGATCCAGGCTGGAGGCAAAGGCGATCATGCCCCAGCGTGAACAGCGCCCATAGGTGGGTTTGATGCCGGTGATGCCGCAGAAGGCCGCCGGTTGGCGAATGGAGCCACCGGTGTCGGTGCCGGTCGCGGCGACACAAAGGCGTGCGGCGACCGCGGCGGCCGAGCCGCCGGAGGAGCCGCCAGGGACGCGGGTCAGGTCCCACGGGTTGTGCACCGGGCCGTAGTAGCTGGTCTCGTTGGAGGAGCCCATCGCGAACTCGTCCATATTGGTCTTGCCCAGCACGACGGCCCCGGCGGCCGCGAGCCGAGCGCTCACGGTGGCCTCGTAGGGGGCGATGAAGTGCTCCAGCATGCGCGAGCCGCAGGTGGTCCTAATCCCGGCGGTGCAGAAGATGTCCTTGTGGGCGATGGGGATGCCGGTGAGCGGGCCGGCCCGATCGGCAGCCAGGGCGGCATCGGCGGCATCGGCGGCGGCGCGGGCGGCATCCGCGGTCACCGTGATGAAGCTGTTCAGGGCGCCATCCAGGCGCTCGATCCGAGCCAGGTAATGCTCGGTGAGTTCACGGCTGGAGAAGTGGCGCGCCCGCAGCCCGGCGGCCAGCGCGGCGAGGGATTGGTCGTGCATGCGTGCGTGGGGCTCAGGTTGCGGTTGCGGTCATTCCACTACCCGGGGGACCAGGTAGAGCCCGCCCTCGGACAGGGGGGCGAGGCGCTGGAAGCGCTCGCGCTGATCCGCTTCGGTGACCAGGTCCGGGCGCAGACGCTGGCTCTGGTGCAGTGGGTGGGCCATCGGCTCGACCCCGGTCGTGTCGATGCCGTTCATCTGCTCGACCAGTCCGAGGATGCTGGTCAGTTCGGTGGCGTAATGCTCGAGTTCGGCGTCATCGACGGCGAGCTTGGCGAGCTGGGCGATCTTGGCAACGTCGCTGCGGTCGAGGTTCATCAGTCTGTTCTAGGCGTCGGTGGCGGGGCGTCGGTGGCGGGGCCGCGACCGGCGGACGCGCTCCCCGCCGCGCACGCTATCACATTGCCACGGTAAACGCGGCGCGTCGGCCCCTTCGGCGCTAGTGCAGGACTGCCCCGCCGACGCTGGCGGATGACCGTGGCAGTCGTGCCTTGCCCGGCCGCGATGGCATTGCTAGATTACGCGCCCGCGCCCGGACCGTCGGCTGCAGGGGACGAGTGTGACGGCGCTTCCGGGGGGCGTCAGTAGCGAGCGAGCGGTCCGCCTCCCTCACCTGCGCCAGCCCGCTGCTGTCGCCGTTGGCAGCGATCACTGTCAGCGATTGACCGTGCACTAGCGGCGGGAGCGATGTCCCCGGCCCGCAGCCGGTGCGGCGGGTATAGAATGGGCGCACCGGCGGGCGTGTCCGCCGGTGCCGCTAGTCGCCATACCGCAGCATCGCTGCTGGCCGTCCCGGCGGTTGCGCCGGCGGACCGCTCGCTGCGTCGGCCCGGCCGCCAGGGTCGCCCGCGGGCCTTCGCCGGGCTGCGGGCGTGCATTTCCAGCACTTGGCGGCGGGGCTCGGCCGCCGCTGTCTTGTCGTCGTTCAGCATTGCTATCGCTCGTGCGCGGTGCCGCCTCCGCCCGCTTGTCTGGGCGCGCTCGCCGGGCCCGTCTGCTCGTCTGTCTGAGTGGAAGCCATTCTTCCTTGGGGTAAACCACCGATGTTCCTCCGACGTTTCCGTGGGTTGTTCTCGAACGATCTGTCGATCGATCTCGGGACTGCCAATACGCTCATCTATACCCGCGGGCAGGGCATCGTGCTCAATGAGCCTTCGGTGGTGGCGATCCGCACCGAGCAAGAGGGCGGGCGCCGCTCGGTGGCCGCCGTGGGCGAGGAGGCCAAGCTGATGCTGGGGCGTACGCCGCAGAACATCACCGCCATCCGCCCGCTGAAAGATGGCGTGATTGCCGACTTCACGGTCACCGAGAAGATGCTCCAGTACTTTATCCACAAGGTGCACGAGAGCCGACTGATCCGCCCGAGTCCCCGGGTGCTGGTCTGCGTGCCTTGCGGCTCGACCCAGGTGGAACGCCGCGCAATCAAAGAGTCTGCCGCCGGGGCCGGCGCCCGCGAGGTCTATCTGATCGACGAGCCCATGGCGGCGGCCATCGGCGCTGGACTGCCGGTGCATGAGCCGCGCGGTTCGATGGTGATCGACATCGGTGGCGGCACCTCGGAAGTGGCGGTGATCTCTCTCAATGGCATCGTGTTTTCCACCTCGATCCGAGTCGGCGGCGATACCTTCGACGATTCCATCATCAATTACGTGCGCCGCAACTACGGCACCTTTATCGGCGAGGCTACCGCCGAGCGGATCAAGCATCAGATCGGCTCGGCCTTTCCCGGCAACGAGGTGCGCGAGATCGAGGTCAAGGGGCGCAACCTGGCCGAGGGCATGCCGCGCAGCTTCACCCTCAACAGCAACGAGATTCTCGAGGCTCTGCAGGAACCGCTGTCGGGTATCGTTAGCGCCGTGCGCCAGGCGCTGGAGCAGACGCCGCCAGAATTGGGGGCTGATGTGGCTGAGCGGGGTATCGTGCTCACCGGTGGTGGAGCGCTGTTGCGGGATGTGGATCGTCTGATCGCCGAGGAGACCGGCCTGCCGGTGGTGATCGCCGAAGATCCGCTGACCTGCGTCGCCCGCGGCGGCGGCAAGGCCTTGGAGATGATCGATCAGCGCGGGGCAGATCTATTCACCAGCGAATAGAGCCAGGTGTGGCCGAGGCCGGTCGCGGGCCATGCCAAGGGCCGCTGACCGAGGGTCGGGGGGCATGCGCATGTGCTCGCAACGGGTTGGTTGCCGTCGGCCCGGGTCGGCGGCGCGGAGGTAGGGGCCATCAAGCCGCTGTTTGTTCGAGGGCCATCACCGCTGCTGCGACTCGCGGTCGCGGTGACCCTGTCGCTCGCCCTCATCATCGCCGATCGGCACTATCAGCACCTCGATTTGCTGCGCTCAACCCTCTCGGTGGTGGTCTATCCAGTGCATTATCTGGCGGCGCTGCCGAGCCGCCTGGCCCGCGCCATGGACGGGCGTTTGGCCACCGAGGCTGACCTGCGCGAGCGTAATGCCTTGCTGGAGCGCGAAAACCTGGAGTTGCGCGGGCGCATGCAGACGTTCGAGGCGATGCTGGCGGAGAATCGCCGGCTGCGGGATCTGCTGGGTTCGTCGCTAAAGCTCGGCGAGCGGGTTCTGGTGGCGGAATTGCTGTCGGTGGACCTGGCCCCGTACCGCCAGCAGGTGCTAGTGGACAAGGGCTCGCTCTACGGGGTCTACGTGGGCCAGCCGGTGCTCGATGCCAACGCGGTGATGGGGCAGGTCGTCGCCACCAGCCCACTCACGGCGACCGTGTTGCTGATTACCGATCCCGCTCATTCGCTGCCGGTACAGGTCAATCGCAACGGCCTAAGGACCATTGCCACTGGTAGCGGCATCGTCAACCAGCTGAACCTCTCGCATCTGCCCAAGAATGCCGATATCCGCCGCGGCGATCTGCTGGTCACGTCTGGCATGGGCGGGGTGTTTCCGCCCGGCTATCCGGTGGCGCGGGTGACTCTGGTGGACGATGATCCCAACAGCCAGTTCGCGACCGTACTGGCGGAGCCCACCGCGCGCCTGGATCGCAGCCATGAGGTCTTGCTGGTTTGGACCCTCACGCCGCCGCTTGCCGATGGGGTGCTGAGCGCCGCCGAGGCAGGGTCGCAGGACGACCCGCCGCAGCGGGCGCCGGGGCCGCAACCATGAGCGGCGCGCCCCCCCAGGGTACTGGCCTGATCCTTGCGACCCTGTTTGTCGCCCTGTGCCTGAGTGTACTGCCGATGCCGGTCTGGGCCAGCGCCTATCGGCCGCAATGGCTGGCGTTAACGCTGATTTTCTGGACCCTGACCCTACCCACGCGGGTTGGTGTGTTTTGGGCCTTTGGCGCCGGTATTCTCCAGGACGTGGTAGCCGGCTCGCTGCTGGGCGGTCATGCCCTGAGCCTGTCGGTAGTCGCTTATCTAACCCTGGAACTGCACCAGCGCATCTTGCCGTTTCCGCTTTGGCAGCAGGCGGTGTCGGTCTGGCTGTTGCTGCTGCTGGAGCGTCTGCTCTCGCTGTGGCTGCTGGGTGCCGCTGGCCAGCCGACGCCGGCCTTGAACTACTGGTTGCCGACCTTCGTCGGTATGCTGTTGTGGCCCTGGTTGGCAACCGTGTTGCAGCGCCTGCGCCAGCGGTTTCGGGTCGGTACGACCGATCAGTAGCGGGAATGTCCGCTGCTGGCTGCGCCCGTTCCTGGTGCCGATTCCGGTTCTGACCGGTCCAGGTCGATGCGCTGCCGCGCCCGGCGGCAGCAGCGTCGCCCCCGGCCGTCGATCCCTCTCATCACCCGCGTCCCGACTGCATGCCTGAACTCGATTTCACCGACCACCGCGAGGATGCATCCCTGTTCACCCGGCGCGCCCTGATGGTGGCGCTGCTGGCGGTACTGGCTCTCGCCGCCGTGGTGGGCCGGCTGGTGCAATTGCAGGTCCATGAACACGAGCGCTTCTCGACCCTTTCGGAAGACAATCGCATCCGTATCCAACCGCTGCCGCCGAGCCGCGGGCTGATCTACGATGCCCACGGCGTACTTCTAGCCGACAACGTGCCCTCCTATTCGCTGACCATTACCCCGGAGAAGGTGTCGAACCTGCACGATACCATCGAGGCCCTGGGGCAGGTGCTGCCGATCAGCGACCTCGACCGCGAGCGCTTCCGCCGTCTGCTGCCCCATCGGCGTCGCTTCGAGGGGGTGCCGATCCGCCTCGATCTGGACGATCTGGACCGCGCCCGCTTCGCCGTGGTCAGTCATCGCTTCCCCGGCGTCGATATTCAGGCCGACCTCTCACGCTACTATCCTGAGGGTGAGCACACCGCTCATGTGGTCGGCTATGTGGGCCGTATCAGCGAGCGTGACATGGAGGAGATCGATGTCTCCAACTATGCCGGCTCCACCCACATCGGCAAGATCGGCGTCGAGCGCGCGCGCGAGGAGTGGCTGCACGGGCGCGTCGGCCATGAGCAGGCGGTTGTCAATGCCCGCGGCCGGGTGCTGGAGCGGCGCCGGCAGACGGCCCCGGTACCAGGGCGCGATCTGCATCTGTTTCTGGATATCGAATTGCAGAAGGCGGCCGAGGCGGCCCTGGGCAACGAGCGCGGCGCGGTGGTCGCACTGGACCCCAACACCGGCGGCATCCTGGCGCTGGCCAGCATGCCGACCTACGATCCCAATCCCTTCGTCGGCGGCATCGGCGTCAGCGCCTTCGCCGCGCTGCGCGACGACCCGGAGAAACCTCTCTATAATCGTGCCATTCGCGGCCAGTATCCGCCCGGTTCCACCATCAAGCAGTTCGTCGCCTTGGCCGGACTGGCCAGCGGTGTCATCGGCACCCGGGATCGTGTCCATTGCAGCGGCGCCTTCCAGTTGCCGGGCCAGAGCCACCGCTATCGCTGCTGGCGGCGCAGCGGGCATGGCGGGCTGGCCATGCACGCGGCCATCGTGCAGTCCTGCGATGTCTATTTCTATCGTCTGGCCACCGATCTCGGCATCGAGCGCATGAACCGCTACCTGGCCAGCTTCGGTTTCGGCGAGCGCACCGGGGCCGACATCGCCGGCGAACTCGGTGGACTGCTGCCGTCGCCGGAATGGAAGCGGCGCACCCGCAATCAGCCTTGGTTCGCTGGCGAGACGGTCATCGTCGGCATCGGTCAGGGGGCCTTCTTGGCGACGCCGTTGCAACTCGCCGCGGCTACGGCCGCGATTGCCAACCGTGGCCGTTTCGTGGTGCCACGGTTAGTGCGTGCCACCCGCGCCGGTATCGGCGACCCGCTGGAGCCGACGCCGATGGAGGTTCGCGAGATCGATGACAAGGACCCGCAGCATTGGCAGGCGATCATCGATGCGATGGTGGCGGTGGTGGAGGGGCCGGGTGGTACTGCCCGGCGCATCCGCAATCCGCATTACCGAATCGCCGGCAAGACCGGCACCTCGCAAGTCTTCAGCCTGCGCGGTGGCACCTACAACGCGGCCCGGCTGCCCAAGCATCTGCACGATCATGCCCTGTTCGTGGCCTTCGCGCCGGTGGAGGAGCCGCGCATCGCGGTGGCGGTGATCGTCGAGAATGGTGGCGGTGGTGGTGCCACTGCGGCACCCATCGCTGGTGCCCTCATCGACTACTATCTGCGTGGCACACCGATCCCCGGAACCGCCGCGGCCAGCTCCTCGGGCCGCTAAACCGCCGGTCCAGCCCGAGCTTGCCATCCGCGCATGTCGCTGCCTGGTTTGACACCGATCCTGGACCCGCGTCGCCCTGGCTACCTGGCGCGGCTGCATCTGGATCTACCGCTGCTGCTCGGGCTGCTGTTGCTGTGCGGCCTGGGGCTGCTGGTGCTCTACAGTGCGTCCGACCATTCGCGCCTGCAGGTAGAACGCCAGGCGCTGCGCCTTGGGCTGGCGTTCCTGATCATGCTGATCCTCGCCCAGGTGCCGCCGGCACTGCTGAAGCGTTGGTCGCTGCCGCTGTTGCTGATCGGCTTGCTGCTGCTGCTGGCGGTGCTTGCCGTCGGCGAGGTGGGCAAGGGTGCCCAGCGCTGGCTGGACCTTGGCGTGGTCCGGTTTCAGCCGTCGGAACTGCTCAAGCTGGCAGTGCCCATGACCCTGGCCTGGTATCTGGCGCGGCGCCCGCTACCGCCGCGGCTATTCGACGTCTTGGTGGCGGCTGGGCTGGTCTCGGTGCCGGTGCTGCTGATTGCCAAACAGCCAGACCTCGGTACCGCCTTGCTGGTGGGCAGCGCTGGCGCCATGGTGCTGTTCCTGGCCGGGCTGCGCTGGTGGCTGATCCTGACCCTGCTCGCCAGCGCCGCGGCGGCGGCCCCGATCCTGTGGTTGGCGATGCGTGACTATCAGCGCCAGCGGGTGCTGACCTTTCTCGATCCCGGGTCCGATCCCCTCGGGGCCGGCTGGCATATCCTGCAGTCGCAGATCGCCATCGGTTCGGGCGGCATCGAGGGCAAGGGCTGGCTCAAAGGGACCCAGTCCCACCTGGAGTTTCTGCCCGAGCGCTCCACCGATTTCATCTTCGCCGTGATCGGCGAGGAGCTGGGGCTGGCGGGCACGCTGCCGTTGCTCGGTCTTTATCTGCTCATCGTGCTTCGCGGGCTCTATATCGCGGCCAAGGCGCCGGATGTGTTCGGCCGGTTGTTGGCCGGTGCGCTGTCGATGGTCTTCTTTGTCTACCTGTTTGTGAATGCCGGGATGGTGGTGGGATTGTTGCCGGTGGTCGGCGTGCCCCTGCCGCTGATCAGTTACGGAGGTACCTCCGCAGTCACCATTCTGGCCGGCTTTGGCATGGTGATGTCCATTCACACGCATCGCAAACGCCTTCAATCGTAACGGCTTCGCGCCTATACTCCAAGTGTTGTATCAACAACAGATGGAGTCCCGATGTCCAGTCCGAACACCCGCCGCACCGCCGCTTCCCGGCCCGCCTCCGGTCGGTCGGCCGCCCCGACGATGCGTATCCCGACCCTGACCCTGCTCCTCATGTCCCTGTTGCTTACTGTCACGACCGTGCTGGCCGAGCCGACGGCCTACGCGGCCGGACGGCGCGCCTTCATCGACCACATGGTGGCCGCCCACGGCCTGGACCGCGCCGAGGTCACTGCCCTGATGGCCGATGCCCGCTTCGAGCAGCGCATCATCGATGCGATGAACCGCCCCTTTGAGGCGCGGCCCTGGCATGCCTATCGCAGCCTGTTCCTGACCGACGAGCGAATTGCCGGCGGGGTTGCCTTCTGGAACGAGAACGCCGACCTGCTGCGCCGGGCCGAGGCCGCCTACGGAGTGCCGGCCGGGATCATCGTTGCCATTATCGGGATCGAGACCAATTACGGCGGGCGGCTGGGGGATTATCGGGCGCTGGATGCCCTGAGTACGCTGGGCTTTGCCTATCCGCGCCGGGCTGATTTCTTCCGCCGGGAACTCGGCGAGTTTCTGCTGTTGGCGCGGGAGGAGCAGGTCGATCCGCGCACCGCCTTGGGTTCCTATGCCGGCGCCCTGGGCAAGCCCCAGTTCATCCCTTCCAGCTATCGCGCCTACGCGGTGGACTTCGATGGCGATGGGCGCCGCGACCTGTGGGACAGCAATGCCGATGTGATTGGCAGCGTCGGCAACTATCTGGCCCAGCACCGCTGGCGCCGCGGGGCGCCGATCGCCGCCCCGGCGCATCTGAGCCGCGGGCGGCCCGGGGTGGAGATCGGCGGTGGCCGCCCGCTGCGCCCCAACACCAGTGTCGCGGCACTGCGGGCGGCCGGGGTGGACGTCGCTGCCGAACTGCCGGGGTCGGCAACGGCAGCGCTGATCGAATTGGCCGGCGCGGATGGCCCCGAATACTGGGTGACGCTTGACAATTTCTATGCCATCACCCGCTACAACCACAGCAACCTCTACGCCCTGGCCGTCCTGCAGTTGAGCCAGGCGATCGGCACCCAGCGTAGCGGCGACTGAACATGGCCGGCTTGACCTGGCAACGGTGCAGACACTGGTGTCGTTGCGTTGTCGCCCGTCCCGGTGCTCGTCCCGGCGCCGGGCCGCCGCTGCTGATGGCGGGCGCAGCCGCGCACGCGACGGTGGTCGCCACCTTGTTGCTGGTCGGGATGCTGCTCGACGGCTGCGGCGCCAATCCGCGCCGCACCGACGCCGACGGTCCCTATGCCCCCGATGCGGTGCCGCGGGTCGAGCCCCTGGCGCGCACCGGCAATATGGAATCCTACGAGGTCTTCGGTCGCCGCTATTACACCCAGCGCAGCAGTCGCAATCATCGCGAGCGCGGCCTCGCCTCCTGGTACGGTGAGCCCTTCCATGGCCGCAAGACCTCCAGCGGCGAGGTCTACGACATGCACCGGATGACCGCCGCCCATCGCTCCCTGCCGTTGCCGACCTATGTGCGGGTCACCAACCTGGAGAATGGGCGCACCGCCGTCGTGCGGATCAACGACCGCGGCCCCTTCGTTGGCGAGCGGGTGATCGACCTTTCCTATGCCGCGGCCCGCAAGCTCGGCGTGGTGCGCAACGGCACCGCGCAGGTAGAGGTGGTCTCGGTGGACCCGCGCGACCATGGTGGGCGAGTGCCGCGTCGGGAACGGGTTGCGGCGCGCGGCGCACCGGCATCGCGGCCGGCCATGGCGGGCGCAGATGTCGCCGTGCCGACCACGGCGCCCCAGCTCGCGATAGCGACCTCCCAGCCCGCGGTAGCGACCCCCGGACGCGACCGGGCGATCTATGTGCAGGCCGGCGCCTTCGGGCAGCGCGCCAATGCCGAGGCCCTCAGCCGGCGCCTGCGCGGACAGCTCAGCGCCCCGGTGCTGTTGCGCGAACCGAACCGCAACGCCGGCGCGGCCCTGTATCGAGTCCAGATCGGTCCTTTCAGCGATCAGGCGGAGGCCCGCACCCTGATCCGCGAACTCGGCCGGCTCGGCATCCAGCGTCCGCTGGTGGTGGCGCGCTGAGCCGGATCGCCCCCCGTGATCTGAAAGCCCAGTAGCGCGGGCGTGCCGCGGTCCGCATCGCCCGGCGTCCCGCCGCGTGACCGTCCGCCGCCTGCGGCTGCCAGCCGCTGCTCGCAACCGCTACACTAGCCCGGTGCCGGCCCAACCGGTCAGGCGCCGATCGGTCACCTTGTCCCCTTTGCGGTCCCATTTCAGCGGTCTCTGCATGTCTTCCAGCCGCCTTCTGCTGTCGTTGTCGATCCTGTTTCTGTTCACCGCCCTGGCGCGCGCCGAGGTTGGCGTGCCGGAGCCACCCCAGCTCAGTGCGCCGGGTTATCTGCTAGTGGACCATCACAGTGGCGCGGTGCTTGCCGCGGCCGATCCCGATCAGCGCATGGAACCGGCCAGCCTGACCAAGATCATGACCGCCTATGTGGTCTTCCATGAGATCGAGGATGGCAATCTCAGCCTCGACGACGAGGTCTTCATCAGCGAGAAGGCCTGGCGGACCAAGGGCTCACGGATGTTCGTCGAGGTCAATACCCGGGTCTCGGTGAAGGACCTATTGCTTGGTGTGATCGTGCAGTCCGGTAACGATGCCTGCGTGGCCCTAGCCGAGCATATCGCCGGCAGCGAGGACAGCTTCGCCGATCTGATGAACCGCCATGGCGAGCGCCTCGGCATGACTGGTACCCACTATGCGAATTCCAGCGGCCTGCCCCATCCTGATCAATACACCACCCCGCGCGATGTGGCCATCATCTCGGATGCGACCATTCGTGAATATCCCGCAGAGTATGCCTGGTACAAGCTGCCGGATTTCACCTTCAACAACATCAAACAGGCCAATCGCAATCGGTTGTTGTTCCAGGACCCGAGCGTGGATGGGGTGAAGACCGGACACACCGATGCCGCGGGCTGGTGTCTGGCCGCCTCGGCCGCGCGCGACGGCCAGCGCCTGACCTCGGTGGTGATGGGCACCAACAGCGATCGCGCCCGCTCCGCCGACAGTCTGGCCCTGTTGAACTATGGCTTCCGCTTCTTCGAGACCCATCGGCCCTATGTCGCCGGCGAGACGGTGGAGCGGCTACGGGTCTGGTCCGGCCGCGAATCCTGGCTCCCGGTGGGGCCGGCGGGGGCGGCCGCGGCGGTGACCATCCCGCGCGGGCGCTACGCCGAATTGACCGCTGAACTGGTCCCGCTCGGCTCGATCGAGGCGCCGGTGGAGCAGGGGCAGGTGGTGGGCGAGATCGTTTTCCGGCTGGCAGGCGAGGAGGTGCAGCGTCATCCCGCGGTGGCCTTGGCCGAGATTCCCCGCGGCGGTGTCCTGCGGCGCCTGACCGATAGCGTCCTGCGGCTGTTCTGAACCGCTCGCCGTCCGGGCGGGTCTGCCAGGCGGTGCGCGGCGCCAGCGGCTGGATCCAATCCTGGCCCCCCGTGTGCGCGGGAGCCGTTTTCTAAGGCGATGAATCTGCCATGAACGAGGTCTTTCTGAACGGCGTCTTCGTGCCCCCGCAGCAGGCGCTGGTCCCGGTGTTGGATCGTGGTTTCCTGTTCGGCGACGGGGTCTATGAGGTCATCCCCGCCTATGCCGGACGTCCGCTGCGGGTGCGGCAACATCTGCAGCGTTTGGAAAACAGCCTGCATGGCATCGGCATGGAGCCCCCGCTGGCACCGGCCGCCTGGCAGACGGTCTTCACTCGACTGCTGGCAGGGGGCGCTGCCGACCATCATGCACCGGCCAGTCCGGCGGCGATCCCCGATCAGAGCATCTATGTCCAGGTGACCCGCGGTGCCGCCCCGGTGCGTGACCATCGCTTCCCGACTGGGGTGGCACCAACCCTGCTCGCGCTGGTCAAGCCGTTGCCGCCACGTGATCCCGTCATCGCTGAGGAGGGGGTGAGCGCCATCCTCCGCGAGGATATCCGCTGGCACCGTTGTGACATCAAGGCGGTCTCGCTGTTGGCGGCGGTGCTGTTGCGCCAAGAGGCAGCGGCGTCGGGTGCCGAGGAGGCCCTGCTGGTGCGCGACGGGCTGGTGGTGGAGGGGTCGACCAGTAATCTCTTCATGGTCCGCGACGGGCAGCTAGTGACCCCGCCGAAGGGGCCGGCGCTGCTACCCGGCATCACCCGTGACTTGGTGCTGGAACTGGCCGCGGGGGCTGGTATTCCCTGCGCCGAGCGCGACCTCCCGGTGGGCGCGCTGGCCAGTGCCGATGAACTCTGGATCACCAGTTCCACCCGCGAGGTGGTGCCGGTGACCCGACTCGATGGCGTCGCCGTGGGCAGTGGCCGGCCAGGGCCGTTGTGGCAGCGGATGGATGCCCTGTATCAGGCCGCCAAGCGGGCGCCGGAGGCCCCATGAGCGACACCCCCAGCCCGCGCGCCGCAGCGCCCGACGACGAGACCCTGCACCGGTTCCCGTGCCATTTCCCGATCAAGGCGATGGGGCGTGCCGACAGTGCCATCGCGGCAGTGGTGGTGGAGATCGTCGCCCGCCACGCCCCTGGACTGAGCCCTGGCGCGGTCAGCACGCGCGCTAGCAGCGGCGGTAAGTGGCTGGCGGTGACGGTGGTCATCGAGGCCCGCAGCAAGGCTCAGCTCGACGCGATCTATCGGGAGCTGACCGCCCACGAACTGGTGGTCTACGCCCTCTGAGCCCCGCACGGCTGCTGTGTGGTCGGACCCTTGCCGTGTCGGCGCCGGTGGCATCTGATGATGCTCGACCTGGGATCGGCTAGTAATGGCTGGATTGCCGCCGACTCGCGCAAGCCCCAGCGCACCGCGGGTTGTTACCGGCAAACAACAGCGTGTATGTTGCCACGGTTTCATGCAATGGCTGTTGCCGAGGTGACCCATGGTACGCGTGGTCTATATGCCGCCAGAGCCGGCCCCGACCGTCATCGACGAGCCGGGTCCGATCCCGTTGACCCATCACGAGATCCTGGCCCTGGTCGGGCCGTTCACGCAACGCAACCGGCATGTGGACCTGGCGGCCAGCGACCGGCGGCAACGGCGGATCGACTTCAAACCCCTGGAACATCCGGCGCAGACGGGCGACCGGGGTGAGGCGGTGCCGGCCCTGCGCGAGGTGCTGACCCTGAAGAACCCCTATCCGGGCGAGTTCCAACTGGTGCGCACACTGACCGCGCCCTCGGGTCTGACCGCGACCCTGGAGATCATCGGGACCGATCCGGGCCTGCTGCTGGAGCAGGTCGAACAGGTGGCGCCGGCGCGACAGTTCCCGATCCGCGCCGGGGTGCCGATCGCCCGCAGTTATCGCATCGAGCCGCGCCCGGCTGCGGGTCCTGGCCAGGCACCTTACTGGCAGGTGGCGCTGCTGCGGGCCGAGGCGCGGGTGGCTGGTACGATTCTGCGCTTCAATGCCAAGACCGGCCGCGGCATGCCGCTGGAGTTCGAACTGAACGCCGAGCGCGACCAGCGCCTGAAGGTACCGGCGGACCTATTCGCGGTGCTGGGCTGGGAATGGCGGCCAATGCGTGAGATCGGCAAGCATTGGCGTGGCTCGGTGCGTGTGGCCAAGGACGAGCCGGCGCGCAGCGCCGCGGCCGAGCAGTGCATCGGGCGCGCCATCGAGCATCTTGCCGGCACCCTGGCGCGACCGCCGGCGGAGTTTCACAGTCGCTACAGCAGTGCCCGCTGGCGAGTCACCTTCCAGCGCGCGATCCCGCTGCTGGTGGGGCTGGGCCTGCTGTTCGCAACCCCGGCCGTCCGCTTTCTGGAGCTGGACGACCACTCGCTGCTGCGGATGCTGATCTTCCATTCCCCGCCGATCCTGATGATCGGTCTGTTCGCATTACCGGAGATGCCGGTGATCGAGTTGCCGCCGTTTCCACGTCCGCTGACCACCACCGCCTGGGTCGCCACCTGAGGCGGGCGTCCTGCGGGCGTTCGCTAGGGCAACGCTCGAGCATCGAGCGTTGCCTGCGGGAGCGGGCGACCGCGGCGGCGGGTCCCGTGCCGGAGGCCCGGGCAAGCAGTCTCGCCATCGGGAGCAATATCGCGCGTGAATATCCCCCCTGTCTCCATCGCCGCGGCCAAGGCGGCGCTCATCGAACAATATGCCGATCCGCTGCTGCGGCGCCGCGCCTCCATGCTCTGGGGGACGCGCGGGGTCGGTAAATCGTCCATCGTTGCCCAGGTGGCTGCCCATTACGACGTGCCACTCATCGATCTGCGCCTGACCACCATCGAGCCGGTGGACATCCGCGGTGCCATCTATGCCGATGACACCCAGTGCAAGACGGTCTGGTTTCCGCCCGAATTCCTGCCGAGCCCGGATCAACCCGAGGGCATCCTGTTCCTCGACGAGCTGACCGCGGCAGATCAGCGCCTGCAGATCTCGGCCTATTCACTGATCCTCGATCGTCGCGTCGGTCATTACCGGCTGCCCGATGGCTGGCAGGTGGTGGCGGCCGGCAATGCCAGCTTTCATGGCGCGGTCAGCCACGACATGGGCACCGCGCTTGCCGACCGGATGTTCCATTTCAACGTGCAGACGGTCATCGATGCCTTCCTGAGCTATGCGGTCGCCCACGACTTTGCCCCGGCGGTCATGGCCTATCTGAAGGTACGTCCAGACAAGCTCGACGATACCCAGACCCAGCTCGCCAATGATCATCTCATCGGCGCCAGCCCGCGCGGCTGGGAAGATATCTCCAACGTGCTGCGCTCGGGCCTTTCCGAGGATGCCAAGCGGATCTTCGTGCAGGGTCGCATTGGGGCTGCCAATGCCGCCGAGTTCTTTGGCGTGCTGCGCGAGATTCAGGCCGGCGTGGACGTGGTGGCACTGCTCGCGGCCGAACCCGGCGCGGCCACCGCGGCCCTGTTGCCACGTTCGCTCGACGGCCTCTACGGCATGATCTATGCGCTGCTGGCAGCGGCCAGCGATGCCCCCAGCATGGCCCGGGCGTTGGCCATCATCGAACAGTTGCCGGATGTCCGCGGGCGGGTTCCGCTGCCGATTCGCGAGGCCCAGACCCTGGCCATGGAACTCCTGCTGGAGAAGGCCCTGGAGCGTGGGCTGGAGGGCACGGTACTGGCCAGCCCCGCCTACCGGCGCTATGCCGAGCAGCGTGTAGGGGACGGCGAAGGCCATTGATCTGCACGCGAGAATCGAACGTCGCGCCGCCAGACGCGGGAGCTGGAGGGCCGGCTGAAGCTGGAACTGGGGCAACTGTGCGGCAATCTGAGCGGTGAGCTGGTCCGGATTAAGGACGAACTGAGCGGCGAGCCGGCCCGGGTCAACGGCAGCATTGCCAGCGCCAAGCTGGAGCATCGTGGGGAGCAACTTCGGAACCGGCGGCCGGCTGCCGGCGCATGCCATCCAGATCCTTGGCGGGCTGCACCTGTCGCTGGCCCGAAGAATCGGCTGGCAACCGGGCGCGGCCGCCGGCCGCCCCCGCCGGCGCCGGACGGCGCGTCTCCCATCGCAGGCAAGTCTCATGACCAGCATCCAATCCGTTTCGCTCCATATCCACCGCGGTACCCGCGCGGTGCAGAAGATGGTGGAGTATGCCCCCTCCACCGGCGGCCTGGCCCTGTGGATACAGCACGTCGACGTGGCCGAGCTGCCGGCCCCGGAGTCGTCGCCAGCGCCACGCCCACAGGGCTGGAAGGCGCGCTGGCCGGATGACCCCGAACCCCTGGCTGCCGCTAACGATGGCACCCGCATCTACTACGCGCCGGCCTTTGAGGCGCTGTCGTTGCCGCGGCAGATCGGCCTGGTGGCGCATCAGGTCCTGCATGTTGCCCTGCGGCATGCCCAGCGCTACGAGGCCCTGCAACGGCTCTTGGGCGATGTCGATCACGGGCTCTACAACACCTGCGCCGATGCCATCGTCAACAGCAGTCTCAGCCATCTCGGCTGGCTCGAGCTGTCACCGCGGGCGGTCCTGCTGGAGAGCCTGCTGCTCACGGTCCTGCGGCAACAGCGCAGCGCTGGGGCGGCGCTGCTGGAGTGGGACGTGGAACGCCTCTATCGCGCCATCGACGATCGTCGCGGCGGGCGCGGGTGGGGCGATAGCGGTGGCGAGCGCCGCGAGCGCGTCGATAACCAGCGCTCGCGCCAGCGGGGCCGTGCCCGCGCCGAGGATGATGACAGCGACAACGCGGGCGCCGGCACGGGCATCCGCGCCGCCCAGGTGCGCGCCCTGGCCGAGGATGCTCCGCCCGACCTGCTGCCCGCCGCGGATGCCGGGCGCCCGGAGCAAGCGGCGGAGCAGGCGCGGGAATGGCGCGAGCGCGTCACCCGCGGCCATGCTGGCGATGGCGCCCATTCCATGCTGCGGCAGTTGCTCGCCGATCTGCCCAAGGTGCGCATCCCGTGGGAGCACCTGCTGCGGACCCTGCTCACCCGCGGGCTGTCGCGCCAGCCGGGGCGCTCCTGGTCGCGGCCGGCGCGCTCCTATATCGCCAACCAGGGGCGTGCCCGCGGCGGGCAGCGGCTGCCCTGGGAGCCCGGCATCAGTTCTGCCCGCGCGGTGGCCCGGCTGGTCGTGATGGTGGATGTCTCCGGGTCCATCGAGCCCGACCTGATGGGCCGCTTTGCCCAGGAGATCGAGGCGATCAGCCGGCGCACCGAGTCGGCTGTCACCATCGTCATCGGCGATCAGCAGGTGACCGGGGTCGAGACCTTCGAGGCCGGCCGTACCAACCTGCGCGAGATCCGCTTCATCGGTGGCGGCGGCACCGACTTCGCGCCGCTGCTGCGCGAGGCCGACCGCTTTCGCCCCGACATCGGTGTGTTCCTGACCGACCTCGACGGTTCTGCCGATTTCCGCCCGAATTGGCCGGTGCTGTGGGCAGTGCCGGGAGCAGCTGCTCATCGCCAGCAGCCGTTCGGGCGCAAGCTGGTGCTCGACTGAGGTCGGTGCGGTCGGGACGGCCCGCCCGCGCCGGCCGTTGCCGCCACCTGACCGCGCGGGCAGCGGGTCGCAAGGGCGCTACCCCGCCGCTTGTCAGATCGATCAACGGCCTATACTCTTGCTGCACTGCACAATATCCCAGTCCGCCGGTCTGCCACCCCGGGGTGGCCGAACCAACCGACTGTGCCTGCTGCTGCCACGGAGATCGGTCGGGTGCGCCCGATGCATGACGATCGTCACCACGGCGCATTCGGGCCGTGCCAGGAACCATCCCAGCGCCGCCGGTCAGATTGGGGCGCTGGCGGCGGCGTCACCCGCCGGCCGCGCGGCCGGGCCTGCCGGTGTCGCTTACCCAGACCACCGAGGAGAACAATGACCAAAGCCCGTCCCGTCTTCCTGGAGCTATGGCGCATCCGACTGCCCATCTCTGCCCTGGTGTCGATCCTGCACCGGATCAGCGGCGTGCTGATGGTGCTGTCGATCCCCATCGCCGCGGCCCTGTTCGCCCAGGCCCTGTCCGGCCCCGCGGGCTTCGCCGCCAGCGCCGCCTTCGTCGGCCATCCGCTGATCCGGTTCGGCTTGCTGGTGATGTTGTGGGCCCTGCTGCACCACCTGTTTGCCGGTATCCGCTACCTGATCATCGATCTCGGCGTGGGTGTCGAGCGCCCGGTTGCCCGCCAGACCGCCAAGGCCGCCCTGCTGGCCGGACTCGCCGCCGCCGCGCTTGGGGGGATGTTCTTATGAGCCGTCAAGCCTCTGGCCTCAAGGCCTGGGTGGTACAGCGCGTCACCGCCGTCTATCTAGGCCTGTTTGCGACCTATCTGGCGCTGGTCTTTCTGGTGCTCACGCCGGCCGACCATGCTGCCCTGCTGGCCTGGGTGCGCGCGCCCCTGGTCACCCTCGGGCTGCTGCTATTCATCCCGGTGCTGCTGGCCCATGCCTGGGTCGGTATCCGTGACGTGTACATGGACTATATCAATGCGATCGGGGCCCGCGTCGTCGCCCTCGCGCTGACCGCCTTCGTCCTGCTCGGCGCCGGCCTCTGGGCCATGCAGGCGATCATCCTGGCCCAACTCCACTGACGCACCGCCCGAGGACATCATGCCCATTCCCCATCGACGCTTCGATGCCCTGATCCTCGGTGCCGGCGGCGCCGGGCTCAATGCCGCCCTGCGACTGGCCAGCGCGGATCTGCGCGTGGCCGTGGTCTCCAAGGTCTTTCCCACCCGCTCCCACACCGTGGCCGCGCAGGGCGGGGTCAATGCCGCCCTCGCCAATGTACTGCCGGACGACTGGCATTGGCACATGTTCGATACCGTCAAGGGCTCGGACTACCTGGGTGACCAGGACGCCATTGAATACATGTGCCGCGAGGCGATCCCGACTGTCTATGAGTTGGAACATGCCGGCGTGCCCTTCTCGCGGCTCGACACCGGCAAGATCTATCAGCGCGCCTTCGGCGGTCAGAGCCAGAACTTCGGTGGCGATCAAGCGGTGCGGACCTGCGCCGCCGCCGACCGCACCGGTCATGCCATTCTGCATACCCTCTATCAGCAGAATGTGCGCGCCCGCAGCCATTTCTTCGACGAATACTTCGCCATCGATCTGATCCGCGACGACGAGGGCGCCATTCTCGGCGCCCTGGTGCTGGAGATCGAGACCGGCGAGCCGCTGGTGATCGAGGCCAAGGCAACCCTGATCGCCACCGGTGGCTATGGCCAGGTCTTTCGCACCACCACCAACGCCTTCATCAACACCGGCGACGGGATGGCCATGGCCCTGCGCGCCGGGGTGCCGCTGCAGGACATGGAGTTCTATCAGTTCCATCCCACCGGGGTTGCCGGCAAGGGCATGCTGATCACCGAGGGCGCCCGCGGCGAGGGCGGCTTCCTGGTCAATGCCGATGGTGAGCGCTTCATGGAGCGCTATGCCCCGCGGGCACTGGACCTGGCCAGCCGCGATGTGGTCGCCCGCTCGATGGTCACCGAGATCCGCGAGGGGCGCGGGTGCGGGCCGGATAAGGACCATGTCCTGCTCAAGCTGGATCACCTCGGGCCGGCCGTGGTGCATCAGCGCCTGCCGGGTATCACCGATATCTGCCGGGTCTTTCTCGGCATCGATCCGGCCGAGCAACCCATCCCGGTCTTTCCCACCGCCCATTATGCGATGGGCGGCATCCCCACCGACCGCTATGCGCGGGTGGTGGCACCGGCCCGGCATGGTCCAGAAGAGGTTGTGCCCGGCCTCTATGCCGCTGGCGAATGTGCCTGCGTCTCGGTGCACGGGGCCAACCGGCTCGGCGGCAACTCGCTGCTGGATATCCTGGTGTTCGGCCGTGCCGCCGGTACCGACATCCTCCGTTACGTGGCCGAGAATCCCAATCATCGCCCGCTGCGCGAGGACTACCTGGAACCAGCCATCGCGCGCCTGCAGCGCTGGGATCGCACCGGCACCGGCGAGAGCGTGCATGTGATCAAGGCCGACCTGCGTAAGCTGATGGAGGATCACTGCGGGGTCTTCCGCGATCAGGAGACCATGGCCGCAGGCGTGGAGAAGCTCAAGGCGCTGCGCGCGCGGGTGGACGGGGTACGGCTGCGCGATCACAGTCGCACCTTCAATACCGCCCGTATCGAGGCGTTGGAACTCGATAATCTGGTGGATGTCGGTATGGCCACCATCCTCTCGGCACTCTATCGCGAGGAGAGTCGCGGTGCCCATTCACGCATCGATCATCCGACGCGCGACGATGAGCACTGGATGCGCCATAGCCTTTACAGCCGCGCCGACGATCGGATGGACTACAAGCCGGTGCGGACCAAGCCGCTGACGGTGGAGTCGTTCCCACCCAAGCCGCGCGTCTATTAATGAGGGGATAGCGGCGGTGTCACCCGGCACCACCGCCAGCCGGCCGGGAATGCGGCGCGCGCGCCGGCATCCAATCCCATGGGGCGGGGTCCGGTCCCTGGTCTCAGAAGCATGCCACCGAGTAACCAATAATGAAGATTTCCGTGTACCGTTACCATCCAGAGACCGATAGCAAGCCGCACATGCAGACCTTCGAGATCGAAGAGCGCCCCGGCATGATGTTGCGCGAGGCACTGTTGGAGATCAAGGTCCAGGATGAGACCTTTGCCTTCCGCCATTCCTGTGGCGAGGGGGTGTGCGGCTCCGACGGGATGAATGTAAACGGCCGCAACTGCCTTGCCTGCATCACCCCGATCGCGGAATTGAAGCAACCCATCGAAGTGCGCCCGTTCCCCGGCCGCCCGGTGGTCCGCGATCTGGTCGTGGACATGAGTCAATTCTACGAGCAGTACCGCAATGTGCAGCCCTATCTGGTCCGCAAGGATCCGCTGCCCGAGCAGGAGATCCTACAATCGCCGGCGGACCGCGAGAAGCTCGATGGTCTCTATGAATGTATCCTGTGCGGCTGCTGCTCCACCTCCTGCCCCTCGTTCTGGTGGAATCCGGATAAGTTTCATGGCCCGGCGGCCCTGCTGCAATCCTGGCGCTTCCTCGCCGACAGCCGCGATCAGGCCACCGATGAACGCCTCGATGACCTGGAAGGGCCCTACAAGCTGTTCCGCTGCCACACCATCATGAACTGCGTCGAGGTCTGCCCGAAGGGACTCAATCCCACCAAGGCCATCGGCCACATCAAGGACCTGATGCTCGAGCGGTCGGTATGAACGCCGCTGCCCCGGCCCCAGACCCGGGTCCAGACCCGGCCCCAGAACAGGTCCCAGAACAGGTCCCAGAACAGGTCCCGGACCTGGCACCGGACCTGGCCCGCGAGATCGAGCGTCTGCGCTGGCAATGCCGGCGCGGCATGCTGGAACTCGATCTGCTGCTCAACCGCTTCCTGGAGCGCGACTTCGCCGACCTCGCCGTGGAGCAGCGCATCGCCTTCGTGCGTCTGCTCGGCTATCCCGATCAGATCCTGCACGACTGGCTGCTGGGCCAGGCGGTGCCGGCCGAGCCGCTGCTGGGCGACCTCATCGGTCGCATCCGCGCCGCGATGACCACGACCGACGGTTAAGCGGCCCGTCGCCGCGCACCGACCCAACCTGGGCCACAACAGGTCGGGGCAGCGGTGGTGGTGCCCATCAGCCCCGGGTGATCAGCAGCACCAACAGCAACAGCCACAGGGCCGCCAAGCTGCCATGAAAGGCCAGTAGCGTTGGGCTGAATGCGATCCGCAGCACCTGCGTGGCCGGGGTCCGACCTCCAGGTGTTTCTCTTTTGGGTTCGCATTCATCGTATCGATGCCCTCTGGATCAGCGGGATTGCGGGGATTCGACCAGCGCCTGCGGTGCGGCCACTGGTGGCTCGCTGCCGCGCGCTGCCAACCGCCGGGCGACCTTGGGCACTATGCTGGCACGGCAACCACCGGGGGAGAAGGGGGGAGAGGATCAAGGGCATCCCGAACTGGATTCTCGCCGAGGCGCCACCGCCATCCGGATCGCCACGATGTCCACAACCCCTCTGAGGCCCGACTGCTGTTCCTCGACGATCGCCTGTCTGCGCCACGCCTCGCCCTCGCCAGAACCCGTAGGGCGGATAAGCAAAGCGCATCCGCCACCACCCCCAGCAACCGCGGGACCGATGAGTCTCCGCACCAGACGATCCGAAGACCGGTGCTTAATCTCGCCGACGAGGCCGGCAAGACGGTCGTCGAGAGCCACTTCCAGTACAGCGCGCTGTTGCTCGATGCCCGCGAACCCCGCTTGCGGGAGTTGCGCGCCAGCCCCCGCTTAATCCACCTGGCGTCGGAGCGGTTCGCTGAGGAGGTCCGGGCGCTGACTCGTCTCGCGGACATGGCCTGGCGCGCCTTCGACAACGAGACCAACGCCGCGGACGCCGCGCCGACGCTGTGGCTGCTGGCGGCCTGGGTCCACGCCGGGCGCCCCCGAGCGCTTAGAACACTGGCAAGCCCTGTGGCTGCATGCAGGTCCGGGACGGCTGTTCGACGCAGATGCTGACCGGCTCGCCAACCTGCTCGGGTGGCTGGACCTCGACCGGATCATTGGGCAGGACCCTTTGATCTGGTTACCGCTGCTGGCACTCGCGGTGCGCTATGGCGCACGCTGCTCGCCGCAAAGGCGCGCCCGGCGCCGGCAAGCCGCGACCGGTCTGGCGCGATCCGCTAGACTGGCGCGACGGTCGGCAAAACACCGGCGCAAAGCACCTGCGCAGGGGCATCGTCTTGGATCGTGCACTATCTGCTGCATCGCTACATCCAGCACAGGCCGGTTCCACGCCGCGATCCAGCGTGGCAACGATGCCCAGATGCCGGCACCTAGATCGCTTTTCCCGAGCGACCTGCTAAGGGCGCTGCCTGGCCTCGCGGTGCATCAATGCCTGATCGAGATTGGGCCGGGGCAGGCGGTTGACTTCCTCAAGCGTCAGCCAATGCCGCCCCATCACCGCCAGCACCAGGTCGTACTGGCGGATCTGGCGGTCCAGCCAGTCGCGCCAGTCGACGCCGAGGGGGGTGTCGTCCACGTCCATGGACACCTGCCCGCGCGCGAAGTGGTGCTCCGGGTGGTCGTAGATGTGCCTGGCGGCGGGGCCGCTGTCCTCGCGGCGGCAGCAGATGAAGATCTTGGTCAAGTCCTGCGTGCGGGTCGGGGGCTGAATGCTGTCGCGGGGTGCCGCATCGGGACTCGCCGGTCGGGTAACCGGGTCCATGCCGTCATCAAGCGCCCGCGCGGGCGGCCCATGCGTCTTCGTGCGGCTGGGGCAGACCTAGCACGATGGGGGCGATGTCTTCGATGCCGCGGCTCACGGCCAGGTTTCAGGGACCGAGTCCACCACCACCAGGCAGGGCACTGGTTGGCAGGCGCTGGCAGAGCAGGCGGACCGCAGTGCTCAGGACGCGGGTAGCAGCCGGTCGATGAGGGCCTGGTCGATCAGCCCCGTCGCGCCGAAGCGTCGCGCCGCGGCCGTATACTCGGGCGCGTCTGTCATCAGCGCCCGCGCCAGTGCGTTGGCGGCCGCGTGCTGGCCGGCGTTCGCGAGCACTAGCGCTCGCCACCAGGCGAGATCGGGGTCCACGGCCGGGTCTGCCTGCGCGTCCGGCAACGCCGCCAGGGCGTCCTCGGTGCGGCCGTCCAGCGTCAGCTCAAACGCCTCCACGGTCCGGTGATAGCGCCAGGTATGTTCCACCAACCGGCGCAGCTCGGCGAGTGGCGTGGGATGATCATCCACGCGCAGGTCGACGACCTGGTCATGCCAGGGGCGCCCGGAGCGCTCGGCGCATACCACCTTGATGGCCGCTGAGCGCTGGCCACGGATGTCGCCGCCGGCGGCCTCGGCGGCGTCGAGTGCATCCAGCAGGCGCCGCGGCAGCCATCCCGTGCTTGCCTGGTAGGCATCGAGCATCGCCGTCCAGACCGCCGGGGAGGCGACCAGATTGCCGAGCGCGGCACAGCCGTCGCCGAGGACGTGGCCGGCCGCTGCGATGCAGGCGGCGCCGGTGTAGGCGGCGATGTTGCCATGGCTGTCCACCATGGCCACCTGCCGGCGCTCCGGGTGCGGGTCGACGCTGCGCAGTGCCGTCAGCGCCTCCGCGGCGGTGAGGCCGGCGCTGAGCCCGTTGAGACCAAGCTCGCCGTACATGGGCTCGCCCATGGACTGGGTCGCAATCACGCCGTGCCCAGGCGCGGCCCAGGAAACGCTGCTGCCCACCGAAAAGGCTTGGGACTGGGTCGCGATGCCCATGTGACCATCGACAGGATCGCGGGCGACGATGGAGTAGGTCATGGCTCAGGACTCCGGCGTGGGTTGGGGCTTGCGCCCGCGTCACGGCCACGAGCCAGCCGCACCGCTGGCACGGGTACTGCGCGGGTTGACGGGTGCCACCATAGCAGAGCCGCCGGGGGGAAGCGCCCCGCCGCCTGGGCCTCCGCAGCGTTCGTCTCTGGCGCAGCGAACGTCATCGATCCAGCGACGGGCGCAAGCGCCGCGCCCGGGCGACCCACTCAGGCGCTGAGCGGGAAGCTCACCGCCACCGCGACCGCGAAGGCGTAGGCATTGGTGACGGCGGCGAGTCCGGGATGGCCGCTGCGCCGATAGAGCCAGCGGCTGAACAGGCCGAACAGCAGGAACAGCAGCAGGATGGCGGGGATGATGATGACCAGGAAGAACAGCTGGTTCAGGTCCAGCACCACCGCTAGCAGCAGCGAGGCCAGGAACAGCAGCTTGGTCAGCGGATAGCCCAGCCGCGGTGGGCGCGGGCCGCGGGTGAGCCATTCATCGGCACTGGTCCACAGCAGGCTGCCGGCGAATAACACCAGCACCGTCAGCAGGCGCTGCGGCCCGGGCAGGAAGCTGGCGATGAAGCGATCGGCCGGCAGCAGCAGGGCCAGCGTGGTGAAGGCGCCGACGAGCAGGATGCCCAGCACTAGCGCCCACCAGCGGGTGTCGGTCAGGCGCGGGCGCTGCCCGAGCAGCCACAGGCCGGCCCAGGTCAGCGCCCCGTAGAGGGCGAAGTGCAGGGCTAGATAATCGCCGATGATGATGCCGAGGAAGTCGGTCGGCAGCGGTCGCAGCAACAGCGGGGTCAGCAGGGGCGGCAGCAGGGCCAGCAGCGCGAAGCGCCCGCGGCCGAGCCGGCCGTCGGCGGCCCCGAGCGGCGGCCAGGCGGCCACCGGTAGCAGCCGACTCAGCGGCCAGGCGAGCAGTCCCACCCCCAGGAAGTAGAGCCCGAGCCAGGGGCCGCGCAGGTCGAGTGGACCATTGCCGGGGCGCGCGAACAGATCGTCGAGCCAGGCGCGGGCAGCGGCCAGGCTGCCGCCGCTGTAGAGCACGCTGATGTGCTCCACCCCGGGGACAATCACCAGCCGGCGGGCGCTGCCGTCGGCAGGCTCGCCGTAGGTGACCGCCGGTTCGACCGCCTCCGGGGTCAGGTCGGCGGTCACCGCCGCGACCGCAGCGCGGCCCTGGTCGAGCAGCAGGGCCGGCTCCAATGCGCCGTAGATGAGCAGCAGATTGGCCGGACCGCTGGCGTCCGGGGTCTGCGACAGATAGGGGGAGACGGCGATCAGCGCGGCGACCTGCGGATGCGCCAGGGCATAGCGCACCTGGATGTCGGCCGCCATCGAGTGGCCGAGCAGAGCCAGACGGCCATCGCTGCCGGGCAGGCGGCGGGCCTGATCGGCGACGCTGGTGAGCGTGGTCAGCAGGCTGGCGACGCGCTCGGGCGAGCCCAGTTCGCCGCGCAGCGGGGCGCGGTGGCGGCCGTGGCCGGGGAAATCGAAGGTGACCGCCAGGTAGCCCGCGCGCGCCAGGCTGAGTGCAAAGGGCAGCATCAACTGCTGCGAGCCGGCGAAGCCATGGCCGATCACTACGACTGGGGCCGGCATCCGGGCCGGGTCGACGAAGGTGGTCACCGGCACCCCGCCGATCTCCGTGCGCTCGACCGCGAGGCCGCGCGTTGCCTGCAGCAGCGGCCACAGCCCGGCGCCGATCAGGGCCAGGGCGAGCAAAGCCGCCAGCCAGTGGGGCCAGCCCCAGGCGGCCGGCGGGGGACCCGCGCCGGCCGCCATTCAGAAGCCTTCGACGCTGGTGAACAGCCCCACCCGCAGGTCGCGGGCGGTGTAGATCTCGCGCCCATCCACATCCATCACGCCATCGCCGATGCCAAGCACCAGCTTGCGGCTGATGACCCGCTTCATACAGACCCGATAGGAGACCTTGCTGGCCGTCGGCAGCACCTGGCCGGTGAACTTGACCTCACCGACGCCGAGCGCGCGGCCATGGCCGGGGTTACCGATCCAGGCCAGGTAGAAGCCGACCAACTGCCACATCGCATCGAGCCCCAGACAGCCGGGCATGACCGGGTCGCCAGGGAAATGGCAGCCGAAGAACCAGAGATCGGGATGGATATCGAGTTCGGCGCGGATCTCGCCCTTGCCGTAGCTGCCACCGACATCGGCGATGTGGGTGATGCGATCCATCATCAGCATGTTCGGGACCGGCAATTGGGCATTGCCGGGGCCAAACATCTCGCCATGGCCGCAGGCGAGCAGTTGCTCGCGGCTGAAGGACTCGATTCTACTCATGGGGTCTTCGGTTCCTGTGGCAGGTCCGCGCGGGGCGGTGCGGCAGTGGCCGCGAGCTTGCGTTCGAGAAAGGGCACGATCTCGGCCAGCGGCAGCAGTTGCATGTCGCTGTCGCGCCGGCCCTTGTATTCCACCTGGCCCGCGTCGAGGTGTTTGTCGCCGACCACCACCCGATGCGGGATGCCGATCAGTTCCATATCGGCAAACATGAAGCCAGGACGCACGTCGCGGTCGTCGAGCAGGACCTCGATGCCGACTGCGCGCAATTGCTCGTAGAGGTCCTCCACGGCCTCGCGCACGCGGTAGGACTTGCCGAGCTTCATCGGCAGCAGGGCCACCTCGAACGGGGCGATGCTGGCTGGCCAGCAGATGCCGCGCTCGTCGTGATGCTGTTCAATGGCGGCGGCCACCACCCGCGACACCCCGATGCCGTAGCACCCCATGGTCATGGTCACTGCCTGGCCAGATTCGTCCAGCACCACCGCCCGCATCGCCTCGCTGTATTTGCGGCCCAACTGGAAGATGTGGCCGACCTCGATCCCGCGGGCGATGCCGAGCCGGCCCTGGCCGTCCGGGCTGGGATCGCCGTCGCGCACGTTGCGCAGGTCGGCCACCGGCGGCAGCGGCAGGTCGCGGCCCCAGTTGAGCCCGAACCAGTGCCGGCCGTCCTGATTGGCCCCGGCGCTGAAGTCGGCGGTGATGGCGACGCTGCGATCGGCGATGCAGGGGATGGGCAGGTCGCGCGGGCCCAGCGAGCCGGGTCCAGCGCCGATGGCGGCGCGGATCTCGGCCTCGTCGGCCAGGCGCAGCGGCGCCATCACCTGCGGCAGCTTGGCCGCCTTGACCGGGTTCAATTCGTGATCGCCGCGCACCAGCAGCGCGATCAGCCCTACCTCGCTCCCGGTGGCCGGATCGGCGGCCGCGACCACCAGGGTCTTGACCGTGCGTTCGATAGGTTGCTCGAACTGTGCGACCAGGTCGGCGATGGTGCGGGCGTTGGGGGTCGCCACCAGGCGCGCCGCTTCGCCTGGGGCCGGGGCTGCCGCGGCCGAGGCCAGCGCCTCGGCCAGTTCCACGTTGGCGGCATAGTCGCTGGCGTCGGAGAAGGCGATGGCATCCTCGCCGGCGGCGGCCAGGACGTGGAACTCGTGCGAGGCATTGCCGCCGATGCTGCCGGTGTCGGCCTGCACAGCGCGAAAATCCAGCCCGCAGCGGCGGAAGATGCGGCTGTAGGTCGCGTGCATCTGCGCATAGGTCGCGGCGAGCGAGGCGTCGTCGAGATGGAAGGAATAGGCATCCTTCATCAGGAACTCGCGCGCGCGCATTACGCCGAAGCGCGGGCGCACCTCGTCGCGGAACTTGGTTTGGATCTGATAGAAATTGACCGGCAGTTGCCGGTAGCTGCGGATCTCATTGCGGGCCAGATCGGTGATGATCTCCTCATGGGTCGGTCCGAAGCAGAAATCGCGCTGATGGCGATCCTGGAAGCGCAGCAGTTCCGATCCGTACTGCCCCCAGCGCCCGGACTCCTGCCAGAGTTCCGCCGGCTGCACCGCCGGCATCGCGACCTCCAGCGCCCCGGCCCGGTCCATCTCCTCGCGCACGATACGCTCCACCTTGCGCAGCACCCGCAACCCGAGCGGCAGCCAGGTATAGAGTCCGGCGGCAAGCTTGCGGATCATGCCGGCGCGCAGCATCAGCCGGTGGCTGGCGATCTCGGCATCGGCCGGCGTCTCTTTGACGGTCTGCAGCGGAAACTGGGAGGTGCGCATGGCAGGCAGTGGGCGGTAGCGGGGCAAAGCGGGCAAGTCTACCCCGACACCCGAATGGGTGACCACAGCCGCGCGCTGGAGGCAGCGCTGACGCACGAGCCGAGAACTGCTGATGGGAGAAGGGATCCAGGGGTAGGCGGATAAATTTCTTTCGCAAAAGGGCTAGACACGGCGATTTTGGCCAGGAATAATCGAGCGTGATCCGATCCGCCTGGGGGAACAGGCTCGATGTCCGAGACCGAGACGGTGCTGTTGCGCCATGGCAGTTGTGAGCTGCGTGGCGAGGACGTTGCGTACATCCGCGGTTTTCTCGCCGACTTTCCGACGCTCTCGCGTACCGAGACGATCCTGACGCTGGCCGAGCATCTGGGCTGGACCACCCCGGCGGGTGGCGCCCGCAGCGCGGCGGCCACGCAACTGCTCGAGCAGCTCGAGCAGACCGGTGCGATTCGGCTGCCTGCGCTCGATTCGCGCTACCAGACGACGGTGGGCAAGAAGCTGCAACCACGCAAGGCGGTACACGTGAACGCGGGGGTGCCGATTGGCTGCAGCCTGGCGGAGCTGGCGCCGGTGCGGCTTCGCGCCCTCACGGCAGCCGAGGAGCAGGCGCGCTTTGACGCCTACCTGCGGACGTTCCACCCGCTCGGCTACGCGAAGCCGTTCGGTTGCTTCGCGCGCTACTGGATCGAAGCCGCCGGCCAGCCGCTGGGTGCGATCCTGCTGGGCGGCGCGGCGCGTGCGCTGGCACCGCGAGATCACTTCATCGGCTGGAACGTACACGTGCGCCGTCGCAACCTGCCATGGGTGGTGGGCAACAGCCGCTTTCTGATCTTTCCCTGGGTCCGGGTGCCGCACCTGGCGAGTCACGCGCTGGCGCAGCTCGCGCGCCAACTGCCCGAGGATTGGGCGCGGCGCTGGTCGTTTCGGCCGCTGCTGCTGGAGACCTTCGTCGACCCCGCCCACTACTGCGGCAGCTGTTACCTCGCCGCCGGCTGGCAGCCACTCGGCCACACCAGCGGCCGCGGCCTCGCGCGCCCCGGCCACCGCTATCGCAGCACGCCGAAACTGATTCTCGTCAAGCCGCTGGCGCACCCCTGGCGCGAGCGCCTGTGTTCCGCTTCCCTGGCGACCGGAGTATCCCTCCCATGAGCACGTCCTCCCGCGTTGTGCGGCGCAAGGCCGCCGCCGAACTCCACGGTAAAAAAAACACCCGCAGCACGCCCTGCGCGAGGCCCGCGCGCGGGCGGGCCTGAACCCCGCCACGCGGCCGGGTCCGGCCAACCACCGCAGCCCGCTGTCGACGGTCGCGGACGAGCGCGCGGCGCGTACGGACACCGTTGCCGAGCAGATGCGGGTGATCCGCGCGCAGTTGCCCACGCTGCTGCAGCGCCTGGCGAAGATCCCCGACCCGCGCCAACCCGGCAAGGTCAAGCATGCGCTCACGAGCCTGATGCTGTTTGGTCTGCTGTGCTTCGTGTTGCAGCTCAGTTCGCGG
>REDK01000109.1 GCA_007693535.1 Chromatiaceae bacterium
GCGCCGACGCCTACCGGGGGCCGCTCGGCCTCGCTCCGCTCTCCTTGCCTCGCGGGGTCGAGCGCGCGGCGCGTCTCGTCCGTGCTGTAGGCGAGCTGGCGGGTGATCGAGAAGCGGTTCCGGGCATGCAGCGCCTCGGCCTTCGCGTTGCCCGGCGACGGTGTGCCGTAGAACAGATCGAAATGCAGCGGCCCGTGCGCCACCCCCTTGCGCAGCACGTCGATGACGCCGCGCTTGCCGATCTCGCCGGAGAGGCGGGCGAGGAACTTGAGGCGGTTGATGTCCCTGGCGTCGTTCGGATGGGCCATCCCCAGCTTCTCGAACGCCTCGGGCTGGGTGGCGCGCAGGAAGGCGAAGAGCTGCGGTACGTCGAGCGCGTGGGCGCGGTCGTAGTCCTGCGGGCTGCCGGCGATGTAGCCGCTGCCGCCGTAGGGCGCGGGTGCCTCGGCGGCCGTGTTCGAGGCCACGACGAGACCGTCCGTGCCGGTCATGTGCCGCATGATCAGCGTTTCGAGGCCCTTCTCGCTGGTGTCGGTGCTCAAACGCTTCCTCCCTTACGCTCCATCAACGACCCATCAACTAAGGTGATTTCCGGGAAAGAATATCCCTACGTCTCGTTCCCACGCTCCAGCGTGGGAATGCCGTTCGGGCCGCTCCAGCGGCCCACGATGCCGGAGCATCGCGATGGCCAGGGCTCCCACGCTGGAGCGTGGGAGCCAGACCGGGTCATTTCATTTCTGGAAATCGCCTAAAACGACGTGGATCATCTTGCGGTCAAGGGGCAGGTGACTGCCGGGGATCGGCGCCCACCCAGCCCTTGGTATTCAGGCAGTCCATGGCGATGCCGATCTGTCGCGGTGTGAACTGCCGCTTTCGCTCATTCCAGGCGTAGGTCTGATTCACCACTTCATCCAGGCTGGCGGCACCTTGCCGCGTCATTACCCAATGCGCGGTGGCCAACAGTTCCAGCCCGAACGGGGTCTCGAAGCCCTCCACCAGCTCAGCCACGCGCTCGAAGCGTGCCCGCGTATCGGCGTCTGCTGAGAGAAACGCCTCGGCCTCCTCCGCGGCTCCGGGGACCAACTGCAACTGCTTGTCTGGGGCGTCTCCACCATCCGCGTAGCCCGAGACCAGATGGCCTTCGATCTCGCGCAGCACATGCCGCAGATTCTCAGCGTACGGACCATAGGGCGCCGGCTGGTACTTCAAGCGCAACGGCTGCCCCGCCTCCTGCATGAAGTACATCAGCTTGTGCGCTTCCAACAGCGTCACGAAGGGGTCCAGCAGGCCACGAAGGTAACGGTTCAACAATGCCACCAACGCGGCCCGCCCCGGCGTCATCTTCGGGACTTCGCGTTGGTGCGTCATCGTGTCGGAGGCCGGTGCGCCGCCAGGCTCGAAAACGATCACGCGCACATCATCGAGACCGCGCAGGGCCGCCTCGATGCGCGGGCGAACCTCTGCCCAGTCCAGTCCGCCCAGCCCGCTGCCCAGCGGCGGAACGGCTATCGACCGAATGCCGCGTTCGCGAATCGTTTCCACCAGGGCCGCCAAGCCGGACTCGATGTCCTCCATGCGGCTCTTGCCGCGCCAGTGCCGCTTGGTGGGGAAGTTGATGATGGTGCGCGGCGGTGTCAGTTGGCCGGTGTCGAACACAAACATCCGCCCCGGCCGCACCTCCTGGCGCTTGCAGGCAGCGGCATAGGCCTTGAAGTTAGCTGGAAACATGTTCTTGAACTGCAAGGCGATGCCGCGGCCCATCACGCCCACACAGTTCACCGTGTTGACCAGGGCCTCGGCATCGCTGCGCAGAATGTCCCCGCTGGTGTATTCGATCATCGTCGCGCCCCTTATTCAGTAGTACCAGTCCGGCCGCGCCTCGACCGGCGGGCAGTGCCCCAGCGATGGCAGTGCGCTCATGGCCAAGCGGTAGGTTTGCATTGATTTTACGCCGATACGCTCCACCAAGTGCCAAGGGAAGGCCCTTTCCAGCAGAAACTCGGCCTGCTTCCCTTCCTTCAAGGCCCGCCAGTCACGGGCCTCTACCGCCGCCCAATTGATCTCACCGAGCTGGCCAAGATCGCAGCGGTCTTCGAAGTAGTAGGCACCCGCGTTCGACAGCGTGAACGCCCAGCGAAGCCCTTGTTGTTGCGCCCATCGCACCACGGCATGCAGATCGGCCTCCAGATGGAGAATCGGCTCCTGCCCGCCGCGATAGGTCAGTTCCGGGTGGTTGCCACGATCAATCAGGTACAGCATCACCGACCGGGGGCAGAAATAGAACGGTACGCAGTCCCCCACGAACAGATCGGGGTGACTGCCGAGCTTCAACGCATTCGAGCGACGTTGCTTGATGCGGCTCATGCCGATCGTCGTGCCCAGCTCGCTCCCTTGCGGCGCACGACGCAGCACCTCGCGATCACACCAGAGGTGCCCATCAGCCACGATGGAGCGCAGCCGATCCACATGCACGATGTGGTAGAGCTTGGGCCGCGCTGGAACCGTCATGCCTCAATGCCGCCGGCTTCGCTGTCGGTCTCGTCGGCCAGATCGGTGTCGTCCTCGGCGAGGTCGAGCGGCGCTTCGTCCGGCAGCCGCGCCGCCGCCTCGCGCACGTCGAGCTTTCCGGTCACGACGTCGGCGACGAGGCGGGTGCGGTATTCGCGGAGGATGTTGATCTCGCGTTCGAGGCGAGAGATGGTGGTATTGAGTTCCCGAGTCTCGGTTTGGATGCGTCTCAAGAGCCCATCCTGCTCGGCCCGCGGCGGCATCGGAAGCTTGAACCGCTTCAACTCTTCGCAGGTGATTGCACCCTTCGTACTTCCTGAGTCATCGCTTGCAGCCCTAAGCTGGAGATACGCAGCCGTGAGCGCAAGGTGGATGTACGCGGGCGACGCCACCGGAATGCGAGGTGTAATGAACGCGATGTGCTGATTGATAGTGGCCTCAACTTCCAGCACTGCGGACATACCTCGGGTCTTCCCCTGCCCGGTAATTGCCACCAGTACACTTCCGGCAGGCACCTTCGGAAGATGACACTCGCGTAGCGCAAGTGAAGTCACAAACTGGTCGGCGCT
>REDK01000108.1 GCA_007693535.1 Chromatiaceae bacterium
TGCTTGGCCCGGGTCATGCCCACGTAGCACAGCCGGCGCTCCTCCTGCAGCCGCTGCGGGTCGTCCAGCGACAGCCCGTGGGGGAACAGACCCTCTTCGACGCCGGTGATGAAGACCACCGGGAACTCCAGCCCCTTGGCACTGTGCAGGGTCATCAGTTGCACGCTGTCCTGGCCGCCGTCGGCCTGCGCCTCGCCCGCCTCCAGGGCGGCATGGGCAAGGAAGCTGCCGAGCAGGTCGCCCTCGTCGGCGGCCACTTCGGCGGCAAAGCGGCGGGTGGCCTCCACCAATTGCTCCAGGTTCTCCACCCGCTCGATACCGCGCCCGTCCTTGGCCTTCTCATAATGGGCCGGCAGTCCACTGACCGTCACCACCTGCCCAACCAGGGCATCGAGTTCAGTGCCGTCGGCGGCGCTGCCGGATGGCTGCGGCAGGCCGTCGAGCAACTCGATAAAGCCGCGCAGCGCACTGCCGGCCCGCGCTGGCAAACGGCCCGGTGCCACCAGCGCGCGTGCCGCCTGCCAAAGCGGAACACCCTGTGTGCGCGCCTGCTCGCGCAGCAGGTCGAGGGTGCGCGGTCCGATGCCTCGCGGCGGCATGTTCACCACCCGCTCGAAGGCGCCATCGTCGGCGCGATTGGCCAGCAGCCGCAGATAGCCCAGGGCGTCCTTGATCTCGGCGCGCTCGAAGAAGCGCTGCCCGCCGTAGACCCGGTACGGGATGCCCGCCTGCAGCAGCGCCTCTTCGAACAGTCGCGATTGCGCGGTGGTGCGATAGAGGATGGCGCAATCGGCGCGCGCCAGGCCCTCCTCGCTGCAATAGCGGCGGATGCGCTCGACGACGAAGCGGGACTCGTCCACCTCGTTGAAGGCGGCGTAGCGGCGGATCGGCTCGCCGGCCCCGTCGGCGGTCCACAGGGTCTTACCGAGCCGGCTAGGGTTGTGGGCGATCAGGGCATTGGCGGCGGCTAGGATATTGCCGGTGGAGCGGTAGTTCTGCTCCAGGCGCACCACCTCGGTATTGGGATAATCGCGCTGGAAGCTCTGGATGTTCTCCACCCGCGCCCCACGCCAGCCATAGATGGATTGATCGTCGTCGCCGACCAGAAACAGCTTGTCCCCGACCCCGGCCAGCAGTCGCAGCCAGGCATACTGGATGGCATTGGTGTCCTGGAACTCGTCGACCAGGATGTGACGGAAGCGCTGCTGATAATGGCCGCGAATGTCGTCGCGTTCGCGCAGCACCTCGTGCGTGCGCAGCAGCAGTTCGGCAAAGTCGAGCACGCCGGCGCGGGTGCAGGCCCGCTGATAGGTCTCGTAGATGGCAATCATCTGCTGGGTATGGAAATTGCCATCGCTATCGATATGCTGGGCACGGCGCCCCTCGTCCTTGGCCTGATTAATGAAGTGCTGAACCGAGCGCGGCGGCCAGCGTGCCTCATCCAGCTGCATCTCCTTGAGGACGCGGCGGATCAGCCGGTACTGATCATCGCTGTCGAGGATCTGAAACTGCTGCGGCAGCCCGGCATCCTGCCAATGGGCGCGCAGAAAGCGATGGGCGAGCCCATGGAAGGTGCCCACCCACATGCCGCCCACCGGTTGCCCGAGCATGTCGGCGATGCGGGTCTTCATCTCGCGGGCGGCCTTGTTGGTGAAGGTCACCGCCAGCAGGGTCCAGGGCGGCACCTGTTCCACTCGCAACAGCCAGGCGATGCGATGCACCAGGACCCGGGTCTTGCCGGAGCCGGCCCCGGCCAGCACCAGCCGATTGCCGCCGCTAGCAGTCACCGCCTCGCGCTGGGCGGCATTGAGCGGGGCGAGGATATCGGAGACGTCCATCAGGATGCCGTTCCGCGGCCGACAGCATCGCCGTCCGCTGACTCCGGCAGGACGCCGCTCGTGGCGGCCTCCGCCAGCAGCAGCGCGACCCCAGCATCCTTCATCTGTTTGACCAGCACGATCCACAGCACCAGCGCGGCAATCAGGGCCAGCAGGCCGACTTCTGGCACGATGGCCAGACAGATCAGCACGCAATAGGCCAGCGCCAAGCGCTCATCGACGTCGCGCCCGGTGATGCCGGCGCTCTGCAGTTCCCGATTCAGGGCCTTGGCCAGCCCCCAGAAGGCGATAAAGTTCCAATACAGGTTGTAGAGCGGCAGAAACAGGAACCCCACCGCACGCCCCGGCGTGGTGCGCGCCCGCGCCGGCGGAATCAATTCCCAGAGCCGATAGAGCATGAAGCAATAGAGCAGCACCGCGGCGGCGAGGCCGGCCAGGCCGACGACGACGAAGGTCAACGGGATGCCCAGGGCCAGACTGATCCAGAACAACAGGAACCAGGCCTCCAGCATCCGCGCCTGCTCCAGCGGTGAGGGCTCGCTGACCCGGGTCAGCGGGCGCGCCGCGGCGGCGTCCACGCCAGCGTCGCTTGCGGTGCCCGTGCCGAGCCAGGACGCGGCCGGGCTGGCCGCCGCCGGCTGCCAGTCGTCCATACCTTCGGCCCGCACCAGGGTCCGCGGACCGATAGTGCCGGCGGCGATCAGGGCCTCGAACTGGGCCTGCTCCAGCGGCCCAATCTGCTCATTGTTGTGCTGGTAATACCACATCGTCATCGCCTCCTCTGAATGGGGCCGCGCGCCGGCGGGTTGCCTGGCCGCGGGGATCATGCCGGCGCGGCGTGCCCGAGCCGCTCGCCGATCTCCGCCACGCGGGTGAACAGGAATGCCGGGGCCTGGCGGCGCAAGGCCGCGGGATGGTTGTAGCCCCAGGCCACCGCCGCGGCCGGTACCCCGGCGGCGCGGGCGGCCGCCAGGTCGCGCAGCTCGTCGCCGATATAGAGCGCCTGCGCCGGCGCCACCCCGGCCCGACGTAACAACCGACGCAGCCGCACCGCCTTGCCGCCGAGCGCGACCCCGCACACCGTCGCCCGGAACAACCGGCGCAGCCGCGGCCCCAGCACATGATCCACATTCGCGGCGCTATTGGAACTGAGAATGGCCAGGTCGCGGCCAGCCGCCGCCAGCCCGATCAGCATCGGCGCCACCCCGGGAAA
>REDK01000044.1 GCA_007693535.1 Chromatiaceae bacterium
CCCGCCCGCCCGAGCGCGCTGCTGGTGCCGGCAGTGCGGGTGGCCGCAGTGGTGGCGCTGGCAGCGGGTCAGGCAGCGGCGGTGGTCATGGCAGCGGGACCGGCGCCGCTCGCGGCAGCGGCAGCGGCACCGGGGGGGCTGGCCGCGGCAGTGGCGGGGCCGACCTCGGCGGCTATACCGGTAGCCTCGCGGCCTGGCTCAACCGCCACAAGCGCTATCCGGATCAGGCCCGGCGGCTGCGTCAGCAGGGTACGGTGCAGGTGTCGTTCACCATCGATCGCAATGGCCGGTTGGTCTCTCATCGCATCATTGCCAGTTCCGGTCATCGCCTGCTGGATCAGGAGGTCTCGGCGATGCTAAGGCGGGCATCGCCGATGCCTGCGCTGCCGGCAAGCCTCGGGCGCAATCAGCTCACTGTGACCTTGCCGATCAGCTTCAGCCTGCGGTAGCGGCGCCGGAGGGGAGGGGGTCAGCGATGGGTGGGGCGTTCGGGGTCACTAAGCCTGGCGGCCAGCAAGCGCTTGGCGGACAATCTTTCCGAACCAAGCGCCGATGTCGGCTGGCGAAGCCGGGTTGCCCGGGAGGGGCCCGTTAGCGCTGTTTGAACAGGCGTTCCTTCTCCCGCTGCCAGTCCCGGTCTCGCTCGCTCGCGCGCTTGTCGTGGAGCTTTTTGCCCTTGGCCAGCCCGATCTCGAGCTTCGCCCGTCCGTGTTTCCAGTACAGAGCGATCGGCACCAGCGTGTAGCCGGCGCGCTCGGTCTGCCCGATCAGCCGGTTCAGCTCGGCGCGTTTGAGCAACAGCTTGCGGGTGCGGGTAGGGTCCGGGTCCACATGGGTAGACGCCGAGGCGAGTGGCGCAATGTGGGCACCGATCAGGAAGGCCTCGCCGCGCAGGATCTTGACGTAGCTCTCCTTGAGTTGGGCGCGCCCGGCGCGCATGCTCTTGACTTCCCAGCCCTGCAACGACAAACCACCCTCGAACCGCTGCTCGATGTGGTACTCGTGGCTGGCCTGCTTGTTCAGCGCGATGGTGTTTCCACCAGCGCCTTTGGGTTTTCCTTTTGCCATCCCGGCAGTCTAATCCAGCAGACGGGTGCCGCGGAAGTCCGCGGCGCGGGGCGCCAACAGCGACCCCGCCGGGGTCCGTCTCCTCCAGCGGTCGCCGCAGGTGCAGTTGCGCGGACCCGGCGATGTCGCTACCATGCCGCGCTCTCTATCCCTCGGGGTTACTCGTATGCGTCAACCGCTCATTGCCGGCAATTGGAAGATGAACGGCAGCAAGGCCGACAGCACCGACCTGCTCAACGGCATCAAGGCGGGCGTCGCCGATATCGTCCGTTCCGAGGTGGCCGTCTGTCCGCCGTTTCCGTACCTCTACCTGACAGAGCAACTGCTCGCCGGTACCCTGATCCGCTATGGGGCGCAGGACGTCTCACGGGAGCCGGGCGGTGCCTTCACCGGGCAGGTTTCCGCGTCCATGCTGAAGGACTTCGGCTGCACCTACGCGATCGTCGGGCACTCTGAGCGGCGTCTTTTCAATGGTGAAACCAACGCCACCGTCGCGCGCAAGTTCGCCGAGGCGCTGTCGACCGGGCTGGTTCCGATTCTGTGCGTCGGCGAGACCCTGGAGGAGCGCGAACAGGGCAAGACCGAGGAGGTCGTTGCCTCGCACCTGGATGCAGTGATCGAACATTGCGGTGTCGATGGGCTCGGGCGCGGTGTGATCGCCTACGAACCGGTTTGGGCGATCGGGACTGGGGTGACCGCGACGCCGGAGCAGGCCCAGGACGTCCATGCCTTTCTGCGTCAGCGGATCGCTGCTAAGAGTGGGGACGTGGCGAGTGCCATCCGCATCCTGTACGGCGGCAGCATGAAGCCCAGCAACGCCGAAGAACTGATTCGCAAGCCGGATATCGACGGTGGTCTGATTGGCGGTGCCGCGCTCAAGGCAGCGGATTTTCTCGCCATCTGTCGCGCCGGCGATGCCGCCACGGCCTAAGCTGCCACGGCTTAAGCCGCCACGGCCCGAGTGCGCCGTCCGCGCCCCAAGTTGCTGCAGCCCCTGGCTGCGACTGCGGTGGCCCGGGGCAGGCAGCCGCCTGTCCCGGCAACCGCTACCAACAACGCGCTAACAGGCAACGCGCAAACAGACCAGCCTGGCGGATCTTGATCGGCCACACGGAGTCGTAAATGCAGGCTATATTGACTGTCGTCCACCTGCTGCTGGCCCTCGGCCTAATCGGGCTGGTGCTGCTGCAGCACGGCAAAGGCGCCGATGCTGGTGCCGCCTTTGGCAGCGGCGCCTCTGCGACTGTCTTCGGTGCCCGCGGCTCTGGGTCCTTTCTGACCCGGTCCACGGCGATCCTGGCCACCGCATTCTTTCTGACTAGCATGGTGCTGGCCTATTTCGCGGCGCGGGTGGGCGAACCCGAAGGCTTGATGCGCGATCTGGACATCGCGGTGCCCGGTCGCAGCGAGCCCGCGGTCGATGCGGCCGGGGTGCGGCTGCAGATCCCCGACGATGCCGACGTGGTCCGGATGCCGGCCGTTCCGGTGCCGACCAGTCCCGATCCGGCATCGCCAACGGCCGATGAGGGCGGGGCGGCAGTCGATGCGACCGATGCGTCCGCAGACCGCGACGATCTGCCGTCGGTCCCCATGCCGGCCTTACCTGCTGACGCCGTCGGCGCGGGTGCTCGCACAGATGCCGGTGCGGTGGCCGACGGTGAGGATGACGAAACTGAATGACTGTGACGAGGATACCGCAGGGTCGTTGCTGGAACTAAGCCTGGTCATCAATTCCAGAGGCTTGAGTTCGATATCACTGTCATTAGGACCAGACCAAACGCCTAGGATCAGCCTGAAACGCTTGCCGACGTGGTGGAATTGGTAGACACGCTGTCTTGAGGGGGCAGTGGCGCAAGCCGTGCCGGTTCGAGTCCGGCCGTCGGCACCAACCTCTAAAGCGGTTCTCGGGTGCGAGGACCGCTTTTTTTGTCCGCCTGTCTTTTTGCCCGGCGAATCCTTGGGCCTTGCCCGTGGAATTTTTTTAACCCATTGATGTTGCTTGGAATTGGGTCGCGCCGCCAGGTTGACAGCCGCGCCTGCCTGAACTAGACTCCGGCCCTTCGCCACCGTTCAATACTGACGATTGTCAAGGGCCGACGGATGCTTGCTGAATACCTGCATGTACTGCTTTTTCTTGCCGTTGCCCTGGTGATTGGATTTTTGCCCCGCATGCTCGGCATGGTGATGGGCCCGCGCCGGCCTGATGCCGAGAAGGACTCCCCGTACGAATGCGGCTTCGATGCGTTCGAAAGTGCGCGTATCAAGTTCGATGTCCGTTATTACCTGGTGGCAATCCTGTTCATCATCTTCGATCTTGAAATCGCCTTCTTGTTTCCATGGGCGGTGGTACTTCCTGAGATCGGTATCGCCGGCTTCCTGGCCATGCTCGTCTTCCTCGGGATACTGGTCGTGGGCTTTATCTACGAATGGCAGAAGGGGGCATTAGAATGGGAATAGAAGGTCTCCTCGACGAGGGTTATGTCACGACGACGGCCGACAAGCTCATCAATTGGGCTCGGACCGGCTCGCTGTGGCCGATGACCTTTGGTCTCGCCTGCTGCGCAATCGAAATGATGCATGCCGGCGCCGCTCGCTATGATCTGGATCGCTTCGGTATCATTTTCCGACCCAGTCCGCGCCAATCGGACGTCATGATCGTCGCCGGCACGCTGGTCAATAAGATGGCCCCAGCCCTGCGTAAGGTCTATGACCAGATGGCCGAGCCGCGCTGGGTGATCTCGATGGGGTCTTGCGCCAACGGCGGCGGCTATTATCACTACTCCTACTCGGTGGTCCGTGGTTGCGATCGCATCGTGCCAGTGGATGTCTATGTCCCCGGCTGCCCGCCCACCGCGGAGGCATTGCTGTACGGCATTCTCCAGTTGCAGAACAAGATCAGGCGTACCAATACGATTGCACGCTAGAACGTCGCCCGCGACCGCCCGATCGCAGTCGGCATCCTCGCCGATGCCTTGCAAATCCAGGCAGTGGCGCCGCAGCCGGTACCCGGTCGCGCCCAGTCGGTCGCCCTTCCAGCCGTTCCATCACGGACCGCCGATACATGACTGCTTCTTCTTTTACCACTGGCGACCCGCGCCTTGATGCTCTGGCAGCTTCGCTCACCGATCGCTGGCCTGAGCATCGGCTGGTTGCCGACCTTGGCGAACTCACGCTGACAGTGCCCTCAGCAGCTTTGTTGGAGGTCTGCAGGACCTTGCAGCAGGCCCCGGAATTCGCCTTCGAACAACTGCTCGACGTCTGCGGCGTCGACTATGCCGCCTACGGTCGCTCGGAGTGGGCGACGACTGAGGCCTCGACGGCCGGTTTTGGCCGCGGTGTTGATCGCGATCCTGAACTCGATCTGGACGCGGCAGAACGGTTCGCAGTTGTCTATCATTTGTTGTCGCTTCAGCACAATCGGCGGTTACGGCTCAAGGTCTTTACCGGCGGCAGCCGGCCGCTGGTCGATTCGGTGGTCTCGATCTGGCAGGCGGCCGATTGGTTCGAGCGCGAGACCTTCGATCTGTTTGGCATCCTATTCAATGGCCATCCCGACCTGCGTCGTATCCTCACCGATTACGGCTTCGTTGGTCATCCGTTCCGCAAGGACTTCCCGCTCAGTGGTCATGTGGCCATGCGCTACGATCCGGAGCAGGGACGGGTAGTCTACGAACCGGTGGAGATCGAGCCGCGCGTCCTCGTGCCGCGGGTGATCCGCAGCGACAGTCGCTATCTGGGCGATGACCGCGACTTGGCGGCCGCGCGTGCTGCAGTGGGTGGTGCCCATGCCTGAAATCCGCAACTACACGCTGAACTTCGGGCCGCAGCACCCGGCCGCGCACGGCGTGCTGCGGTTGGTGCTGGAGCTGGACGGCGAGGTCATCGTGCGCGCTGACCCCCACATCGGCCTGCTGCATCGGGGCACCGAGAAACTGGCCGAGTCCAAGCCGTACAATCAGAGCATCGGCTACATGGATCGGCTGGATTATGTCTCGATGATGTGCAATGAGCACGGCTATGTGCGCGCCATCGAGAAACTGCTCGGCATCGAGGCGCCGCCACGGGCACAGTACATCCGGACCATGTTCGACGAGATGACCCGCATCCTGAACCATCTCATGTGGTTGGCGGCGCATGGTCTCGATATTGGTGCGATGACGGTCTTCCTCTATTGTTTCCGCGAGCGCGAGGATCTGATGGACTGCTACGAGGCGGTCTCCGGAGCGCGTATGCATGCCACCTATTACCGACCGGGCGGTGTTTACCGTGATCTGCCGGAACAGATGCCGCGTTTCCCCGATGCCAGCACCAAATGGCACGGCAAAGGGGCAGTACGCCGGCTGAACCGCCCGCGTCAGGGCTCGCTGCTCGACTTCATTGAGGCCTTTACCGAACGCTTCCCCGGCTGCGTGGACGAATACGAGACGCTGCTAACCGACAATCGCATCTGGAAACAGCGCACCGTCGGCATCGGCGTGGTTGATGCTGAGCGGGCCAAGAATCTCGGCTTCACCGGCCCGATGCTGCGTGGTTCCGGGGTAGCCTGGGATCTGCGCAAGAAACAGCCCTACGCTGCCTATGATCGGGTGGACTTTGATGTTCCGGTCGGTCAGAACGGCGACTGTTACGATCGCTACCTGGTGCGCATCGAGGAGATGCGGCAATCCAACCGCATCATCCGCCAGTGCGTCGATTGGTTGCGGACCCATCCCGGGCCGGTGATGGTCGAGGATTACAAGGTGGTACCGCCCAGTCGTGTCGGCATGAAAGACGACATGGAAGCCCTGATCCATCATTTCAAACTCTTTACCGAGGGTTTTTGTACCCCGCCGGGGGAGGCCTACGCAGCGGTGGAGGCGCCCAAGGGGGAATTTGCCTGCTACATCGTGTCCGACGGCGCCAACAAGCCTTATCGGCTCAAGGTGCGGCCACCGGGGTTTCCGCACCTGGCAGCCATGAATGAAATGGTGCAAGGACACATGCTCGCGGACGTGGTTGCCGTGATTGGGACCATCGACGTGGTGTTCGGGGAGATCGACCGCTGATGAGTTTGCGCAACACACCACTTGGCCTGGTTCACGCCGTCGACAAAGAGGCCCTACTGACTGCGGAGTTGCGGGCTGCCATTGATGTGCACATCGCCAAATATCCGCCGGAATGGAAGCAGTCGGCGGTCATGCCGGCGTTGACCTTGGTTCAGGACCACAACGGTGGTTGGCTCACTCGCGAGTTGATGGATGCGGTTGCCGCCTATCTGGATATGCCGGAGACCGCGGTCTACGAGGTGGCGACCTTCTATGCCATGTACGATCTAGAGCCGGTTGGACGGCACAAGATCTGTGTCTGCAACAGCGTCTCATGCATGCTCGGTGGAGCGGAGGACTTGATCGCCCATCTCGAAAGTACCTACGGCGTGCATCCGGGCGGGACCACGGCAGACGGCAAATTCACCCTCAAGGAATTTGAATGTCTCGGCGCCTGCCGGCATGCCCCGGCAGTGATGATCGACAAGGGCTATCACGAATGCGTGACTCCCGCCGACATCGATCGGATCATCGCCGATCTCGATTGAGGCAGAGGTTGGTTGAACCGGTCTACCAGCACCTGGTCCGAGACGGGGCAGGCGCGCTGGCGACGACTCTGCAAGGGCGGGGGCGACGGTCTGTCGAGCCCCACATAGTGGGCTCTTATGCGGTCTTCCCGCTCGCCGGTCCGCAGACGGCTAGGCCTGACCAGCCCGCCCTAACCAGCTGACATCCGAGGGATTCGACATGGCCGAGAACCTGAACAGCGTCTGTTTCCGTACCATGCACCTGGAGGCCAGCCAGCGCCATCGCCTGGCGGGCTACCGTAGCGTTGGCGGTTACGTTCAGTGGGAGCGCATCCTGCGTGAACGTCCCGATCCTGCCGCCCTGATCAACGAGATCAAGCTTTCTGCACTGCGCGGTCGGGGCGGAGCCGGTTTTCCCACCGGCCTGAAATGGAGTTTCATGCCGCGCTCGGCACCGGGGCAGAAGTACATCGTCTGTAACTCCGACGAGGGTGAGCCTGGCACCTGTAAGGATCGCGACATCCTCCGATATAATCCACATCAGTTGATCGAAGGGATGGCTATCGCCGGCTACTGCATCGGTGCCACCGTTGGCTACAATTATATCCGCGGCGAGTTCTACGAGCCCACTGACCGGTTCGACGAGGCGTTGGCTGAGGCCTATGCGGCAGGCCTGCTCGGCCAGGATATCCAGGGCTCCGGGATCGATTTCGATCTCTACACCCATCTCGGCGCTGGCGCCTACATCTGCGGTGAGGAGACGGCGCTGCTGGAGTCGCTCGAAGGAAAGAAAGGTCAGCCCCGGTTCAAGCCGCCATTTCCGGCCCAATTCGGGCTGTACGGCTGTCCGACGACCATCAACAACACCGAGTCCCTGGCCTCGGTGCCGGTGATCCTGGAGCGCGGTGGGCAGTGGTTTCTAGACCTCGGCAAGCCCAATAACGGCGGTCCCAAGCTGTTTTCGGTGACCGGCCATGTGAACCATCCTGACAACTTCGAGATCCCCTTGGGTACCCCCTTCCGCGATCTGCTGGCGATGGCTGGTGGGATGAAAGACGGGCGCGCCCTGAAGGCGGTCATCCCTGGCGGTTCATCGGTACCGGTCCTGCCCGGCGAGGTTATGATGGAGCTGGACATGGATTACGACTCGATCGCCAAGGCTGGCTCCATGCTGGGCTCGGGGGCGGTGATCGTGATTGCCGAGGGCACCTGCATGGTGAAGGTCCTGGCCAATCTGGCTCACTTCTACGCCCATGAATCCTGTGGCCAATGCACGCCCTGCCGCGAGGGAACGGGTTGGCTATCGCGGGTGTTGAACCGCATCCTCGCCGGTCAGGGCCAGCCCAAAGATCTTGACCTGCTCGACAGTGTCGCCGGTCGCATCGGCGGGCGGACGATCTGTGCCCTCGGGGATGCCGCGGCGATGCCGGTACAGAGCTTTATCAAGCATTTCCGGCCAGAGTTCGAACATCTGATCCAACATGGGCGTGCGCTGGATGCGGCGGCCTGATGGCGACCGTGCTGGTTGGAAGCCACCTGATGGAATGCCAGTTGACCTGGTCGCTGCATTACCCAGCCGCAACCGCTATCGTCCACATCTGCAGATCGCCTGCCCGAGCGTCGAGACCGGAGTCTATTCCCCATGTCGGACCAAATCACCGTAGAGATAGACGGCCGTGCCTGTGCCGCCCGGCCTGGGGAGATGATCATTGCGGTCGCCGATCGCGAGGGTATCGTCATCCCCCGGTTCTGTTATCACGAGAAGCTGTCGATTGCCGCCAATTGCCGGATGTGTCTGGTCGAGGCGGAGCAGGGTGGTCGCCCTTTTCCCAAGCCGGTGCCGGCCTGTGCGACCCCGGTCGGGGATGGTATGAAGGTGTGGACCCACTCGCCCAAGGCCCTGGAGGCCCAGCGCGGCACCATGGAGTTCTTGCTGATCAATCATCCGCTGGATTGTCCGATCTGCGATCAGGGCGGCGAGTGCGAACTGCAGGACACCTCGATGGGATATGGCGAGGATGTGTCGCGCTTCAGTGAGCGCAAGCGGGTCGTCAAGGACGAGGACCTGGGACCGCTGATAGCGACCGACATGACCCGTTGCATCCACTGCACCCGCTGCGTGCGGTTCACGGCGGAGATCGCCGGCGTTCGCGAACTCGGTGCCACCGGGCGTGGCGAGGATATGCGGATCGGCACCTTCGTCGAACATACCGTCGCGCACGAGCTGTCGGGCAATGTCATCGACCTGTGCCCGGTTGGCGCCCTGACCTCCAAGCCTTATCGGTTTACTGCGCGGGCATGGGAACTCACCGCGGAGGACAGCATTGCACCGCACGACGGCGTGGGGGCCAACATCAGCCTGCATATCCGGGGCGGCCAGGTGATGCGGGTCCATCCGCGTGTCAATGAGCAGGTCAACGAGACCTGGATCTCCGATCGCGACCGCTTCAGTTATGAAGGACTCAACAGCAGCGAGCGGTTGACCACCCCGATGGTGCGTCGCGACGGGGTCTGGCACGAGGTGGAATGGCCGGAGGCGCTGGCGGTGGCCGCTGCCCACCTGCAGGCCTGCGGTGCCGGTCAACTGGGGGCGCTGATCGCCCCCAACGCCACCTTGGAAGAGCAGTATCTGCTGGCGCGGCTGGTGCGCGGTTTGGGCAGCGATAATCTGGACACCCGCCTACGTCAGCAGGACTTTCGCGGCGACGCCCTGGATCCGCGCTTGCCCTGGCTGGGACTACCGATCGCCGAATTGGAACAGGCCCGGGCCGTGTTGATCATCGGCAGCGATATCCGCCACGAACAACCCCTGTTGGCGCATCGCATCCGTAAGGCAGCCCTCTCCGGCGCCGCGGTGGCGCTAATCAACCCCTATCGCATCGCCCTCAATCATCCGCATCGGCAACAGGTTGCCCCACCTGGCTGCCTGATCATCGAGCTGGCGGCCCTGGCCAAGGCCCTGGGGGCGAGCGCCACCGCACTGGCCGACAAGGTTGCAGCAGCGGCGGTCAAGGCGGTCACGGCGGCCCTAGACCGGGCCAAGGTCACCGCTGACCACCGAGCGATGGCGAGCCTCCTGCAGCAGGCCGGGAGTGAGACTGGGAGCGAACCGGGGAGGACGAATAGCGGACTGGTGCTGCTGGGGGCCCTCGCCGAGGCGGACCCGGACTATGCACTGCTGCGCGAACTGGCGCGTCTGATCGCAACCCTCGGTGGCTGTCGGGTCGGCATGTTGGCGCGCGCCGCCAACAGCCCGGGCAGCTGGCTTGCCGGCAGCCTGCCACACCGTCAGCCGGGCGGCGCGCAGGTGGCGCGACCTGGCCTGGACGCGCTGGCGATGCTGGCTGATCCGCGTCAGGGCTACCTCTTGTGGGGGATCGATCCGGAGCGCGATCTCGTCAATCCCGCGCTCGCCCGTGCGGCCCTGAGCAGGGCCGAGCACGTCGTCGCATGCAGTGCCTTTCACGACAGTGCGCTGGAGGCGATAGCCGACGTGTTGCTGCCGATCGGTGCATTCAGCGAGACCGCAGGTACCTTCGTCAATGCCGAATTGCGTTGGCAGCGCTTTCAGGGAGCGGTCGCGCCGCCCGGGGAGGCGCGCCCGGGCTGGAAGGTGCTGCGCGTGCTGGGACAATCCCTAGGCATTGATGGCTTCGGTTATAACAGCGCCCGCGAGATACACGACGAACTCGCTGCAGTCTGTGGGTCGGTCAGCGGCGACAATCGTCCCTGCGGCGATCTATCCGATCGCCAGATGGCCGACCGCGAGTCATCAGCCGCACCGCAGGGGCTGGAACTAACGCTGACAGTCCCCGCAGCCGATTCGCTGATCCGCATCGGTAATCTGCCGATCTATGCCAGCGACCCCTTGGTACGGCGGGCTCCGGCATTGCAGCGTACACCTCTGGCCGAGCCCTGCGCTGCACATCTGCATCCGGCCCAGGCTGCTGCCCTCGGGCTTGCCGCAGGTGACCAGGTGCGGCTGCAGCAGCCGGATATGCCGGCGCCAGTCATTGCCCCAGTCGTGCTTGACGATGCTGTGCCCCCTGGCTGTGTTCGCGTGCCGGCCGCCGTCGATGGCAGCCAGGCCCTCGGGGCACAGATCGGCCCAATCACCCTGGAGCCCATAACGACCACCACCTGATCGACAGGCCGAGCGGAGAACCTGGGGCCGAACCGGCAACACCGGCCATAATCGCCCGGCTCCCAGGCAGAATCGGACCCCGAACGAGGTCGGATCAAGCTGCCGCGATGGCGCGTGCGCCGTCGCGATCGAGTGACCAACAATGACAAGCCAACCGCACCCCGGGGGCATCAGCCGATGATGGAACTTTGGAACATCTTGCCACTGCCCGTGCAAAGCCTGATAGCGATTATCGCGATTCTGCTGCCCCTGCTCACCGTGGTGGCCTGGTATACCTATGCCGAGCGTAAAGTCATCGGGTATATGCAGGTTCGCATTGGGCCCAACCGGGTTGGTTGGGCCGGGCTGCTGCAACCCATCGCCGATACGCTGAAGCTGTTTGTTAAGGAAATCGTCGTCCCGACCAAGGCCAGCCGTGGCCTGTTTCTCCTTGCCCCGGCCATCTCGATCACCCCGGCCCTGGCGGCCTGGGCAGTGGTCCCGTTCGATGCTGGACTGGTACTCGCCAACCTCGATGCCGGCCTGCTCTACATCCTCGCGCTGACCTCGATGGGGGTCTACGGCGTGATCATCGGCGGCTGGGCTTCGAACTCGAAATATGCCTTCCTCGGCGCCCTGCGGGCCGCCGCCCAGATCGTCTCCTACGAGATCGCGATGGGCTTCGCCCTGGTCGGAGTGCTGGTAGCGGCCGGCAGTTTGAATCTCAGCGCCATCGTCAACGCGCAAGCGGGCAATGTTCTGACTTGGTTCTGGCTGCCGCTGTTGCCGCTGTTTGGCGTCTACTACATCTCGGGGGTCGCCGAGACCAACCGGGCGCCCTTCGACGTCGCTGAGGGCGAATCCGAGATCGTCGCTGGCTTCCATGTCGAATACTCGGGGATGGCCTTTGCCATCTTCTTTCTAGCGGAATACGCCAACATGGTGCTGGTGGCGGTGCTCACCACCCTGTTGTTCTTTGGCGGCTGGCTGTCGCCGTTTCAGGGTGTGCCGGTGCTGGAGGAGTTTTTCGCGCCGGTACCGGGAGTGGTCTGGCTATCGCTGAAGACCTTCTTCTTCATGTTCGTCTTCCTGTGGCTGCGAGCGACCTTTCCACGCTACCGCTACGACCAAATCATGCGCCTGGGCTGGAAGGTGTTCATTCCCATCACCATCGTTTGGATTCTGGTGGTCGCGCTAGCCGTCCTGCTTCAGTTGCCACCTTGGTGGTCACCCGCCTGAAGGTGGCCGCCGGCCGAACCTCCTCTCACATCCCCGCGGAAGCGGGCCCGCTGCAGCGACCGCTGCTAGTCTGCGCCGGGGCGGAGGACGGCCTGACCACGCTGACCCGATATCGCTTGCCACCGCTGCCAGGGCTGGATCAACCATGCTAGACACCACGAGACAATACCTGGGCCGCCTGTTGCTGGTGGAAATCTTCCGCGGCATGGGTCTGACCGGCCGTTACTTGTTCAAGCGCAAGTTCACGGTTCAGTACCCGGAAGAGAAGGCGCCCATCTCGCCGCGCTTCCGCGGGCTGCACGCCTTGCGCCGCTACCCCAACGGCGAGGAGCGCTGTATTGCCTGCAAGCTGTGTGAGGCGACTTGTCCGGCCCTCGCTATAACGATTGAGGCCGAGCCGCGCGCCGATGGATCACGCCGCACGACCCGTTATGATATCGATCTGTTCAAGTGCATCTACTGCGGCTTTTGCGAGGAATCCTGCCCGGTGGACTCGATCGTCGAGACCGGCATCTACGAATACCACTTCGAAAACCGGGGCGAGAACATCATGACCAAACAGAAGCTGCTCGCTATTGGCGACAAATACGAAGCGGAGATTGCTGCGGCGCGCGCGGCAGATGCCCGCTATCGCTGAATCGATCCAGGCCAGGCTGGTAAGATACTGGCCCGACCAGGTCCAGATCTCCGCGCCCCGCGTTCGTTCCGGTTTCGCTCCAGATTCGGCCCGGCCTAGGCGGTCCCCGTGGGCGTGGTCAGGGTGCTGCCACGCAGTAGAAACAAGTCGACCTGTGTCGTAGGGCTCCGTTCAGCACCGCGATTCGTCATCAGAACAAGCGGGCTGTCCGGGGTACTGGATTGAACTAAGCAGATGGCCCTACCCTGACTGGCGTGCCCGCACTGCGGCAACCCTACTGCCCTGTACCCGCCATCACCTCGCCGCGCCGCCGCGCCGCCGCGCCCGCACTCACCTTAGCCGGATGCCACCATGGGTTTCGAAAAATTCCTCTTCTATCTCTTCGCCGGCATAACCGTATTTAGCGCGGGGATGCTGATCACTCGCCGTAATCCTGTGCATGCGGTGCTGTATTTGGTGCTTGCCTTCGTCGCCACTGCGGCCCTGTGGATCCTGCTGGAGGCGGAGTTCCTGGGTATCGTGCTGGTACTGGTCTATGTCGGCGCGGTGATGGTCTTGTTCCTGTTCGTCGTCATGATGCTGGATATCGATGTGGCAGCGATGCGTGCGCAGTTCATCCGCTATCTGCCCGTTGGCGTGGCAATCGCGGCGGTGATGGTGATGAACATGTTCCTGGTACTGGGGCCAGCCAATTTTGGCCCAGAACTCTTTGCCAAGCCGGCCCCGGCGGCTGCTGATTACAGCAATACCGCCGCGCTCGGGCTCCAGCTCTATAGTACCTATGTGCTGGCCTTCGAACTGGCGGCTGTGGTGCTGTTGGTCGCGATCGTCGCAGCGATCCGTCTCACCCTGCGGCGGCGCCCGGAGACCAAGTATCAGGATCCAGGCCTGCAGGTACGGGTGCGTAAGGGACCGGATCGTATTCGCTTGGTGCAGATGCCGTCGGAACCGGTGCCGCTGGCGGCTGCCGCCACCAGCGTGGAGGACGGAAAATGATTAGCCTACATGACTATCTGCTGGTCGGGGCGTTGCTGTTCAGCATTGCCCTCGCCGGGGTCTTTCTCAATCGCAAAAACGTGATCCTGCTACTGATGTGTATCGAGTTGATGCTGCTCGCGGTCAACGTCAACTTCGTCGCCTTCTCCCATTTCCTGGGTGATCTCAGTGGGCAGGTATTCGTTTTCTTTATCCTCACCGTCGCCGCTGCCGAGGCCGCAATCGGTCTTGCTATTCTCGTGGTGTTGTTCCGCAGTCGCGGCACCATCAACGTCGACGACCTGGATCTGCTGAAGGGCTGAGGCGATGCAAGACGTCTATTTGATAATCGTACTGGCGCCACTGGCCGGCGCCATCATCGCCGGCTTCTTCGGTGGGCTGATCGGCCGCCAGGGTGCCCATCGCGCAGCGATCGCCGGCGTCGGTCTCTCGACCGGGCTGTCGCTATGGGTGCTGTCGCGTTTCATCTGGCACGACGAGCCGGCCTTCAACGGCCCCGTCTATACTTGGTTGGTCAGCGATGGTCTGCACCTTGAAATCGGCTTTCTGATCGACCGCCTCACCGCCCTGATGATGGCAGTGGTGACCTTCGTCTCGCTGATGGTGCACATCTACACCATCGGCTATATGGCCGACGACGAGCACAACTGGCCAGAGACCTCGCGCGCCGGCACCAACAGCTATCAGCGGTTCTTTGCCTACATCTCGCTGTTCACCTTCTCAATGCTGATGCTGGTGATGGCGAACAACTTCCTGCAGTTGTTCTTCGGCTGGGAGG
>REDK01000043.1 GCA_007693535.1 Chromatiaceae bacterium
CGAGGGCGGCGAGCGCGGTCACCAGGCCCGCGAGCCGCGTGCGGGCGCCGGCCCGGCGATTCACTGCCGTTTGCGAGGTTCCGCCGCCGGCGGGCATGGCGCCGAACAGGCCACCGATCAGGTTACCGACGCCGGTCGCCAGGAGTTCCCGGTTCGGCGCCGGGCGCGGCTCGCCGGGTCCCGCGAAGGCCCGCGCCGCGGCGATGGACTCGGTGAAGCTCATCAATGCGATGCCCAGGGCGCCGGGCCAGAGCTGCGTGCTCAGCTCGAGGTGCGGCGCCGTAAAGGCCGGCAGCCCCGCAGGGATTTTCCCTAGGGTCTCCACGCCCTGGCCCTGGAGCCCGAACAGGCCCGAGGCGGCGATTCCAAGCGCGACGGCGACCAGCGGGGCCGGGGCAAGGGGCACGAAGCGCTCCAGCCCGACCAGGATGGCGAGCATCGCCGCGCCGACGGCCAGGGTGGCGAGCGAGGTCTCGGGCAGATGCTGGATGAGCGCCAGCAGGTTCTGCAAGAAGCCGCCCTTGTCGAAATGGATGCCCAAGAGCTTCGGCATCTGGTCGAGGACGATGACCAGCCCGATCCCGGCCTTGAAGCCGGTCAGGACCGGGTCGGAGATGAAGCTCGCGACGACCCCGAGGCGCAGCACCGCAGCCAGGATCAGCATGATCCCGACCAGGCCGGCGAGGGTGGTGGCGGCGGTCAGCAACGCTGCCGGGTCCCCGTTCGGTACGACCAGTGCGAGCTGGGTGCCGGTTAGGATCGCGAGCGTGGTGGTGGTGCTGACGCTGAGCGGCCGCGAGGTCCCGAGGATCGCGTAGATCACCATCGGCACGATCGCCGTGTAGAGCCCAACCTCCACCGGCAGCCCAGCGATGGTCGCATAGGCCATTGCCTTGGGGACGACGACCGCCGCGGTGGTCAGACCCGCGATCAGGTCCGGTCGCAGCCAGCCCCGTTGGTAGCCGCCGGGTCGCTCGAGCATCTTGGTTCCTCGCATGCGGATGCAGGTGGCCACGCGCTGGTCTCGTGGCGTTAGGTCGCCGGTGATCGAACGGCGCGGGGCGTCCTGCCCCGAGGAAAACGCCAGGTTCTCCGTTCGCGCTGGCCCGGGCCGATTCAGTAGCCGGGCGGCGGATCGACGACGACGTAACTGATGTCGCCGCCGTCATAGCTGGGTTGGTACCAGGTCCCGTCGCAGTCCGAGTAACTGAAGCCATCGACGACGATGCTGGTACAGTCGAGGTCGTCATAAGCCGCGGCACTGATCGCGGCGCCGACGATGGCTGCACCCGCGACGACCGCCACCCCGGTGGCCCGGTTGTCCCAGCGATCACGGCGATCGTCGTAATAGTCCCAGCGCTCGTCCCGCGTCGACTCCCTGAAGTCCTGACGATCGCCACGGAACTCGTCGCGATCATCCTGACGATCGTCCCGGCCTTGGGTGAAGTCATCCCGACGCCCGGAGAGATCGTCACGGCGCTCGCCGCCGAAATCCGAGCGGGCCCCCGCCCGGTCCGACATCCCCATCGATCCGCCGAGGCCGCCTGCGGCCGCGCCATGGTAGGCCGAGCGGGCAGCGAAGCTGCCGCCGCTGGCCACACCCGCGCGGGAGAATTCGCCGCCACCGCCCGCCATCCCACGGGCACCGCCACCGCCGCGCCCGCGCGCATCCGCGTCCGGGCTCAGGGTGGCGACGAACAGCAGCGGACTGGCTAGGGCAACTATCAGGATGCGCTGGGTCGTCATGGCGTCTCTCCGGTCTCTGTGGCAGGCCGAACCCGGTCCAGGGTCTCGGCGAGGAAGGGTATGCGCATGACATCCTCCGGGATATCGATGGTGAAAGACGAGGCCGGCGCATCCGGTGCCAGATCCCAGCGCGAGAAGTTCGCCCAGTACTGCGGCTGCCCGGCATCCTCCCGGTAGGTAATAATGATGCGGCGCGGCAGTGGGTCGCCGGTCGCCGGGACCCAGATCTGGAAATCGACGCTGTCGGTGCGCGCGGCCAGATGGACGAAAGGCTGACCGTCCAGGAGCGCGGTTTCGACGATCTCCGCCTCCAGCACCCGTGCCTCGAGTTCCTGCGGCAGGCTGGTCAGCAGGAGCATGGCCAGCGGCAGACGCATCTTCAGATCCCTGACGAAATAGATGATTGCTGCATCGAGGTTGCCCTCTATCTGCGAGGAGGCAAGCAGCTTGCGGGATGCATCGAAGACGCTAATCGATTCGCCGTCGAAGACGACCGTCGACGCCTTGCCGTCACTGCGGTCGCTATCGATGCGCAAGCGATCGGGACGCATCAACACCACGCGGCGACGTTCGCCGAATTCGATCTTCTGCCCCGTTTCCTGTAGCACGTCGTAGCCGCTTTCGAACACGACGCTGAACTGCGTCAGCCGCGATAAAAAACCTGCCATCCGCAGCAAGTGCCCCAGCGCCGGATTGGGGGTGGCGGCCTCGATGCCAACATCAGCATCAGCGTTCGGGGCTCCTGCATCCGCGGCAACCACGACCGTCGCCAACCCGGTGATCAGCAGCATGGCCCCGGTAGCGATGGCCCGTATCATTGCATGCATGGGCACTGGTCCTCTTGCTGGGTCATGAAACAGAAGGGGGAGCATCCGGGTGAGCTGGCGCATTGGCTGACGCCGATCCGGTGACATCCTCATGGAGCCAGGCCAGAAACAGCTTATAGCCCAGCACGAGCACGACCGCGCCGACAAAGAGCCCGATGATCCCGGAGGTGATGAATCCGCCGATTGCGCCGATGAAGATCACCGCCATGGGGACCCCGACACCGCGTCCGAGCAGGATGGGCTTCAAGACGTTGTCGATGGTGCCCACGAAGAGGATATAAATCACGAACAGCACCGCGGAGACCGTATCCGCCGTCGCCAGGACATAGACCAGGATCGGCAGGGTGATCGGAAAGATGCCGACCTGGACCGTGCTGAGCAGCAGACACAACAGGGCCCAGAGTCCAGCGCCGGGGATCCCCATCACCATGAAGCCGATCCCAGCGAGTAAGGACTGAATCAGCGCCACCCCGAGGATTCCGCGCGTGACGCTGCGCACGGTCGCTTCAGCGAGCCGCGCGAAGTCCGCCCCGCGCTCACCGGCTAGGCGCACGGCGAGGGTGCAGGCGAGGACCCCACTGGCCTCGGCATGGGCGAGAAAGACCCCGGCGATGATGATCGCGATAATGAACTGTAGGAGGCCGAAACCTGCGCCGGCTGCCGTCGACAACAGCCAGCCGCCGACTGACTTCAACTGCGGCGCGAGGCTCTCGAGTGTCGCTGCCAGGTTCCCGGACGCCTGCGCCCAGAGATTGCTTAGTCCTTCACCCAGCAGCGGCCAGTCGCGCACCGCTGCAGGTGGCGGCGGCACCGCCAGGGTGCCTGCTTCCAAGCCCTGGGCGAGCCATTGCGCGGCCTCCAGCAGGGTCGCGCTCAGCAGCAGCGCCGGCACCATGAGCAGGACCAGCCCCAAGGTGGCGAGCGTGGCTGCAGCCAGTGCGCTGCGCCCGCCCAACAAGTACCGCAGCCTCAGGTAGCCCGGGTGGGCCGACACGGCGATGATCATGCCCCAGGCGATCGGGATGAAGAAGGGCCGGACAATGCTGAAGCACCAGGCCACGAGCAGGACCAGGATGCCGATGCGGACGGTGGCCTCCAGCGCGGAGGCCACGATCTCCTTTGGCTGGCTCACGGAGGCCTCGCTAGCGGTCTTGGTTCAAGTTGATCGGGACTGCCGCGACGCCCCAGATCTCGTCACAATGCGCGCGGATGGCGCGGTCCGACGAGAACTTGCCGGCGCGCGCGGTGTTGAGAATCGACATCTGCGTCCAGCGCTCGGGGTCGGCCCAGGCGGCGCTCACCTGCTCCTGGCAGGCGACATAGGCGGGGTAGTCCGCGAGCACCAGGAAGGGGTCGGCGCAGCGGAGGTTCTCGACCAGCGGCTTCGGGATCTCGGTGTCGCCGCGGGTGAACCGGCCGCTGCCGATCAGGTCGAGCACGGCGCTCAGCTCGGCGTTGGCGGCCACCACGTCGCTTGGTCGATAGCCCTCGTGCTTGACCCGCTGCACCTCATTGGCCGTGAGCCCGCACAGGAAGAAGTGCTCGGCGCCGACCTCCTCGCGCATCTCCACGTTCGCACCGTCCAGGGTGCCGATGGTCAGCGCACCATTGAGCATGAACCTCATGTTGCCGGTGCCGGACGCCTCCTTGCCGGCGGTCGAGATCTGCTCCGAGACGTCGGCGGCCGGATAGATCAGCTGCGCGTTCTGCACATTGAAGTTGGGCACGAAGGCGACGCGCAGCCGGTGATTGACCTCGGGGTCGGCGTTGACGGTCTCGGCCACGGCATTGATCAGCTTGATGATGTGCTTGGCCATGAAATAGCCAGGCGCAGCCTTGCCGCCGAAGATAACGGCGCGCGGCGGCCTTGGCCAGGTGCGCGAAGAGCGCTCGATACAGCTCGCAGTGGGGATCCTTCTCGAACAGACTGCCATGCACCGAGAAGGCCCGCACCGGACAACCACCGTGGCACAGGGCCAGGTAATCGCAGTCGATGCAGTCGCGCGCGACCAGCGCCATCGGCCGTTGGTGGAAGGCCTCGCGGACTGGATTGTCGGCGAGCAGACGAGCAAGGCTCTCGGCAGCGAAGAGATTGCCGAACCAATGGTCGGGGTAGCTCGCAACCCAGCAGTCGCACTGGGCGACATTGCCGCGGGGGTCGATGCAGAGGAGGTGGCGGGCGCAATCATCGGTCCAGAGACAAGGGAGCACCGCCGGGGTATCGAGAAAGTAGCTCAGCAACTCATCGAAGGGACCGACGCGCGCGCCGTCGCAATCGCCGCGCGCGATCCAGACCTCGGCCAGGTCGATGAAGAACCGGGCCAGCGCCGCGCTGTCGCGCGCCAGCTCCCCCTTGGCCGGATGGGCGCTGCCGCCGGGGAACGGGGTATTGACCTGGAAGCTGCGGATGCCGAGGGTGTCGACGAAATGTTGGTAGAAGCGCTCGGCGCCGAGCGCCAGGGTCCCCTGGTTCGGCACCGCGATGGCCTGGACCTCGATGCCGGCGGCGCGCGCCTGCTGGATATGCTTGGTCAGGATCTCGTCGTAGTCGCCGGCGTCCTGGCCCGGCCGATGCCGATAGCGGTTGGGATAGTCCACCGAGGTACTGACCTGGTTGCCGAACATCGCGCGGATCACGTCGTTCCAGCGCGGACCGTAGCCAATCAGGTTGGTCTGCAAGCCATGGTTGACGGTCAATCCGCCTGCGGCGGCGGCCGCACCGATCAGATCATGGGCCGCGGTGAACCACGCCGGCGGCAGCGTCATCACCTCGCCACCCTGCCAGTGAATCGTCAGGGTGCCGATGTCCGCGGCGACCAGGTGATCCAGTACCTTGTCGATCAGCACCCGCAGCCGGGCTAGCGTCAGGTGATCGTTGGTCCGGTCCTCGAAGCAGTAGTCGCAGGCCGCATTGCACTGCAATGTTGGCAACAGGATCAGGGAAAAGGTCGACGCGCCCATGCCGGCTCAGGACGGTGTCGCGGGATGGGCGTCGAGGTCGGCCTGCAATGCGCTGGCGGCTGCCTCGATGTCGCCGAGCAGGCGTTTCACCCCGGTACAGGCATAGTCGCCGCGCGGCCATTTGAAATAGCCATCGCAGCGGGACAGGTAGCGACAGTCGCAACACTCGCCCCCGGCGGCGAGCAGTGCAGCGCGGAAGGCGGCGACCGATGTGGGACCCTGGCCCGGTGCCGGCTCGCCCCGTTCGTCGATCTCGCGCACCCGTGCCGGGTCTCGCTCCAACAGCGACCAGAGCTGGACCGGGGTCGCGTGGAGAAACGAGATCAGCAGGCTGTGAAAGGGCTCGACCGGCTGGGCCACGGTGGGATTGTGGAGGTAGTCGGCCAATGCCTGGCGGGCCTCGGCGAGCGCCTCCGTGGTCGGTTGGTGGCCGTGCAGGCGCACCGCGAAGCCCAGCGACAGCGCGAGCTTCACGGCCCGACCCAGACCGGGACGAAAGGCAATGGTGATCCGCACCGGATGGCGGGCCAACAGGTCCGCGCAGCGATAGAGGAAGGGCAGTTCTGCCAGCGGATCGCTCATGACCAGGTCGAGCGGCACGCCGTTGCCCCAATGCGCGAGTGGCGCCATGTCACCTGTCAGGCCGTTCAACTGGATGAAGGACAGGTCTGCCGGCGGGTCCGTCCCGAACAGGGCCGGTGGCGCCGCCGGGTCGCTGGTGCTCAGGATCGTCGGTTGCCCGGAGAAGCGCGCAAACAGGGCGGCTGGGACGATGAGGACGGGCGGTGTTGGCGGCGTTGCGGCGACGGATGTTGACTCCGGCAAGGCGTCCGCCGCGGGCGGCGTTGGCGGTTCGTTCGCGTGCGACATGGGCTTGATTCCCGCTGTTGGTCCCGCAGCTGGGTCATTGGTGGAACGGCGGTCGCGGTGATTGCGACCGCCGGGCATGCCCCTGGAGCCGGCAGTTGAGCGCCGCGTGCAGCGCGAGTGCTTGGCTGATCGCGGATGCCGCGCTCGCCTCGAATTGGCGAGCGCGTGCGGGTCGCTCCTGCCCACCCAATCATCTCCAAAGGAGCATGCCCCGCGCGGTGCCCGGCGGCGTGACAACGCTTTGGCAGCGGCCAACGATGCCGCCTCGCAGTGCCTTGCCAGACACCCCGCGGGACGCACTTTGGGGATGCTGGATCAGCGTCCGTTGATCCAGCCGCCGACCCCGCGGCGATTCACCCATGTGCCGCCACCCCCGTAGCTATTGGCCCAGCCGCCACCGCGAACAGGACCGCGGCGGTTGAGCCATCCGGCCTGGACCGCGGACGATGGCACGGCGAGTCCGCCGAATACCGCCGCGCCGATCACCACCTTCGACCAGCGACCGAGGCCGAGCAGGAAGTCGCGGCGCTGGCGTTGCTGGTCGTCGAGCGGCGGTGTTTCACCGTCCCCATGGGTTTCGAGATCATTGGTCATTGAATTCTCCCGCTGCGTCTAGGGGCCCGGTTGGATTGGAGAAGTGCATGGTGCGCAGCATCCAGGTCCCGTCCAGTCGCTGCATCACGGCAGTCACGTTCAGCACAAAGCGACGGGCTTCACCCGCGCGCGCGTCCTGGTACTCGCAGTTGGCGGTGATCCAACCGACATCGCCGCTGGCGTCGACCTGCATCCAAGGACAATCCCGCTCCACCGTGCCGGCGTTGAAGTCCTTGAAGAACTGCAGATAGGCGTCGGCGATCTCGGCGCCGCCGACCCAGCGCTCCGGTGCCGTGGTGCCCATCAGCACGGTCTGATGGCCGGGGGCGTACAGCGTCAGCAACCCCTCGATGTCGTGCTGGTTGAGTGCCTCCTCGTGGGCTGCCAAGACCGCCCGTAGCGCGTCTTCCGGGCTGCTTTCCGGGTCCTCGGCCGCGAGGGCGGGACTGCAGCACAGGGTCAGCGCGGTGGCGATGACGCAGGCTCTTGGGTTCATACCTGGTACCTCTGATGGTTTGCGGCGGGTGTCCATGTAACACCTGCGGGTTTGCCGACGCATCCGCGGTCGAGGATGACATTGCTGCCACGGGTCGGCGGGAGTCGGTTGGCGGATCGCCATTGCCAGCAGACGCAGCAAGCACCTTGCCAGGTGCGCAGATGCCGAGCGGTCGGGAAGAATGACCGCAGCACCGATGACTTAGCGAAGTGGCGCCGAGGCAGATCGCGGCGCATGTGTCCGACATTTCGGACTTTCGACGACCTGGTTCGAGCGCCCGGATCGCGCCGTCGGCCGGCCGCGGGGGCAGCCGCGTTGGCCCCGGTGCCACTGAATCAGGCCCATGGCCGCCGCGCGCTCCCGGCGCCATCGAGCGAGCGCCGCGGCTCGGGATCGGCGCCTCCATTTACCATGCGCTGGTGTTCGCCTAAGGCCGGCCCAGGAGGACATAGCCGGTGGTGTCGCCGTCGCCCGAGAGCCCGAGCCCCAGGTAGAAGGGGCCGAACCAGGTGTCGGCGCCGAAGAAAAGGCTGCCGCCATAGCGGGTCTCGCTCCGGTTGATGGTCTCGATCACGTCCCATTGCCGGCCGACCTCGAGCGATCCGCCGAGATAGAGGCCTTTGCCGAGTGGCGGCTGCAGGGTGGCGAACCGATGCTGGTAGACCAGGCTGCCGAAGGCGTACTCATTGCTGCGGAACTGCTCGTTGGCATAGCCCGAGAGGTTGAGGAAGCCCCCGAGCGGGAACTGATCGTAGTAGGGCATGTCGTCGCCGAACGCGGTCCCGCCGCGCAGGTTCAGCGCCAGGGTGTTGGGTCCGCTGCTCAGTGCCTTGCTAGCATCGATCTCGGTGCGTAGGTAGTCGCGGTCGGCGCCGAGGGCCTCCCGCGGCGCGAACAGGTCGAGCTTGACGAAGCTGCCGCTGCGGGCGATCGCGCCGCTGTCACGGGTGTCGTAGAGTAGGCGACCACGCAGGCCCGTCTCGTTATTCTGGACCTCGGGCACCAGGGGCGAGCCGGTATCGATCTTCGCTTCGACCAGGCCCGCCAGGAGGCCGAGCCGCAGTTCCGCAAAGGGGCCGAAGGTGGTGCCCAGGTCGACGCCGATGCGGTAGCGGGTGATGTCGAAGCGGGCGACCCGCTCGTTACCCCGGAAGACGCCGAGCGGCACCTTGCCGAGGTCGATGTAGGGGGCGGCGAAGGCGGTTCGTGCGGGATCGATGGGCTGGAAGAACTCCGAGAACAGGCGTGGCTCGTTGCCCAGGTTGACCTCGCTCAGCCATTCCCCGCCCAGCGCGTTGATCCAGGTCTGGCGATAGGTCGCGCGCAAGCCAAACCGGCTGTCGCCCCGGAAGTCGTTGGAGAGGCCGAGGCCGAAGCTCAGGTAGCCGGGTCCCCAGCCCTTCTCGACGGCGTCGACGATCAGTAGGTTGCGCCCGCCCTCGCGCTCGATGCGGTAGTTGACGCGTTCGAAGTCTCCCCGCCCGAACAGGTGGTTGAGGTCGCGCTCGAGTTCGGCGCGGTCGAGCGGGCGGCCCGCGTGCCGCTCGACCACCGGTTCGAACAGGGCCGGGCTGACCCGCTCCAGTCCCACGACGCGGACCGCGTCGATGTACTCGACGGTCTGGCGGCGGCGCCCGACGGACGCGCGCCAGGCGGCGTACTCGGCCTCGCTGACCTCGAGCCGGGCGAGTTGGTCGGCGACCCGGCGAGCAGCCGCGACGCCGGTCGCGATGGCCTCCGGCCCGCGGTCGAAGTCGCCGGGGCCAATGTCGCCGAGTTGCGGCCTGACCAGCACGTCGCGCCCGGCGTCGATCTCGGTCAGCGACCGCTCCTCGTTCTGGGCAAACAGGAAGCCGATCATCTGCGCGGTGCTGCCGAGCACCGAACTGAGCTGTTCGCGGGTCGGCGGGTCGGAGTCGAGCTTGACCACGATGAGGGTGTCCACACCCATTGCGCGGGCGATGTCGACGGGGAGGTTGCGTACCAGCCCGCCGTCGACGTAGATGCGGCCGTCCGTCTCCAGCGGGGCAAACACACCCGGCACGGCCATGCTGGCGCGCATCGCGAAGGGCAGTGGCCCCTGGTCGATGACGACCATCTGGCCGGTCTCGAGGTCGGTGGCCACGGCCCGAAACGGGATCGGGAGCTGGTCGAAATTCTCGATCCCCTCCGCCCCGCTGGTCAGGTCGCTCAGGTACAGCAGGATCTCCTGCCCCGAGATCGCTCCCTTGGGCAGGCGCAGCTTGCCATCGCGTCGGCCGATCGCGAAACCGAAGGTGGGGCGCAGGCTCTCTTCCTTGCGTCGCATCGGCCACTCGGCCCGCTGGGGGTCATCGTCCATGAGCTGGTTCCAGTCGACCGAGGTGATTGCCGACTCCATCTCGGCGGCAGTCATGCCAGACGCATAGCCCGCGCCGACCAGGGCCCCCATGCTGGTGCCGGCGATGGCGTCGATCGGGATGCGCAACTCCTCCAGGACCTTGAGCACCCCGATGTGGGCCGAGCCCTTGGCGCCGCCGCCGGCCAGCACCAGGCCGATCTGCGGGCGCGCGGCCGCGGCCGTGGTGGCGGCGAGGCTGCTGATCAGGAAGAGTGTGGCGAAGGCGTACTTCATGGTGTCTCCTGAGGATGTCCAGCAGCGGAGGCTGGGCAACGGGATAAGGATTCTTGCGGCAGGAGCCGTCGCGCGCGGGGAGACGTCGTTCCGTTCGCGAGCGGGGCCGCCGGCTGGTCCACGACCGCCACCGCTGGCGGTTTGGTTGGAAATCCGTTTCCGGACGATGCCGATGCTGGTCCGATGCCAGGCCTTGAGCAGGTCGCCAACCGCGGCGGCGGGCTCAAACATCTTGGGCTGCCACCGGATCTGTCGCGCCGGCGTCGAGCTGGGGTCGGGCGGGTTCCTCGATGCGCACCCGCAGCGGGGCATCGGTATCGAGGTGCAGGTCGCGCTGCGGGAAGGCGATGCGGATGCCGTTCTCGGCGAACTTGCGGTTGATCGCCTTGTGCAGGTCGGTGCGGGTCGCGATCCGCAGGCTGATGTCGTCGATATAGGCGCGCAGCGTCAGGGTCAGGGCGTTGTCGCCGAAGGCCTCGAAGGTCAGGATCGGCTCGGGATCGCTCAGCACCTGCGGGTGCTCGGTCGCAGCCTCCCGCATCAGGGCGTGGGCCCGTTCCACATCGGTCCCGTAGGCGACCCCAACCGTGATCATGAGTCGGGTCACCTGGTCCGACAGGGACCAGTTGAGCAGCCGGCCGGTGATGAACTCCTTATTCGGAACCAGCAGTTCCTTGCGATCCCAATTGCGGATGGTGGTGGCGCGGATGCGGATCTTGGTAACCGTGCCATCGGTGTCGCCGACGCTGACGATGTCGCCGATCCGGATCGGGCGCTCGAACAGGATGATCAGCCCGCTGATGAAGTTGGCGACGATCTCCTGCAGACCGAAGCCGATACCGACGCCGAGCGCGGCCACCAGCCATTGCAGTTGTGACCACTGGGCACCGATGGTGTTGAGCGCGAGCAGCAGACCCACGGCGACGATGATGTAGGCGGTCAGGGCGGTAATGGTATAGCGATCGCCCGAGGCGACCGCGAGGTGCTGCGCCAGGATCAGATCGAGCAGCGCCGGCAGCCGTTTGGCGAGCAACAGGGCGCCGCCGAGGTAGATCAAAGCCAGGCCGAGGTCCGCGAGCGAGATCGGCAGGCGGCGCAACTCGCCGTCGATGGTCGTTGTGCTGTGCCAGAGGGTCAGCTCGTCGAGGATGCCCAAGGCGGGAAACACCGCCGACCAGATCAGATACAGACTGATCGCCGCGGCCAGGCCGACGGCGCCACGCAGCAGGTGCAGGCTGTCCGCGCTGGCCGCGTCGAGGTCCAGGTCGGCCTCGTCGGATGGCGCCGGCTGGGTAGCCTGCGCGGTTGGCCCGTGCGCCGCAAGCGCCGCCCGCCGCTCCCGCGCCGCCCGCACCGCCAGGCGTCGGCGCGCCAGCGACAGCCAGCGTACCGCCAGCGCATGCACCAGGATCAACGCGATCAGCATGCCCAAGGTGGCAAGGAAGGCATGGCCGAGGACGACCGTGGTGTGGACGTAGCCGTTCCAGGCCAGGATCGGCAGCAACAGGGGAAAGCCCAGCAAGAGCGGAAACCAGACCAGATACATCCGATACAGGAGTCCGGCATCGGCCCGCTGACGCTGTTGCCGCAACAGGCCGTGCCGTGGATGCAGGACGCGGTAGAGGAAGACCGCCAGCGCGACCGCGGCGACCAGCAGCCCGAGCCGCGTCACCAGCCCCCCGGCCGCCGCTGGATCGAGACTCTTGGCGAAGCGCAGCACGAAGACGGCCGGCACCACGACCCAGGTCATCCAACGCAACTCCAGGTCCAGCCGCCGGACATCGGCCTCGGGCCAGCGGAAATGCGCGCTGGCAAGCCCCCCGGGCAGGCACATTCGCCGCAGTGCCAGCAGCACGAACAGAATCACCGCGACATGCACCAGCTTGATGCCGACCAGCAGCGACAGCTCGGTGTCCTGGGTCGGGGCCAAGATGAGCCAACCGGCGACCCCGAGGACCAATGGCAGGGGCGCCGCGAGTGCGAGCGTCAGCAACAGGGCGCGCAGAGTCTGGCCGAAGCGGTCGGTGGCCGGGTGCTTCAGCGACCGCGCGGTGCCCTTGATCGCGCCGATCAGCGCACGGCGCTTCCACCGCAGGGTCGCGGCCAGGAGCAGGGCCAGCCAGAGCACCGGCGAGGCTGCCACCTCGCTGGTCAGGAGGCGCCCCAGTTCCGCGCGATGCTCCGGCGAGAGCAGCCGTCCCGCCTCCTGGGGCAGATCGGCGAAGGCCGCCAGTTGGGTCTTGGGACCGGTCGGCAGCCAGAAGATCTGCTTGGTCAGAAACGCGTCATAGGCCTGCGCGACCGCCAACAGTTCGGTCTTGGCTGTCTGCAGCCGGCGCAGCCGCTCCAGAGATTGGCCCTCCGCCGCCAATTTCCGCTCGAGCAATCCGCGCCGTTGTGCCAATAGACTTGGTAATGCGTCCTCAGCCTGCGGACCCACGGCCCAGGTGAGCGTCGTGGCCTCCGCTGCGAGCTGCTCGGCCTCCTCGAGATGACGCAATTGGCTCAAACTGGCGGCCGCGATCTGTCGCTTCAGCGTACTGAGGCGGCGGGCATGCCGCTCGAAATTGGGCAGTGTCGCGCGATGCTCCAACAGGAGCTGGCCCAGCCCCTCGCTCGACACACCAATGGCCTTCGCGGTCTTCACTCGCTCGAAGTTCGCGTTGATCCGGGCGGCGAGCCGTTCAACCCGCCGCTGCTCCGCGTCCAGACGCTCGTTATCCGCGACCAGGGTGGAGAGCGTGGTCGCGAGTGCGACGTTCCGTGCCGCGAGCCGGATCAGCGCCGGGTCCTGACCAGCGCTCGCTTGCAGCCAGCGTTCGCTGTCGTCCTTGACCTGTCGCGCCTCAGCGTTGCGCCGGCGGTTGAGCAAACCCTGCAGTGCCTCGGCCTGCTGCTCGAAGAGGCCGGTTTTGGCAGACTCCAAGTCCCGTTGGACGCGCAGCAGCTCGATGCGGATCGGCAGGCTCGCGAGTTCCTGATCAAGTGCCATCATCTCGGCGCTCAGGGCGATGTAGCGGGTCTCCAGCTCCCAGCGCCGTGCCTGCGACAAGGCGGCGCCGGTGCCGCCCGCCAGCTCGGTCTGCAGTACCGAGGCGATCACCCGTTGCTCCTCGTCCACCGCGCCGAGACGCTGGCGGATCAGCGCGGGGCGGTTCTCCTTATAGGTCAGTCGGCGCTCAAGGGCATGGCGCTGCGCCAGCGTGGCGTCGCGTTCGGCCCGCGCCAGCATCAGCGCCTGCTCGATAGCGTGCAGCGGTGCATCGGGGTCCACACCCAGGTCCGGTGGCGCTTCGGCTGGCTCTGCGGCCTGGGTCTCGGCGATCCGCTCGCGAAGCTGGCGGGTCTGCTCCGGGTCCGTGCGCGCCTCCTCCGCGAAGCCGACCGCTCGGACCCGATTGCGCTCCACCTGCTCCAGGTTGGTCAACGTCGTGCGATACAGGGCGATGAGCTTGGCCTGGTCTTCGCCAGCGACCTGTGGGTCCGACTCTACCTCGTTGATCTTCGCCTCGATGACCGCCGCGGTGACCAGCCCGGGCGGCACGCTCCAGTTGGCGACCTGCGCACTGGCGCCGGTTTGGATGAGCGCCAGCAGCAGTAGCCCCGCCAGCCCCCGACCAGCGGCGCCGTGAATGCACCTGATCATCTTTGCTCGCACCTGGTCGGTGACATTGGCTCGGTGACATTGGCCTTGTGCGCGGGGGGCATCAGGAGGCGCCACCAGTGGCCCTCGTGGCGGTGCCCGCCCTGGCATCACCGGCGAGGGCACCGATCACTAACCCCTTGGTTGCCCCCTGGCCAGATCGCCGCGCACCGCCTCCCCCGAACGTTGCGCCGTTGCTGGCGTCTGGCGTCACCGACCGCGCGCGCAGTGCCAGGGCCAGCACCTTGCGGGCGAACCTCAGCCTTCGTTCTGCCGGGCCTTGGCGCTGATGTCGGCGAACAGTTGCAGGACC
>REDK01000042.1 GCA_007693535.1 Chromatiaceae bacterium
AGATAGGGCGCAAGCAGCAGGGCCATCAGCACGTAGCCGCCGGTCCAGCCCATCACATAGACCGAGGCGTCGAAGCCGAGGAAGGCGATCATGCCGGCCATGGAGATGAAGGAGGCCGCCGACATCCAGTCCGCGGCAGTGGCCATGCCGTTGAGGACCGGAGGGACGCCCTTGCCGGCGACGTAGAACTCGCCGGTAGTGCCGGCACGCGACCAGATCGCGATGCCGATGTACAGCGCGAAGGTCGCGCCGACGATGAGGTAGGTTACGGTCTGTAGTTCCATGGTGAGTTCTGGCCTCCGTCAGTCTTCTTGAACTTCGAATTTTTTGTCGAGCTGATTCATGCGCCAAGCATAGACGAAGATCAGCACCAGAAAGACATACATCGAGCCCTGTTGGGCCCACCAGAAGCCGAGCGGATAGCCGCCCAGCATGACCTGATCCAGCCAGCCGGCCAGCAGGATACCGAAGCCGAAGGATACAATGAACCAGATGACGAGCAGGATGGCGAGTAGGCGGACATTTGCCTTCCAGTAGTCGATGCGATTCTCGGGTGTCATGATGACGGTTCCCCCCTGTGGAGACGGTGGACGGTGATGAGCGGAGGTGGGACGGTGCGTCGCGGTGCGCTGGTCGGATGCCGCGGACAGCGGCGTGGTGGTCGGGCAGGCGTCCTGACCGTGACGATCCCAGCCACGGCCCCTTGGGATCGGCTGCGAGGCGAGTCCGGAGGTGGGCCTGAAGTCTGCGCTGCCGGTTGGTTTGATGATCGCCGCCGGTGGACGGTGTCTGCCACGCCCCCGTGCGGTCGCGCATTGTCTGGCGCGCTGTAATCCCCTGTCAACGCTGGATGCTCTATTCGGCTGGCCGCGATGAATGCAAGTAAATCAGCAAATTTGACTGCAGGCGTGCGACTTGGAGGTGCCGCGCGCGGGAGCAGGGGCGGTGGCGGCACGTGCCCGGGGTGGATGGCGCGCGGTCGGCGTCGGCACGGCAGTGCCCCGAGTGGTGCCGGGCGGCAGGCTGCATCGCACCCGCCATTGCCTGGCGTTTTTTGCTAACTTGGGGGCTGCTCCGGGGCCGGTCGCCGGCCTTGCCCTCTACCCCGAGTGAGACGATTCTCCATGCGCTATCTCAGCACACGCGGCGGCGTGGCGCCGGTCGGCTTTGCCGATGCCGTCATGATGGGACTCGGCACCGATGGCGGCCTGTTGGTGCCTGAGACCATCCCGCGGGTGGCGCCCGAGACGCTGCGCGCCTGGGCGCGGCTGGACTTCGCCGACCTTGCCACCGAGGTCCTTGCCCTCTATGTCGGCGATGCGTTGCCGCGGGCCGATCTGGCCGCGCTGGTGCAGCGCGCCTACGCCAGCTTCGCACATCCCGAGGTGACCCCGGTGGTCAGTGCCGCCGGGCGGCACTGGCTGGAGTTGTTCCATGGCCCGACCGCTGCGTTCAAGGATGTCGCCCTGCAGTTGTTGGGCAATCTATTCGAGTATCTGCTCGTGCGCGATGGCGGGTGCCTGAACATCCTCGGGGCGACCTCTGGGGATACCGGTTCGGCCGCCATCTACGGCGTGCGCGGGAAGGCCGGCATCCAGATCTTCATCCTGCACCCGAAGGGCCGCGTGTCGCCGGTGCAGGAGCGGCAGATGACCACGGTGCTCGACGCCAATGTGCACAACATCGCTGTGGCTGGGACCTTCGACGATGCCCAGCGCCTGGTCAAAACCCTATTCAACGATCTGCCGTTCAAGACCGCCCGGCAGTTGGGAGCGGTCAACTCCATCAACTGGGCGCGGATCCTGGCCCAGACCGTCTATTACTTCTACGCCTGGGGACGGCTGAGCGGCGGCGATCCCAGCACCAGGGCCAGCTTCGCCGTGCCCACCGGCAACTTCGGTGATATCTTCGCCGGCTATCTCGCCCGGCGCATGGGTCTGCCGGTGGGGCGGCTCATCATCGCCACCAATCGCAACGATATCCTCACCCGCTTCGTCGCCACCGGCCGTTACCGGGCCGGGGCGGTCTATCAGACGCTGAGCCCGGCGATGGACATCCAGGTGGCATCCAATTTCGAGCGCTACCTGTATTATCTGCACGACGAAGACCCGGGCGCGGTGCGCGCCCTGTTCGCCAGCATGGAACAGAAGGGCGAGATCGCAGTCGATGCCGGCCGGCTGGAGCGGGTGCAGGCGGACTTCACGGCCAGCGCCGTCAGCGATGCCGACTGCCTGGCGGCGATCCGTGCCGTGCATGCGGCCGCCGGCTACATCATCTGTCCACATACCGCGGTGGCGGCCCAGGCCGCGGTCGCGCATCCCGACGCGGTGATCCTGGCGACCGCCCATCCGGCCAAGTTCAACGAGGCGGTCATCGCCGCGATCGGCCACCCGGCACCGCCGCCGCCCTGCTTGGAGGGCCTGCTAGAGCGCGAGTACCGCTGCGCCGAACTGCCGGCGGACCCCGCCGCCCTGCGCGCCTTCATCGAGCAGACCCTGGCTGCCGGCGGCTGAGCGGGCGCTGCCGGTGCGGCGCCTGGCCTGCGCACCGCCCTTTATCGTATAGAATCTGTCCCATGACCGACCCGGCCCCATCGATCCTGATCCTGGATACCACCCTGCGCGACGGCGAACAGACCCAAGGCGTCTCCTTCGCCCCCGACGAGAAGCTCAATATCGCACAGATGCTGCTACAACAGGTGCGGGTGGATCGCCTGGAGGTCGCCTCGGCCCGGGTCTCCGAGGGGGAGCGCTTGGCGGTTGCCCGCATCATCGACTGGGCGCGCGGGCAGGGGCTCGATGGACGCGTGGAGGTGCTAGGCTTTGTCGATCGGGGCCGCAGCGTGGAATGGATTCGCGAAACCGGGGGGCGGGTCATCAATCTGCTGGCCAAGGGGAGCGAGCGACACTGCCGGATGCAACTCGGCAAGACGCTCCAGGCCCATCTGGACGATGTGCGAGCCGAGATCGCCCGGGCACAGGAACACGGGTTGGCGGTCAACCTCTATCTGGAAGACTGGTCCAACGGGTATCGCGACAATCGTCAATATGTCTATGACCTGATCGCGGGCCTGCAGGATGCCGGCATCGGTCATTTCATGCTACCGGATACCCTGGGGGTGATGACGCCGGAACTGGTCTTCGCGGGGATGCTGGACATGATCCGCCGTTTCCCCGGCGGTCGCTTCGATTTCCATCCCCATAACGACTACGGGCTGGCCACCGCGAATGTCGTCGCCGCCGCCCAGGCCGGGGCCGCCGCCGTGCATTGCACTGTCAACTGTCTCGGCGAGCGCGCCGGCAATGCCTCGCTGGCCGAGGTGGTGGTCAATCTGCGCGATCGCCTGGGCCTGCAATTGGGGATCGACGAGCGCCACCTGGTAGATGTCAGCGAACTGGTGCAGTACTTCTCTGGCAAGCGGATCGCCGACAATGCCCCGATCATCGGCGAGGATGTCTTCACTCAAACCGCCGGTATCCATGCCGATGGTGACAAGAAGGCCAGCCTCTACAACAGCGAACTGTCGCCGGAGCGCTTCAGCCGGCGTCGCATCTATGCCCTCGGCAAGCTCGCTGGCAAGGCCTCGCTCGAGAAGAATCTGGAATGGCTCGGCATCTCGCTGCCCGAGGACAAGCAGCGCAAGGTGCTGCAGCGCATCATCGAGCTGGGCGATTCCAAAAAGACCATCACTGCCGATGATTTGCCCTTCATCATCGCCGAGGTGTTGGAGAGCAAGGATTATCAGCATGCGGAACTGCTCGCCTGCACCGTCTCCAGCAGTCTCGGGCTCGGCTCCATGGCCAGCATCAAGCTGTGCCTGCGCGGCGAGCATCTCAATGCCAGCGGCAGCGGTAACGGCGGCTTCGACGCCTTCAACAAGGCGCTCGGCAAGCTGGTGCGCCGTCAGGGCATCGTCCTGCCGCAACTGGCCGATTACGAGATCCGCATCCCCAAGGGCGGGCGCAGCGATGCCCTGACCGAATGCACCATCACCTGGCTCTGCCCGCCGGATCTGCCAGGGGTCGCCACCGCTGCTGACGGCAGTCCGCGCCGGACCTTCAAGACGCGCGGGGTCCACGCCAACCAGGTCTTCGCCGCCATCGGTGCCACCATGCGCATGCTGAACCTGGTGATCCACTGGTCGCTCAAGCGCGAGGCGGTTGCAGCGCCCCTGCAGGAGGCTTCATGAGCGAACGGACCGCCAGATTCAACCATCTCATCAATTCGTCCATTCTCACAGGTAGTTGATCGCTTCCGCGCGGTGTTGATCGCCCGCCAGCTGCGAGCTGCCTGCCGCGGCAAGATCATTCCGGGGCCCCGGCGTTGAATAGGTCGTCCATCGGGGCAGCGGGCGGGGCCAGGCCCAGGTGGCGGTAGGCGCGCTGGGTGGCGACGCGTCCACGGGGGGTGCGCATCAGAAAGCCCTGCTGGATGAGGAACGGCTCGATCACGTCCTCGATGGTGCCACGCTCTTCGCCGATCGCCGCGGCCAGGCTCTCCACCCCCACCGGACCGCCGTCGAAGCGCTCGATCACCGCCGCCAGCAGCCGCCGGTCCATGTGGTCGAAGCCCTCGGCATCCACCTTGAGCATGGCCAGGGCGGCCGCGGCCACGGCCGCGTCGATGCGCCCGTCGGCACGCATCTGGGCATAGTCGCGCACCCGGCGCAGCAGACGGTTGGCGATGCGGGGGGTGCCGCGGGAGCGGCGGGCGATCTCGGCGGCCCCCGCCGGGGCGGTCTCGATGGCGAGGATCTGCGCCGAGCGACGCACGATCAGGGTCAGATCCTCGGCCGAGTAATACTCCAGGCGCTGGACGATGCCGAAGCGATCGCGCAGGGGCGAGGTCAGCAGGCCGGCCCGGGTGGTGGCGCCAACCAGCGTAAAGGGTGGCAGATCAAGCTTGATCGACCGCGCTGCGGGTCCCTCGCCGATCATGATGTCGAGCTGGAAGTCCTCCAGGGCCGGGTACAGCACCTCCTCCACGACCGGGCTCAGCCGGTGGATCTCGTCCACGAAGAGTACATCGCCGGCCTCCAGGTTGGTCAGCAGCGCGGCCAGATCGCCGGGCTTCTCCAGCACTGGCCCGGAGGTCTGGCGCAGGTTGACCTGCAGCTCGTGGGCGATGATGTGGGCGAGCGTGGTCTTGCCGAGCCCCGGGGGGCCGAAGATCAGGGTATGGTCGAGGGCCTCGCCGCGGCCGCGGGCGGCGCCGATGAAGATTTCCATCTGTTCGCGCACCGCCGGCTGGCCGACGTAATCGGTCAACTGGCGTGGCCGGATGGCCCGCTCCAGTGCGGCATCCTCGCGCTCGGCGTCGGGACTGATCAGGCGTTTTGGATCGGGCATTGGGATCGGGTCTCGGGCACGCTTCGTGCGGCCGGGTTGCTACGGGATGCCGCTCAGCCGGTCCCGTTGGTGCGCTCCAGCACCCGCCGTCGTAGGGCTGCCAGGGCCGCTTCCAGCGAGTGTTCCATTGCCACCAGGCCGCCCTGGCTGACGATGACCCGCCGCAGCTCCGGGATGCGCACCTGGCCGGCTGCCTCGAGATAGACCGGCTGCACATAGGTGACGACGCCATCGATCGGCAGCAGGAACAGCTTGCCCCGCTGCACCCGCGCCCCGCCCTTGCCCCAGAGGGTGAACTGCGCGGCGATGGCCGGGTCCTGGTCGATGATCGCCTCGACCTGGGCGAGGCCGTGCACCAGCGTCCCCTGCGGGAAGGTGTGCACCACGATGCGCCCGTACTCCTCGCCATCGGAGCTGGCAACGACGATCGCGCGCATGTTTTCCTGACCCTCCGGATTCATCGGCATCAATAGCAGATGCTCGGGACGGCCGCGCTGGAACAGGTCGATGGTCAGATAATAGGGGGTCACTGGCGCACTGCTGCCGTCGCGGCGCACCTGTGGGAACATCCAGCGGTCTTCCTGGCCATAGAATACGGCCGGGTCCCGCTGATGATACTTGGCATAGACCTGCATCTGCAGTTGGAACAGATCGCGGGGATAGCGGACATGGGCGCGCAATGCGGCCGGCATCTGCTCGATGTCCACGAACAGACCCGGATACATGCGGCGATAGGCGCGCACCAGCGGATCGGTGGGATCGGCAACATAATAGTTCATGGTGCCATCGTAGGCGTCGATCACGATCTTGACCGCGCCCCGAATATAGTTCAGCCGGGTATGCTGCGGACTGTGGGTGTGCCAGTCGTAGAGTTCATAGGAATAGTCGTAGTGCTGGGCCGCGGGATAGCGGTCGGACCAAGTGTAGGCATCCTGGATCCAGTACAGCCGCTGCGGCGTGACCACGATATAGGGGTCCTGATCGAGCAGCAGGAAAGGGGTCACATGCTGGATGGTGCTGAGCAGGCCACGGCGGATCAGGATAAAGCTGTCGGGGCGGATGGCATTGGATAGAAACAGCCGGTAATCGCGGTAATGCAAGGCAAACACCGCGCGGTGTAACCGGTCGTGGATGGGGATGCCGCTGTTGCCGCGGTAGTCCTCCAGGACGACGCCCTGGTCCGACGGAAAGGCGATTTCGCCCAGGGCATTGGGGGCGATTACGTCCTGCAGGTCCTGCAGCCCGAAATAGATACCCGGCTCTGCGATCTCCAGGCCATGCGCGGAGCGCGGTGGCAGGTCGTGCAGGAGCCAGTCCTTGGGGGCATCGCCGGCCTGGGCCGCCGCGGACATGACTGCGCCGTAGCCGTGGGTGTACTTGAACCAGCGGTTGATCCAGTTGCGGGAGTCGGCTGGCAACCGTTCGAAGTTGAGTTCGCGGGCGGCCAGGAAGACCTGCTGATACTCGCCGTCGATCTCGTAGCGGTCGGTATCGACCCCCATGATCTCGTAGTAGGTCCGGATCTCCTGCAGTTCTTGATAGACCTCGAGCAGCACCTCGCGGTCCCATACCGGCATGTTGCGCAGGGCCTGCTGCAACTGCGGGCGGGCCAGTGCCTGCGGCAGTGGGTCGATGCGAAACGGTCTGGTCTCGACTGCCTGCAGACTGAAGGCGGCGAGGGTGTTGGCTATGCTGTGATGGAGGTACGGCCGCTGGCGGGCCAGTTCGTCTGGTTCGACGATATAGTCCTGAATGATCCCGAGGATGCCGGCATGATGCCGTAGCCCCATTGGCACCGCAAACAGGAGCGCTGCGAGCAGCACCGGCAGCAGGCCCCGGCGGGCAAGCAACAGCCGGATCACCAGCAGCCCCAGCAGCAGCCACAGCGCCAGTGCCGTCCAGATCAGCGGCAGTACCACGTTCATCTCGGCGAAGCCGGGGCCGGCAAACAGCGGCAGATGGGTCTCGGTATAGAGCAGGTTATGCCGCTCCAGCAGCAGTCCGCCGGCGCCGACCAGAAAGATCAACAGCACGATGCTACCGAAATGGCGGCGGGCGCCGGCTGGGAATGCCTGGCGCACCTGCAGGCGGACGCGCAGCTCCATCGAATACAGCAGGATGAGTGCGACGATCAGGATCGCCAGGGCGATGAAGACCTCGGTGACGATGAGCCCGTAGACGGGCAGCCGGAACAGATAGTAGCTGACATCCTTACCGAACCAGGGCTCGGTGACGCCGGCTGACGGGGCGACCAAGAACAGCAGCGTCTCCTGCCACTGGGTATAGAGCGGCCAGGCAATGAGGGCACCGAGCAGCAGCGACAGCGGGAGGTAGACCTGCCGCGAACCGACCCGTAGGGCATGGAGCAGGCGCGCCCGCCAGCCCACCGGATGATCATGCGGGCCGAAGACTGTGCTCAGATAATGCGAGGCGAGCCGGAAATTGAGATAGAAGAACAGAAAGAACAGGCCGGTGGCGACGGCGAAGACCAGATAGGGATAGGCCAGCCGCAGCCAAAAGTAGAGTGGATAGCCCAGGGATTCATACCACCAGACATCGACCGTAAAATCGGCATAGACCAGGGCCAGGACCGGGACACCGATGACCAGGACCAGGAGCACCAGCACGAGGATGGCGAGGGTCCGTTTCCAAGACTTCATAGTGGCCGCTGCAGGATGGGCAAGGGGAGTACTGGGACAGATTCGACGGAATGCCCGGGTTGGGGGTGCCGGCCCGGGATACGACCGGCGCCAGTGGCAGCCTGCTTGCCGGTCTGCTGGTCATTATGCCCCAGGCCGGTGCCAGGGCCGGGGGATTTGGCGCGAAGCCCTCGTTTCGACCGCCTGGCGGCAGGGTCAGCCGCGGCGGCCCCACCGTGCGCGGTATCGCCGCCGCGCCAAGGGCCTGCGCGGTCGGGTATCGATGCTGCCGGCGTCCGGATGCCGGCCCGTTTGCGGGCTTGCAAACCCCCTGAGCTTTGTTATCGTCTTGCCTTTCCGGTGGGTGTCGCCCCCTGCAGCCCGGTGCGGCAGCATCGTCGAGCCATGGCCCAATCCCGCAATCAATCCCGCTCCTCTGCCAGCGACCGGGCCACGCCCCGGTGTCGCTTGATCTATCGCAGCATCTGTTCGGCGTCCTTCCTACCGAACGAGGATCTGCGCCAGTTGGTCAGCCGCAGCGCCGAGCACAACCGCGCGGCCGGGATCGCCGGGCTGCTGCTGCTGTCCGGGGATCGCTTCCTGCAGGTGCTGGAAGGCCCAGCCGCACCGGTCAACCGATTGTTCGGCCGCATCATGCGCGATCCGCGCCATCACGATATCGAAATCATCGCCTACGAGCAGATCGGGCCGAGCTATTTCGACGACTGGGCCATGCATCTAGTGGATCTGTTCGACCTCTCTCGCTATCCCCGCGATTATCTGGCGCGCAAGTACCGGGTCGAGAACGGGGTGGTACAAATCCCGGAGCGGCTGCACGAGGTCTACGGGCTCCTGCTCGATGCCCGGGCCCTCTGTACCGGCCGCCCCTGGGAGGAGGAGCTGATCGCGGGTCCGACGCCGGTCCCTGAAGCCACCGGACCAGGGGCTCAGGGCGATCGCTGAGGGTGCCGCCGCACTCCTTGGCTCCAGCGGGGTTCCAGCGGTTGCGCTCAATCCGTGCCTGCCCGCCGCTCCTGGCGGCGCAGCCAGACGTCTAGGCCCTGGGCGTTCAGATCCAGGTCTACCGCCAGCAATGCCTTGATCTGCGCCTCCGGCAGGGTTACCCCATGGGCGCGGACCTGCGCCAGCATGTGGTTGGTCAGCGCAGCGTGTAGCCGCAGCACCCGTCCGGCGTCGTTCTGTCCCAGCTCGCCGTGGGCGATCCCGGCCTGCTCGCGGATGCTCTGGCGCAGTCCGTCCACCAGCGTCGCCGGGTGGTCCACCCGGCTGTAGTGGGTTAGATACATGGCCGCTGGATCGGGCTCCATGAGCCGGTCCAGGCTCTGCTGCCAGCGCTGCGGATCGAAGGCCACCGGCGTGGTCGGCGCAAACATCCAGGGACCCTGGGCGGTATCGAACTCGCGATAGGAGATGCCGAAGGTGTCGCCGGTAAACCAGGCGCGGGTGCGGGTATCGAAGATGCAGCCGTGATGGTTGGCATGGCCAGGGGTGTCGATGAAGACCAGTTCGCGCCCGGCCAGGTCGATGTGGTGACCGTCCTCGGCAACGATCACTCGCGCCTGCGGCACCGGCGTCAGCGTACCGAAGTCGCGGGCGAAGGCGGCCTCGCCATAGACCGCGCCGGCCCCGGCGATCAGGCGGCTGGGATCGATCAGGTGCGGGGCACCGTTGGGATGGGCGACCAGGCGTGCCCCCGGACAGGCCGCCATCAGGGCGCCAGCGCCGCCGCCATGGTCCAGATGCACATGGGTCGGGACCACATAGTCGACGTGGGCCGGGGTCAGCCCCAGCGCGGCGATGACCCGCAGCAGGTCGGGCACGGTGCGGGTGGTGCCGGTATCGACGAAGGCGAGCCGATCGCCCGAGCGGACCAGGTAGCAGGCAGCCAGACCGGGCCGGTAGAGGCCGGTCTCGATGCGGTAGATGTCGTCGCCGACGGCTTCGAACAGGGGCAGGGAAGGGGGCGTCATGGGGACCTCGCGGCTGGGCAGGAATAGCTGGTCAGAAACGGCTGGTCAGACAGGCAGGCGCGCCAGTCTATACCCGTCGCGCTGGGGTAGCATTGGCAGTATCCATCCCTGTCAGGTCCAGCATCACCGTGAATCCAGTCGTCCCCCCGCGCATCGGTTTCGTCAGCCTCGGTTGTCCCAAGGCGACTGTCGATTCCGAACGCATCCTGACCCAGTTGCGCGCCGAGGGCTATGGCATCGCCCCGGACTATGCCGGCGCCGATCTGGTGGTAGTGAACACCTGCGGCTTCATCGATGCCGCGGTGGAGGAATCCCTGGAGGCGATCGGCGAGGCCCTCGACGCCAATGGCCGGGTCATCGTCACCGGCTGTCTCGGCAGCCGCGCCGAGCTGATCCGCGCCACCCATCCGCGGGTGCTAGCAGTAACCGGCCCGCATGCCGATGCTGAGGTGATGGCGGCAGTGCATGCCCATCTGCCGGCGCCGGACGACCCCGCGCACCGCCCCTTTACCAGTCTGGTGCCACCCCAGGGGATCAAGCTAACCCCGCCCCACTATGCCTATCTGAAGATTGCCGAGGGCTGCAATCACCGCTGCAGCTTCTGCATCATCCCCAGCCTGCGCGGCGATCTGGTCAGCCGCCCGCTGGGGCAGGTGATGGCCGAGGCAGTGCGGCTGGTGGAGGCTGGGGTGCGCGAGCTACTGATCATCTCTCAGGATACCAGTGCCTACGGACTGGACCTGCGCTACCGTCGCGACTTCTGGGAGGGGCGTCCGCTGCGCACCGATCTCGCGACCCTGGCCCGCTGCCTAGGGGAACTGCCGGCCTGGGTGCGCCTGCACTATGTCTATCCTTATCCTCAGGTGGACCGGCTCATCCCGCTGATGGCCGAGGGTCTGATCCTGCCCTATCTGGATATGCCCCTGCAGCATGGCAGCCCGGCGGTGCTTGCCGCGATGCGCCGGCCGGCCGCCGCCGAGCGCGTGCTGGAGCGCCTGGCCGACTGGCGCCGGCAATGTCCGGAGCTGGTGCTGCGCAGCACCTTCATCGTCGGCTTTCCGGGCGAGACCGAGGCCGACTTCGAGGCCCTGCTGGCTTTTCTGACCGCGGCGCAATTGGACCGGGTCGGCTGCTTTGCCTATTCCCCGGTGGCCGGTGCCGCCGCCAATGCCCTGCCGGACCCGGTGCCGGAGGCGCTCAAGGAGGACCGCCGTGCCTGTTTCATGGCGCACCAGGCGGCGATCAGCCGCGCCAAGCTCGCCGCCCGCGTCGGCACCCGGCTGACCGTGCTGGTGGATGCGGTGGAGGCGACGCGGGTCATCGCACGCTCCTACGCCGATGCCCCCGAGATCGATGGCACCGTGATCGTCCCCGGCGCCTGGGATCTGGCCCCCGGCGACTTCATCGAGGTGCAGGTGACCGGCAGTGCCGAGCATGATCTGATCGCCGAGCCGGTGGCGGCGGACCTGGCCTGATCGGGGCTTGACCTTGACCCGACTGCGCCCCGACAGTGCTCTAGCGGCGTTCACCGCGTCGGCGGCCAGCCGACTGGACCCTTTGCGTTCCCGGGCGCTTTTCCTGGATCATCGCTTGGTTAAACCCGCTCGTTCCCGCCCTGCCACCATGGACGCCGCCCATGCCGACTGCCCCTGCCGAGCCTCGGTTGCTCACCACCTTGCCGCCCGGTCTGCTCGACTGCAATGCCGCCGATTTGGCCGCCGCCCTGGATGGCCCGACCCTGATCGAACTGCCCGGCGCGCGCACGCCGGCCCTGTTCGTCTCGGTCCTGATGCACGGCAACGAGCCGGTGGGCTGGGATGCGGTGCGTCTGTGGCTGCGCCGGCACCTGGAGCGCCATGGGGAGCTGCGCCTGCCGCGGGCCATGTGCCTGTTCATCGGTAATGTGCGTGCCGCGGCCGCCAATGCCCGCCACCTGCCGGACCAGCCCGACTATAACCGGGTCTGGCCTGGCTCCGAACTCCCCCTGACCCCCGAGCACGGGATGATGCAATGGGTCTGCGAGCGCATGGCCGGCCGCGGGCTGTTCGCCAGCATCGATCTGCACAACAACACTGGCGCCAATCCCCATTACGCCTGTGTCAATGTCATCGACAACCGCGCCCTGCATCTGGCCACCCTGTTCTCCCGCATCGTGGTCTATTTCATCTGTCCGCGCGGGGTGCAGTCGCAGGCGATGGCGCAGCTGTGCCCGGCGGTCACGCTGGAATGCGGCAAGGTCGGGGAGGCGCGCGGGCTGGAGCATTCGCTGCAGTATCTCGATGCCTGCCTGCACCTGGCGGAACTGCCCGATCATGGTCTGCCGCCACAGGACATCGATCTGTTTCACACGGTCGCCCAGGTGCGGGTGCCGCCTGGGCTGAGTTTCGGCTTTCCGCCCCAGGACGGGGCGCTGGTGCTGTCGCCGGACCTGGAACGGCAGAACTTTCGCGAACTGCCGCCCGGTACCGCCTTCGGGCGGGTGCGCGACGCGCAGGTCCGCCTGGAGGTGCGCGACGAACAGGGGCGCGATGTCGGCGAGCGCTATTTTGCGGTGGAAGACGGGGAGTTGCGGCTACAGGTGCCGGTGATGCCGGCGATGCTGAGCCACGACGAGACGGTGATCCGGCAGGACTGCCTCTGCTATCTGATGGAGCGCTACAACCATCAGGTGCCGCCGCGGCGCTGAACGGATAGCAAATCCAAGCCATCCTGAGCGCCCAGGTTGGCTCGGCAGAGGACGATCGCGGGGGCGGGATGCGTGGTCAACACTGAACAGCGGGGCTGACGGGTGTCGGGGGCGGTGCCGGCGCGGGCGTTCCGGGGTGCGGGGGCTCGCATCGGCGGCGCAGCGTGGCGCCGGGAGACGAGAGGGGCTGCAGCGTCTCCGACGAGAGACGGCGGCTACCAGGCAATGCGCTGATCAAACTCGAAGTCGGGCTCGGGCTGCTGGAGGAGGTCCCGGTCCGGCATCGGCGCGGGTGCCTCGTCCCCGGCGGGCGGTCCGCGGGCGGGCGAGATCGGCGGCGGACGCGGCGGCTCACCGATATGGGTGGGCATCCGCGCGACGGGAGCGGCCTCGGTGATGCAGGCGACGATGCGCAGGTCCGCGCCGCAGTTGGGGCAAACCAGCGGCAGCGACTCGAACAGCCGGGCCAACCGCATTACCCAGAGATAGCGCGCCGGGGAGTTCAGCCCGCTGCGGGCAAACCAGCGCAGCAGCCGCACGCGTCCCTGCTCGGCGATGGCGGCGAGGGCCTCCGGTGTCAGCTCAGCGGCGGGGAGAAAGCGCAAGGATTGCGGAATTTCACCGGCCTCCTTGGCCAGCTCGAAGACCCCGTCCTGGCCCGGGCGAAGCCATAGGCGAGGATGCCGCATTCGAGGTAGTGGCGGAACTCGCGCTCCACGTAGGCCGGCATGCGCGACCCGTCCCAGTCGTCTTCCCCTGCGAGCGCGAGATAGGTCTCCAGGTGCTGCTGGACGACTTGGTAGCGGACGGTCTGCACGGGATGGCGGCGGCAGTATGGGGCAGGTCCGCATCGCGGCGACGCGACGGCCATGTGGGCGGGGCTGGGCGCTCATTCCGGCGTTTGGCTTTGGAGATATCCTCGATCTTGGTGAGACGCGGTTTAAAATTTAATTTTTTCAATACTTTAAACTGCGCCAGCTCCGACGTTTGTCGGAGCTGGCGCGGCCAACTCATTCCAACAGATGACGCATACCGCACCGGGCGCGGTTTAGAGGACTGAGTCCGATGCTGGCGCGCAGAGTCCGAGGGGCAACGCTACCGAATCGACTCAGCCTTGCGTCGGCCCGACACCCGCCCCCGCGTGCTCGTAGACCATCGCAGCCGACAGGCCGCACTGAGCGCACGCACCGAGGGTATTGCCCGCCGAGCGTCCCGTGAAGCCAGATAATCAAGATTTCCACGGTACGCGGGCTTCGAGCCGTCTGTGAAAAATCTTTCTATAGTTACGCGCATATTTCCTTATACTCTACGATGTGCGGCACGAATTGATTGA
>REDK01000004.1 GCA_007693535.1 Chromatiaceae bacterium
ATCCTATCTAAAGGTGATTAAGACTCGAGTACACCATAGTTTTCGATGTTGTCGAGTTGTTCGAACCAGAGACCCGATCTAAAGGGGATTAAGACGCGCCGTGGGCGGCAACCTTGGCCGCCGCGGATTCTGTTCGAACCAGAGACCCGATTTCAATGGCACTAAGACACATCTGTGCAATCTGCGTTATCTGTGGACAGAAAGCGCGAACCTGAGACCCGACCTAAGGGACTAAGACACATCTCCCCAATCTGCGTGATCTGCGGACACAATAGCTCGAACCAAAGACCCGATCTGAAAGGGATCAAGACAGCAGGTCCCAGGCTACGGCGAAGGCGTCCATGCCTCGTTCGAACCAGAGACCCGTTCTAAGAGCGAATCAAGGCAAAAGGAAACGCTCATTTCACGGCCGCGATCGTCGCTCCAGCCACGGCGACCGACCGCGTCGTCAGGCCCTCCTGGCCTGATTGCATCAGGGCTGGAAGCCCTGATAACGCACGGCGCCCGAGCCGCTGCTCGCGATAACGATCAAGGCCCGTTTCATGACAACTCTGGGTAGGGGCATCCGACGAATGCGTAGAAACATGCCGTCGATTGCGATCGATCGGGCGCAAGCCTCTGAGATCGAGTCGTTGCTGAGCCTGTATGTTGAGCTTTTCCAGGATCGGGAGCCGTTGACGAAGTGCATCGGTTGGAGCCGGGAACGCATGATGTCGATCGCGAGGACCATGTACGCCGGGGCGGATGGCAATGCGCTATCGCAGGGGCTGGGCTGGATCGCACGAGATCAGGCGAGGGCGAACCAGGACATCGGCTTCATCCTGTGCGACGACCCGGCGGCTGCACCTACCGCAGCGTTACCTGATGACCTGACAGCGCAAGAGATGAGAATGGTGTCAGCGGTCACCGCCTGGTTGGAGGCAATTCGCAGTCCGGTACAGGACAAGCTCGGCCTGGCGGCGGGAACCGGTCTGCACGTGTCTGCCGTCGGCGTGGCCCCCGGATACGAGGGCGCAGGGATTGCAACGCGTCTGCTACAGACGGCGATGGCAGACGCAGCAGCTCGCGGTTATCGTTTCGCCTTTGCCGAATGCACTAGCTCGCCATCGCGAAGGTGTCATGAGAAGGCCGGCTTCACCAGTGTGCATCGGGTGTCTGGAGAGAAATTGTTGGTTGCCGAGGACGGCGCTTTGGCGAACAGTGGCTGGGATGTTCACCTCATGTGGAAGGACCTTGCCAACGAATAGGCTGAGCCGGCGCCCATGACACTGCGCATGCGGGTCTGCAGCGCTGGCTGCATCACCAATTCGCTGGGCTGTGTCAGCCGCTCGGGCGGCAGACCCCGCGGTCAGGCGATTTGGGTCACGTTCCTAGCAGCGGGCTGGTCGTGACACCCGCCTTCGGCGGCGCACTGGCGGTGACCGGGCTTGCGATGCTCGTGCCAGCCCGCTTTGCAGGCGAACAGCAGTCGCGCATCATCCCGCATGACGGTTTCTGGCATGATGGTTTCTGGCAATCGCCCAAGCAGGATTGCGGGCGCTCGGGATCAGGTCGCGCGCGGCGCCGCCGCGGAGCCGGCCAGGAGGCCGCCGTCGATGGTCAATTCGCTGCCAGTCATGTAGGCGGCCTCATCGGAGGCGAGCAGCACCGCCACCGCGGCGACCTCCGCCGGGGTGCCGAAGCGGCGCAATGGCGTGTCGCAGACGACGGCGCGCAAGCGTTCCTCACGCTCCGGGCCGCTGCCGAGCAGCGGCTCCCACATGGGGGTCAGGATGGCGCCGGGATGAATGCTGTTGCAGCGGATCGCGAGCCCCTGTTCGGCGCACCAGAGTGCGACGGTCTTGCTGTGATTGCGCACCGCGGCCTTGGACGCGGCATAGGCGGCGGCCCCGGCGATGCCGACCTGGCCGGAGCGCGATGAGAGGTTGATGATGCTGCCCTGCCCGGCCGGGCGCATCGCGCGGAGTGCGGCACGGCAGCCGAGAAAGACGCCGTCGAGGTTGGTGCGATGGACCGCGTGCCAGTCCGCCAGGCTGACCTGCTCCGGGTCCTGGGGACCGACGGTCCCATCGGTACCGGGCTCGAACCCGGTGATGCCGGCATTGTTGACCAGCACGTCCAGCCGTCCCCAGCGCGCGAGGAGCCAGGCCATCGCCGCCGGCCAGTCGGCCTCCTCGCGGACATCCAGGTGCTGGTAGACGGCGCGCTCGCCGAGGCCCGCGGCGGTGGCCGCGCCCAGGTCGTCGGCCATGTCGGTGAGCACCACCCAGGCGCCCTCGGCGATGAAGGCGCTGGCGATGGCGGCGCCGATGCCGCGGGCGGCACCGGTGATCAGGGTGATCTTCTCTGCGAGTCTGGGCATGGGGCGAGGAACGGGGCACGGCAGGGTGTGGGTTGGATCGATCGACGCAAGCGGTCGGCATGCGGCCTGACTGGCATCGGTGGCACGCACCGCAGCTGCTCACGCAAGCCCCGGGGAAACGCCCGCAGCGGCCAGCGCTGCGCGCCGGGTGGAATCAGCCGACGGCCTCGGCATGGCCGGTCGTTTGGTGCGCGAATCGCTGCCAGGGCCGACCTCGATGCGCGCTGGGACGGGCCGCTATGATAGACGGTCGCGGTCCCACTGATCGCGCCGGTATTGAACAGGCCGCAGACCGAAATAATCGACGGCGGTGACCCTGCTGGTCCGCTGCCGCACGGGCAGCCATCACCGATCCGCCCCCTGCCGCCGCCCAATACCGCCCCCCTGCCACTCGATGCCCTGGAGCCCGAGGATGAAGATCGCCGTCGCCACCAATGATTACACCGATGTCGCCCGGCACGCC
>REDK01000140.1 GCA_007693535.1 Chromatiaceae bacterium
TCGGCCGCGCCGCTGGTCTCATCGCCGGTCCCATCGTCGGCGTCGTCGGTGGTCCCGGTCCCGGTCCCGGTCCTGGTCCTGGTCCTGGTCCTGGTCTGGGCGCCGGTCCGCCTGCCACCCCGGGCACTCGCGCGGGCGCCGCTGCCGCGCTGCCCCTGCGCCGCGCGCGCAGCGGCCACCTGCTCGGGACTCAGGGCCGGCCCTGCCGCCACCTGCGGCAGCAGCCCGGCGATCAGGTCGCAGATGTCCTGATAGAAGGCGGCCGCCTCCGCGCGCCCCTGTTCGATGTCCTTGAGCCGCTGCTCCCAGGCGGCGGTGAGTTCGGCGCTGCGCAGCGGTTCGGCGACCAGCGCGATCAGGGCGCGACCCTTGTCGGTGCTGCGCAGTTGTTTGCGCTCGCGCACCACATAGCCGGTGCGGATCAGTTTTTCGATGATCTCGGCGCGGGTGGCCGGGGTGCCCAGACCGCTGCCTTGCATCGCCGCGGCCAGGGCGTCGTCCCCGATCTCGCGCCCGGCGCCCTTCATTGCGCTGAGCAGGGTCGCATCGTCGAAGGGCCGTGGCGGCTGGGTCTCGCGTTCGCGCACCTCCAGGCGCTCCACATGCACGGTCTGGCCCTGTGTCAGGGGCGGCAGGGCTGGCTCGTCGCCGGGCGTCCCCGAGGTCGCGGCCGGCGACGCGTTCGGGCGCGCCTCGGCCCGCTTCCAACCGGGATCGAGCACCCGACTGCCACGGGCGATGAACACCGCCCCGCCGATGTCCAGGGTCACGCCGGTCTCTTCAACCTGTTGCGGAGGCAGGAATACGGCGACGAAGCGGGTCGCGACCAGGTCGTAGATCTGGCGCAAGGGTCCGGTCAGGTCGGCCGGCACTCGGCGCGCGGTGGGCAGGATGGCATGATGGTCGGTGAGCCGGGTCTGATCCACATAGGCGCGCCCGAGGCGGTGCCCGGCGGCCAGTCGGTCCAAGGCCTCGGCGGCCAGCGGATGGTCGACCTGGCGCAGGATATCGGGCAGTTGCGGCAGCAGATCCTCGCCGATGTGGCGGCTTTCGGTGCGCGGATAGCTGATCAGCTTATGGGTCTCGTAGAGGGTCTGCGCCAGTTCCAGCACCCGCGCCGCGGTGAACCCATGGCGGCGGTTGGCGTCACGCTGCAGGCTGGTCAGGTCGTAAAGCGGCGGTGGCCGGTGTTGGCGCACCCGCTGTTCGATGGCGGTCACGGTGCCGGTGCGCTGGGGTGCGAGCGCGCGTTGCAGGCGTTCAGCCTCGGCACGGTCGTCGATGCGGGTCTCGCTGTCCTTGCTGTAGCGGGCCTCAAAGCCCTCGGTAAGCGTGGCCACCAGTTCGTAGAAGCGAGTCTTGACGAATCCGGCGATGGCGGCATCGCGGGCGCAGATCATCGCCAGGGTCGGGGTCTGCACCCGACCGATGGTACAGAGCACCCGATTGTGCACGGTGTAGGCGCGGGTGAGGTTCATGCCTACCAGCCAGTCCGCCTGAGCGCGGGCGCGCGCGGCCGCGCCCAGGGCGTCGTAGTCGCCGGCCGGGCGCAGTTGGGCGAACCCGGCGCGCAGAGCGCTGTCGGTCAGGCTGGAGACCCATAGCCGCTGCACCGGACGCCGGCAGCGGGCATGCTCGGCGATCAGGCGAAAGATCAGCTCGCCCTCGCGCCCGGCATCGGTGGCGCAGATGACCTGTTCGGTATCGGCGGCGCTGAGCAGACCCTTGACGATGCGGTACTGGGCGACGGTGCGCGGCTCGGTCTTGAGCTGCCAGCGCGCGGGGATGATCGGCAACTGCGCCGCCGACCAGCGCCCGGCCCAAGGTTCGCCGTAATCATCCGGTTCGGCGAAGTGCACTAGGTGCCCCAGCGCCCAGGTCACCCGATACCCATTGCCTTCCAAGAACCCCTCGCGACGCGTGCGTGCCCCGAGCACGCGCGCGAGGTCGCGGGCAACGCTGGGTTTCTCGGCCACGACGACGATGGTCATCGAACGGGTCTGGCAAGCGACGCAGGGCGGCGGTCGGCGTCGCGGCCAAGGTATTTGACGGTCCGCACGGTAGTGTCGTCGGCCTGCATGATCTGCAGGGGATAGGCGTAGAGCTTGAGGCTGGTGCCGGGCTCGGGGATGGTCTCCAGATAGTCCAGGATCAGGCCGTTGAGAGTCTTGGGGCCGGTGGTGGGCAGGTTCCAGCGCAGTGCCCGGTTGAGTTCCCGCACGCTGATGGTGCAGTCGATGAGCAGGCTGCCATCCTCGCCGCGGCTGATGTCGGGAAAGGCGTCGGCCGGGTCGGTGGTGAACTCGCCGACGATCTCCTCCAGCAGGTCGGGCAGGGTGATCAGCCCCTGCAGATCACCGTACTCGTCCACCACCAAGGCCACCCGCTGACGGGCACGCTGGAAGTTCACCAGTTGCTGATAGAGCGAGGTCCCCGCCGGGCAGAAATAGGGCGGTCGGCAGATCGCCCGCAGGTGGGCCTTGATCGGCCCGCGGTCGATGACCGCGGTCAGCGCCAGGCGCACATCGAACAAGCCCACGATGTTGTCGCGGCCACCATCGAACAGCGGCAGCCGCGTGTAATTGGCGCGCCGGATCGCGGCGACGATCTCATCGTCGTCATCCTGCAGGTCGACGCCCTCGACCTCGTTGCGCGGCACCATGATGTCCTCGACCGTGGCCGCGTCCAGGTCAAGGATGGCAAGCAGCATATCGCGGCCGCGCTCCGGGATCATCGCCCCGGCCTCGTTGACCACCGATCGCAGTTCCTCCGGACTCAGGGCCTGCCCTTGGGCCAGGCCTGGGCGTACCCCGAATTGCCGAAGCAGCCCGTTGCTGAGCACATTGACGATCCACACCAGCGGATAGAGCAACCGCATCATCGGTGCATAGACCCAGGCCGCCGGATAGGCCAAGCGTTCCGGATGCAGCGCGGCCAGGGTCTTGGGGGTGACCTCGGCGAAGATCAGGATCACGAGCGTCAACAGGCCGGCGGCGATGGCGATGGCCCCCTCGCCGCCGAGGCGCAGCGCGATCACCGTGGCCAACGACGAGGCCAGGATATTGACGAAGTTATTGCCCAGCAGGATCAGCCCGATCAGCTTGTCGGGGCGTTGCAACAGCCGCCAGGCGCGCAGGGCATCGCGGCGGCCTTGATCCGCCTGATGACGCAGCCGGTAGCGGTTCAGCGTCATCAGGGCCGTTTCCGACCCTGAGAAGAAGCCAGACAGGGCGAGCAGCACGACCAGGGCCAGGAATAGGACCCACAGCGGGAGGGCGTCCATCGGGCAGGCGGCGGCAGGCCTAGGTGCCGAAGGTCTCGGTGCGGTAGCGCGCTACCCGCAGCCCGGGCGACCAATGATCGGGCGCGAGCCCGGCCTTGATCCGCAACTGACGCAGAAAGTCGGCGGGGTCCGGCAACTGCGCCCACACCGCCGGCAGGAAGGTGCCGCGGTGCGGGCCGTCGGTCAGGATCAGGCCATCCAGCCCAGGCTGCAACGCGGCGATCAGCTCGGCCTCGCTGGCGCAAGGGACGGGCCGCGGGGGCGTCAGCACCGAGACCTCAAGCTGAACCCGCGCGAATTCGGCCCGGGTCAGGGCCGGAAAGCGCGGATCGCGAAAGGCGGCGGCCCAGGCATTATCGGCGACCGCCTGGGCCAGCGCCGCCACCGGCTCCAGATGGCCGATACAGCCGCGCAGGCGCCCATCCTGGTGCAGGGTCACAAAGGCGGCTGCGGGGTCGGCCAATGGCGGCGGCAGGTCGCGCAGATCGACCACCGATGCCAGCGCCCCACCCAGCCCGGCGGCGATCGCCTGCCGGGCCAGGTCCAGCAGGCGGGCGCGGGCAGCGATATCCAGCTGCGCCGGCGCCTCGGCCGCGCCCGCCCGGTCAACCGAAGGCATAGGCACCATAGCCCACCACCCGGTCGCGCGGGCCGGCGGTATCGCCGGAGTTACGCAGATCCAGCAGCCGGCCGCGCAGCCCATGCGCCGCCGCGGTCCGCAGCAGTCCGGCGATCGGTAGCCGACCGCAGGCCTGATCGGCAGCGATTGCCTCCGGGCGCAGGGCACAGATGGCCGCAGAGGTGCGGGCATCCAGGGCGCGGGCGGTCTCGTAGGGCAGATAATGGCTGAGATCGGAACTGATGACGATCAGGGTCTCTGGGCCGCCCCAGAGCCGCTCCAGCACCGCCGCGATGCTGGCCGCATTGCTGGTACCCACCAGTAGAGGCACCAGGCGGAAATCACCAAACAGCACCTGCAGGAAGGGCAATTGCACTTCCAGACAATGCTCGCCGTCGAAGGCGACCTCCAATGGCCAGACTTGGGGCAGATCGGCGATCGCGGCAAGCGCCGCGCGATCCAGCAACACCGGCCCCAGCGGGGTGGCAAAGGCCTCGGCCTCGCTATAGGCAATGCCATGGAAGCCGTAATGATGAGCTGGCCCCAGCAACACCACCCGCCGGACAGCAGCGGCCTCGGCCCCCAGGCTGGCGTAGGCACTGCCGGCGATGGGTCCGGAATAGGGATAACCGGCATGCGGCACGATCAGGGCCTTAGGGGCGGTGCCTACATCCGGCCGCGCGGCGCCCGCTCCACTGCGACCTGCCCCGGTGCTGTGCGCCCCGGCCGCACCGGCCGCGATGAAGGCCTGCACCTCATTGCGCAGGCCATCCGGATCACTGCGATAAAACAGCCCGGCAACGGCCGGGGGACGCGTCTGGGACATACGATGACTCCGGTGGGAATGGGTGCCGGGCGCGCCCGCCACGGACCAGCGCCGATTGCGATCACGCGGCCGGCACCGCCGCGGCACCAGATCGCTACCGATGCTCAAGTCAGGTCGGGCGCGGTGGCTTGACGCGCTCAAGTGTAGTCGCGATCCGCCCGCGCGGCCGGACCTTCGCCGACGGCTGCATGATGCTCAGAATCGACGCCATGCCATCAGACGTGATGATTGATCCGCGCGCAGCAGGGGCGCTTGCCTGCTCCACTTCGGCCGGTTTCATCTGCTTGAGCAACACTGACCGCCACCCTGCCCCAACCGCGGCGCTAGCGCGATCGGCGCACTGCCTGGCCGGCCGGGCCGCTACCGAACGGCGCCAGCGAACAGCACTGGTCGAGCAGCGCGGGCAGACGTCTCAGTCGGCCCCGCGCAACACGGTCAGCGGCGGACGCACCAGCACCCCGTAGGTACCGAGGGTACCGGCCAGGCCGATCACCAGCGCACTGCCGAATACCCCGGCGACCCACAGCCAGGGATTGAACGCGAACGGTAACCCCAGCAGCTCCCGCGCCAGCACCCAGCCGGTGACCTCGGCGAACAGGGAGGCCAGCAGCCCGGCCAGTAGCCCAGCGGTGGTGAATTCCACCGCCAGACTGCGCAGCAGTTGCGAGCGTCCCGCCCCCAGGGTGCGCAACACCCCATGCTCCACCCGCCGCACCGAAAGGCTGGCCTGGATGCCGGCGTACATCACCAGCAGCCCCGCGGCCAGGGTGAACGCGAACACGAATTCCACCGCCCGCACCCCCTGGCCGATGATGCCACGCACCTGCGCGAGCAGGGTGCCGACATCGATCAAGGTCATCGAGGGGAAGCGACGCAGCAGCTCGGGCACCAGATCCTCGCGGCTGGCCGGCAGATAGAAGCTGGTGACCCAGGTGGCCGGCTCGGCGGCCAGCAGACCGGGGGTCGCGATGACGAAGAAGTTGACGTTGAAGCTGTCCCATTGCACCTGGCGCAGGCTGGTCACCGGGGCGCTGACCTCGCGACCGGCGATCCAGAAGCGCAGCTCGTCGCCGAGGGCGATGTCGAGGGTCTCGGCGATGCCGGTCTCGACCGAGAACTGGCCCGCGGCATCAGGATCGTCCCACCAGCGCCCGGCGCTGATCCGGTTGTCGGCCTGCGGCTCGACCGCGAAGCTGAGGTTGAACTCGCGCTCGGCCAAACGCTGGGCACGCTGATCGGCCAGCCGCTCAGGCACGACAGGCTCGCCGCCGATGGCGGTGAGCCGGCCGCGGATCATCGGATAGATGCCGGCGGTCGCGATCTCATGCTCGGCGAAGAAGGCCTCCAGTGGGGCCACCTCGTCGGGCTGGATATTGATCAAGAAGCGGTTTGGCGCCCCCTCCGGCAGGGTCTGCTGCCAGGTGTCGAGCAGATCCAGGCGCACCACCGCCAGCAGCAGCAGGGCCAGCACGCCGAGGCCGAAACCAACGATGGAGAGGATCGCCGCGCCCGGACGGCGCGCCAGTCCGGCTAGCCCCAGCCGCCAGACCCCGCGCGCACGGCCGGCGGCCAGCCCGGCCAGCTTGACCAGCCCGGCGCCCAGGCCGATCAGGGCCAGGACCGCGGTGGCCACCCCGGCCAGCAGCTTCCAGGCCAGGGCCGGGTCGCCGGCCTGCCACCACACCAGCACCACCAGGGCGCCGATGGCGGCGCTGCCGGCCAGGGCCACCGAGGCCCGTGGCGCGCCCAGGTCGCGCCGAATCGCGCGCAGCGGCGGCACGTCGGCCAATTGCAGCAGCGGCGGCAGGGCGAAACCGATCAGCGCCACCAGCCCGGCCCCGATGGCGACCAGGGCCGGCTTGAACCCGGCCGCCGGCAGCGCGCTGCCGAACCAGTCGGCCAGCAGTAACGCCAGCCCGAACTGGGCCACCCAGCCGAGCAGACAGCCCACCAGGCTAGCCAGCAGGCCGAAGAGTAGCAGGCGCAGGGCCAGTACCCGGGTCAGCAAGTGGCGCGGCGCCCCCAGGCAGCGCATGATCGCGACGGCGTCGATCTGGCGCTCGACCAGCCGGCGGCTGGCCAGGGCGATGGCAGCGCCAGCTACCAACAGGGTGGTCAGGGCGGCGAGGTGCAGGAAGCGCCCGGCCCGCTCCACCGCGGTCTCGAACTCGGGACGCGCCTCGCGGGCATCCAACAGGCTCGCGTCCGGCGGCAGCCGCGGGCGCACCCAGGCGGCAAAGGCGTCGACCGCCGCCTGCTCGCCGGCCACCAGCAGTCGGTAGCGCACCCGGCTGGCAAAGGTCACCAGCCCGGTGGCAGCCACGCTGTCGGCGTGGATCATCACGCGCGGGGCGACCTGGAAGAAATTGCCGCCGCGGTCGGGCTCATAGGCAACCAGCCGGGTCATCGGCAGGGCCGCCTCGCCCAGGGTCAGGTCGGCGTCCAGGTCCAGGTCCAGTACATGCAGCAGGCGCGCCTCGATCCAGGCCTCGCCAGGCGCCGGGCCGGCCGGCACCGGCTGTTCCGGCCCATTCAGTTCCGCCTGCACGCGCAGGGTGCCGCGCAGTGGATAGGCGTCGTCGACCGCCTTGACCTGCACCAGTTGGCTGGCCTCCCCGGCCAGCACCACGCTGCTGAACTCCTGGGTGTTAGCAACCCGCAGGCCACGCTCGCGCGCCGCGTCGGCAAACTCGGCCGCGATCGGCGCCGTCCCGTCGATAACCAGATCGGCCGCGATCAGCTCGCTGCCCTGGCGCTGCATCGCCCCCTCGATCCGGTCGGTGAAGAAGCCCACCGCGGCAATGGCCGCCACGGTGATCACCAGCGCCGCGGCCAGCAGATAGAGTTCGCCGCTGCGCCAGTCGCGCCGCAACAAGCGCCAGGCCAGACGCCAGCTTTCAAAGACCGGCCGGCCGCGCGGCCGGGCCGGCTGCTGCCCCTGCTGGACGGCGCTCATACGCTAACCTCCAGGCGCCCGTCCTGCATGTGCAAGCGCCGGTCGCAGCGCCGCGCCAGGGCCGGATCATGGGTGACCAGTACCAGCGCGGCACCAGCATCGGCACGCAGGGCCAGCAATAGGTCGATGATGCGCGCACCGGTGGCCGCGTCCAGGTTCCCGGTCGGCTCGTCGGCGAACAGGATCGCCGGCCCCGGGGCAAAGGCGCGGGCGATCGCCACCCGCTGCTGTTCGCCGCCGGAGAGTTGGCGCGGATAATGATCGGCACGCGCGGTCAGTCCAACCCGCGCCAAGGCCTCGCCGGCAGACGCTGTAGCGGCGCGGCCGCCGCCGACGGCGTTGGTCAGCTCCAGCGGCAGCAGCACGTTCTCCAGCGCGGTCAGGGTGGGCAACAATTGGAAGTTCTGGAAGACAAAGCCCACACGCCCACTGCGCAGGGCGGCACGGCCGTCCTCGTCGAGATCGGCCAGCGACTGGCCGCAGAGCGCGACCTCACCGCTGCTGGGGTGATCCAGTCCGGCCAGCAGCCCGAGCAGGGTGGACTTGCCGCTGCCGGAGGCGCCGAGGATGGCAACCACCTCGCCGGGAGCGACGCTGAGCGACGCCCCATCGAGGATGGTCAGTTGGCCACCGGGGCCAGTCACATTTTTGGTCAGGCCGACGGCCCGACAGATGGGTTCGACGGTCACGGCCGCAGTTCCGAGATCCAACATGAAGCACTTGCTCCTCATTACGATGATAGCGCTGCTGCCTGGCGTGCTGTCCGGGCCGTCGGCGGCCAGTGCCGCGACCCGCGTTCCCGACGATGCACCCGCAGGGATCGGCACGCCGGTCCTGCTGGTGCTTGGCGACAGCCTCAGCGCGGCGTATGGACTGCCGCTGGACCAGGGCTGGGTCAGTCTGTTGCAAGAGCGCCTAGACCGGCTGGAGTCACCCTGGAAGGTGGTGAATGCGGGCATTTCGGGGGATACGACGGCCGGCGGCATCAACCGGCTGCCGGCCCTGCTGACGGCGCACCGGCCGGCGCTGGTGATGATTCAGCTCGGCGCCAACGATGGTCTGCGCGGTTTTGCCCCGGCGCAGATCGCTACCAGCCTGAAGCAGCTGATCGCCCTGGCCCGGGACGCCGATGCCGAGGTGCTGCTGATTGGTTTGCGCCTGCCGCCGAACTATGGTCCGGCCTATACCGAGCGCTTTCAACGCATGTTCGCTGAGGTGGCCGAGCGCACCGGGGTCGCCTTGGTGCCACGGTTGCTGGCCGGCATCGCCGAGCGGCCGGACCTCATGCAGCCCGACGGGCTGCATCCGGAGGCAGCGGCGCAGCCGCTGATCCTGGACAATATCTGGCCGGTGCTAGCACCCATGCTCGGGCTGGCGACAGACCCGGATTGACCCGCCCACGGCGCGGGATCAGTCGCGTCCGAGCCGCCCTCCAACGCTGGCAGCGACCGACACCCGGCCGCGCCTGCCCGCACCTCCCATTCACCTAAACGGAGTCATCCATGCAGCAGGTCACTATCGTCGGCGCCGGTTTTGGCGCCCTGACCGCAGTCCAACGCCTGCGCGAGGCTGGGCTGAAGGAGCCGATCACCCTGGTCAGTCCCAGGGCGGAGTTCATCTATTATCCGGGGCTGATCTGGATCCCTTGCGGCCTGCGCCGGGGCGAGGATCTGCGCATCGATCTCAAGGGCTTCTTCCGGCGCATGAACGTCAATCACATCGCCGCCGAGGCGACCGGGCTGCGTGATAGTGGACGCACCCTGGAGACCAGCACCGGCGAGGTGCGCAACGATGGCCTGATCATCGCCAGCGGCGGCCGCTTTATCAAAAAGCTGCCCGGCATCGAGCATGCACTGACCCCCTGCGAGGGGATCGCACCGGTGGAGGCCTTCCGCGACCGGCTCCGCGCACTAGACGGTGGCACCGTCGCCATGGGCTTCGCCGGCAACCCCAATGAGCCGGCCTCGATGCGCGGTGGGCCGATCTTCGAATTTCTGTTTGGCCTGGACCGGCAACTACGCAAGGAGGGTCGCCGCGAGCGCTTTCGGATCATCTTCTTCACCCCCGCCGAGCGGCCCGGCAACCGGCTCGGCCCCAAGGCCGTAGACCGGCTGCTGGGCGAGATGGCGCGGGTGGGCATCGAGACCCACCTGGGCCACAAGCTCAAGGGCTTCAGCGCCGACAAGGTGATGACCGAGGGCGGCGAGATTCCGGCCGACATCATCCTGTTCATGCCCGGAATGACTGGTAACCAGTGGTTCGACCACACCGACCTGCCGCGCTCGCCGGGCGGTTTACTGCAGGCCGATGCCCAGTGCCGGGTGCCGGGCTGCGAGCGGGTCTATGTGGTCGGCGATTCCGGCAGCTTCCCCGGCCCCGAATGGATGCCCAAGCAGGCCCACATGGCCGACCTGCAGGCCGCGGCGGCGGCCCGGAATCTGACCGCCGAACTGCGTGGCGAGACCCCCACCGAGACCTTTAAGGTGGAACTGCTATGCATCGTGGATGCCAACGACCGCGGCATGCTGGTGGCCCGCACTGAGAAGCACAACATCGTGCTGCCCTCATCGCCGGTCTTCCACTGGCTCAAACGCGGCTTTGAATGGTGGTATCTACGCCACTATCGCTGAGGCCGCCATTTGCCGCGGCCATGGCTCCGGGCGCCAGGGTCAATGCGGGCGCCCGCATTGGCCCTGGCGCTGGCCCCGGCAGCCGCCACAGAGCCTGGCCGAGAACAGCTCAAAAGACCGGCGGCCGCCCGAAGCTGCGCTCCAGATCGCGGGTCAGCGTCGCCATGACCTCGGTCAGGGCGTCGCCGCGCCGGGAGGTGCGGCCGCTGTAGACTCGATCAAGGCCGATCTCACCGGTGCCCTTGACCGTCGCCCGCACCCCGAGCGAGAGCGCCTGCAACTCGCTGCCGCGCATCTGGGCATCCACCACCGCCGGCTTGATGATGATCTCGGCCTCGTTGCGCTCCAGCGGCGAATCGATGGCGATGACGTTAGCGAAGATGCCGGCGGCCTCCAGCTCCGCCAACAGGCGCTGCTGCAGACCGGGGGTCGTGCTGCCCTGGACCGGGGCCAGCGCAGCCGCGAACTGCCCTTGATAGTCCTCGGTGCTGCCGCCCCCGAAGCGGCCGAAGCCGAACGACGGCGCAGTCGGGCTAGGCGCGACATCGACGACGCGGTCCGGGGGCGCGACACCAGAAGTGGCCCGCGAGACCGGGGCTCGATTGCCGGACGAGCCGCAGCCGGCGAGTATCACAGCCAGCAGCACTGCCAGCATAACAAGCATGAACTTGGTACCCGGGAGAGTCAGGCCCGGGCGATTCAGGACATTGCGGCGCATGGGTTGAGGCCTCGGGTCATGCACAGGAAACGGAGATGCGGATCGGCCGGGTCTGCCGGGATGACGCGCCCACCTACGCGATCTCGCCTAAACTATCAAGTTCGCGTCCCACGCGCACGTGCACCCGACCGCCGTCAGCACTTGCGCTCACTTGCGATCGGTACCCGCCCGTTTATCGGTGCTAGCAGGTGCCGTGGAAGCGCTGGGGGTTGACGAAGGTCTCCAACAACCACAATGGATGACCGAAACGTCCCTGCCAATCGGCGCTGACCTGCCGCTCAAGCAGCGAGCGCACGCGCGAGGCGAGGTTTTGAAGCGCGGCTCTTCCTCACGCGCGACCGCTCGCGACATGATCTCGTGCAGATTCAAGCAGATCGCTCACAACGCACGCTTGCCCGGCGCGATACCCCGCGCGGAGAGGGCTGTCCAGATCTGGGGACAACATGCGCTCCCAGCAGTGGGTTTGCCCTGGAACGGTTCCTGTCGCCCCTGGAGATCGTCCCGTTCGATGCCGAGGCAGCGCGACATTACTGCCGGTTGCGTCGCAAGCTCAAGCGTGCCGAGTGCCCGATCGGCTCAAACGATCTCCTGATCGGCGCCCATGCCTTGGCACTGGCTGTGAAGCTCGTGACGAACAATGTCCAGGAGTTTTCCAGGATCGACGGACTCTGCGTAGAGCAATGGTCCTGATGAGCTTAGTGGTCAAGCGGGCTAGGCCGGCCGCCATCGATAGCGCGGCGGATGTCGTGCTCTGGAACGTGGTCGTCACAAGAAGCCGAGCACGTACCTTTCGGCGACGGAGCCGCTCCAGCTCACTTCTGAGGTGGTGCAGTCCCTTCTCCTGAACGGAAGGCGACGTAAAGGAAGGCATCCTCGGCACCGTCCAGCGTGGCGCAGACGGCATTTAGGGGCGTTCTGTGGCCTACGAGGCGCACGAATGTCCCTACCACAACATCGCTGGATGGCGCCGTGAGCGCCTGCCGCGCCTTCCCGACGGGCCGATCGGGCTGCCGCCAGATTGGGTGCTTGAGATCGTCTCGTCCGGTCATGAGAAGAAGGACATCCTGTCGGTCTGTCGGTCCCGCTACTGCCCCGTCGGCATCGGGTACCCCATGATTTGGGTCATTTGGCCGGAGGACCCGGCGCTGATCGCCTATGCCCTTGACGGCGGAGATTGGCGCGTTGTCGCGACGCTCAAGGACACGGACCGCGCACGGGTGCCGCCGTTTGATGCCCTTGAGCTTGACTTGGGTGCCGTGGTCGGCGACGACTAGCCTATCTCCGCCGGGAATAGCGCTCAGGTCGGGCTCGCCGACAATCGCGACTGACGATCCGCGCGGCACAGTCCAGGGACAACAGGCCAGTACCCCTCATCCTTGCCCCGGGTTTCGCATGCTCCACGCGAACGTCGGCGCTCGATGCACACCGCTGCCGCCGCGACGACGCGCTCTCCCGGGGCAGCTACGCCAGCGTCAAGATGAGGTCCCCGATGTGTGCGGTACCTGGCTGACCCCGATGATCACAGGCCTATCGGACCGGCGCCGACAGAATGCGAGCGATTGCCGTGCATTTCGGCGGCAGTCGCTTGACGGTGAGCCGGGCAGAGCCACCCCACGAGGTTTCGGGAGACTCCGCAGCCTTGCGAGGATGTTCCGGCGGGGTCGGCCGGCCAGCGCTGACGCACGAGCCTGATGCTGTTTGGTCTGCTGTGCTTCGTGTTGCAGCTCAGTTCGCGGCGCGAGGCCACACGCGAACTGAGCTGGCCGCAGTTCGAGCAGAACCTGCGTACGCTCTTCCCCGAGCTCGGCACGATCCCGCACGCCGATACGCTGTACCGGCTGCTGCGCGACCTGGGCGAGGACGTGACCCAGATCGAACAGGCGCACGTCGCGCTCGTCACGCAACTCATCCGCAAGAAGAAGTTCCGCCGCTACCTGATCAACCACTGCTATCCCGTTGCCATCGACGGCTCGCGCAAGCTCAGCAGCGCCGAGCTGTGGAGCGAGGCACTGCTCGAGCAACGCCTGCCGCTCGCCCAGGGCGAGACCGAGCCGCGCTACCAGTACTACGCCGATGTGCTTGAGGCGAGCCTGTGTTTTGCCAACGGCATGGTCATCCCGCTGCTGAGCGAGTTTCTCGACGACCGTGAAGGCGACGGCGAGCGGGACAAACAGGACTGCGAGCTGCGCGCCTTCCAGCGCCTGACCCAGCGCATCAAGGCGACCTTCCCGCGCCTGCCGATCCTGCTGCTCCTGGACGGCCTGTCTGCCAACGGCCCGGCCATGCAACGGGCCCACGAATACCATTGGCAGTTCATGATCGTACTCAAGGACGACGTGCTGTCCTCGGTCTGGAGCGAGTACCGCGCGCTCGCCCCCCACAGCCGCAACAATCTGCACGGCCAGCACTGGGGCGAACGCACACAGCATTTTTGCTGGGTCAACGACATCCGCTACGAATTCGGCGCCAACGGCCGCCAGCACCTCAGCGTGCATGTGGTCACCTGCACCGAACAATGGCAGACGCTCGACGCGCACGGCGAAATCGTCACTCAGCAGAGCCGTCACGCGTGGCTCTCGAGCCGGCCACTGCGCCCAGAGAACGTGCATGAACGCTGCAACCTCGCCGCCCGCTATCGCTGGGGCATCGAGGCCGGCTTCCTGGTCGAGAAGCATCACGGCTACCACGACGAGCATGGCTTCGCCCGCCACTGGGATGCGCTGCGCGGCGACCACTACCTGATGCGCCTCGCACACCTGTTGAACACCCTCGCGCGCTTTGCCGCCGCACTCGCACCGACGTTCCGCGAACTGGGGGTGCGCGGTTTCATCCACTTGGTGCGCCAGAGCCTGAGCGGACCCTGGTTCGATCTCCAGGAACTCGCTTGGCGGGTGATGCAACCGTTGGTGCTCCGCTTGCTCTGACCGCAGCGCCCACCCCGAACTGCCTCCAGCCAACGCGGCCCGCCCGGCCACGCGCCGCGTGCGCCACGCGGAGTGTCCCGACGCGCTCAGAACGTGACCACACCTCCGCGCACCCTCCTCAGCGCGACAAAACCGCCCGCTTCAGCGATGATTCGGCCGCGCTCACCCCCTGGCCAGCTGCGGGGCACCCGCTAAATTCAACGATCACCCCTTCGTGCGTCAGCGCTGCGCTGGAGGCTGGCATCCTGCCGCGGCCCATGGCAGATGCGCCTCCGGCGCCCCCGGCCGCTGTGCGCGGATCTGGTTGCGCTGCTGCTCGCGGGGCCGGCAGCGACTTTGGCGCGGGTTGCGGCCAAACCAGCCCGGGCGGGTCCGGATGGTCGGCTTGAATCCAGGTCGCGGGGCCCCGCGCCCGCGGTAGCCTCCCTGGGACCGGCTGTGATGCTTGCCTGCCGAGCTTCACCGGAGCCGGGCGCCTGGCCCCGGCGTTGACGCGGGCGTTGGTGCCTACGTTGGATCAGGCGCCGGTCGCCGCTGGGCGCTCGAACAGGTAGTGGCCGACCCACCATTCCTGGCCGTCGCGCAGCCCGAACAATTCGGCGCAGGCCATGAAGAAGAGCCGCCAGCGCACCCACCAGACCCCCGCCGCGGCGGCGCCATAGGTCTCGCTCAGGATCGGCCAGACCTGATCGCGGGCAGCATCCATGCGTGCCAGCCAGGCATTGAGGGTGCGCTCGTAGTGGCGTCCGTCCCAGCGCCAGCGTTGCCGCAGCCGCAGGTGGTCCTGGAAGTACAGCGGCAGATCGTCGCTCGGCATGATGCCGCCGGCGAAGAAATAATGGCTCATCCAGTCGTCCGGTTTGTCCTCGTAGGGGTAGGGATGTTCGCGATGACAAAAAACGTGCATGAAGAAGCGCCCACCGGGCTTGAGCCAGTCGTGCACGCGTGCGAACAGCGTCCGCCAGTTGCGCATGTGCTCGAACATCTCGATGGAGACGATGCGGTCATAACGATCGCTGCTTGCGAAGTCGTTCATGTCCGCGGTGATCACGCGGAGGTTGCTGATCCCTGCGCGCGCGGCGGTGGCTTCGATGAAGGCGCGCTGGGAGCTAGAGTTGGAGACCGCCGTGAAGCGGCTGTCGGGGAAGCGAGCGGCGGCCCACAGGCTGAACGAGCCCCAGCCGCAGCCGAGTTCCAGCACGTCCATGTCGGCGCCGATGCCGGCGCGCTCGGCGGTGGCCACCAGCGCCGCTTCCTCGGCCGCGGCAAGGTCGGTGACCCCATCCGGCCACCAGCAGGCGCTGTACTTGCGCCGCGGTCCCAGTACCAGATCGAAAAAGGCGGCCGGCACCTCGTAATGCTGCTCGTTGGCGCGCTCCGGCACCGCCGCTACCGGGGCGGCGTCCATCAGCGCGAGGAAGTCGCGCTTGTGGTCCAGGGCCGCCTCGCAGTCGCCTTGGGGCAGGGTCGCCAGGTGCTTGCGCAGGCGTTGGCGGATGCCGGCTCGGATGACGCTGTCGGGCACCCGCCCGCGCTCCACCCAATCGATGATCTTGGCCTCGGACAAGGGCATGGGGTCAGCTCCGAAAATACCTGAGTGTTCTTGGTGGTGAACAGGTATTGTCCCGGACAATCACTTGCAAGCCCTGCCAGCGATTCACAGCACCCCGGCTGTTCCATCGCCAGAGACTGACTGACCAGAGCTAGCGGCAGTCGCCGTAGCAGCGAATCGAACAAGCACGTCGGCGCCGGCGTGGCCGGACCAGGCGCACCCCCGAGCAGGGTCCAGCCGGTGTGCGCCGACGGCCGCCAGGCTCAACCCTGGTCCAGCCGGGGAGGTCGTTCAGCAGCGGGCGCGGGGGCGCAACGGCAGCAGATGTCGGTGGCTGTCGCTCAGGGCGGCGGTGTCTGCAGCGCAGCAACGGCCGCCCGCAGAGCGGCGACCTCGGCCTCCAGCGCGGCGACCCGGGCGGCCAGATCAGGGTCGGCCGGGCTGGTGGCGGGCGGGTCGACGAGCCGTGCTGCTGGCACCGCCGGCTCGCCACACAGCAGATGGGCATAGCGCTGTTCGCGCAGGCCGGGCTGACGCGGCAGTTCGCGCACCAGCGGCGGGTTGTGCCCAGCTAGCGCCTGCAGGCTGTCGAGTAGGCTGGCAAGGTCGTCGAAGCTAGCGAGGCGGGCAGTATTGGTGCGCAATTCACCCGGTGTCTGCGGCCCACGCAACAGCAGCGCGCAGAGCAGGGCCTGGGCGCGGCGGTCGAGCATGAAGGTGCCGGCGAGCTTGTGATCGTAACGCTCGGCGCGACCGGTAAAGCTGACATGGACCAGACCACGGTCGCGCAGCTCGCCCAGGGTATGGCCGACCTCGCCGGGGCTGAGGCGCATGATCGGCTCACGGCTGGTCTTTTGGTTGCAGGCGGTGACCAGGGCGTTGAGGGTGAGCGGATACTGCTCCGGGGTGGTGCGCTGTTTCTCCATTAGACAGCCGAGCACGCGGGCCTCGACCGGGGTCAGCATGGGGTCGCCGGGGGCGGGGCTGGCGTTCATCATGGGCGCGGGCTGGCGGGGGATGATGGTGCGGGCGTGATCCGGGTTCGGACTGGGTTCGGGTCGGGGCCGCTCTGGTCCCGAGCTGGGCGCGATGCGGGGATGCTCCGTGGCGCGCGGTAATGCTCGGGCCGGATGGCGCGCGACCTCAGCCGGCGGTAGCGGCCGCTGCGGATTCGGCCTCCGAGTTTGGCTCTGATGCCGATTCCGATGTCGGCTCTGGGTTGGCCTCCTCCGGGACCTGGCAGGCATCGAAGAACCGATAGTGATCGATCGCTTCCAGGATGCCGGCGGCGAATGGGCGCTCGGCGAAATAGATACTGCGGGTATCGGTAAGCTGGGAGAGTTCTTCGTTGTGGCGGTTGGCGACCACCACCGCCAGGGTGTTGCCGCGCATCATGTCCTCGTCGGCGCCAGAACCGCCGGCCGCCAGGCAGTGCTCCAGCGGGATGCCGAACTGGTCGGCCACGTAGCGCAGGGCCAGGCCCTTGGAGGCACGCACCGGCACCACGTCCAGGAATTGTCCGAAGGACATGTTCAGATGCACGCTGAGCCCGGCCTGATGCAGGCGACTGCCGATCTCTTCCAGGCTCGGGGCACGGCTGGGATCGATGAAATAGCTGACCTTGAAGCGGCTCTGCTCGGTCTTGGGCTGGCGCTCTAGGCCAGGCAGGTCGGCCAGGGTCTCGCGCGCCCGTAGCGGCGACCAGAGGTGGTCGATATGACGCGCCCAGGCGGCATCGGCAGTGAGTTGCGGGGCATAGTAGATTTCGGTGCCCAGCGCGGTGATCAGCACGTCCGGGCGCGGGATGCCGTAGCGGCGCATCACCGCCAGGGCCGATTCCAGACGCCGGCCGGTGGCGATGCCGAAGCTGGTGCACTTGCGGTTCTCGCGCATGATGCGAATGAAATCGGCCAGGGAGTCGGGATCACCGAGCAGGTTTTGGTCCAGGTCGGTGAAGATGGCGCGGTCGTGATAGAGCATCGGCTTGCGTACCAGTGGCGCCTGCGGCGGCCCCGGGACCTTCTCCAGCAGCGGTTCTACCGCGGCCATGTAGCGCTCGGCATGGGCCGGCCAGGAGTAGTGCGCCTTGACCCCGGCCAGGCCGTTGCGCGAGAGGCTGCGCCACTTGCTGGCATCGCTGATGACCCGCAGCAGGGCCTTGGTGATGTCCTGCTTGTCGAGCGGGTCGATCAAAAAACCGTTCTTGCAATGGCCGATGATGTCGATTGGCCCGCCGTCCTCGGTGGCGACGATCGGCAGGCCGCTGGCGGCAGCCTCGATCAGGGTCAGCCCGAAGGGCTCGGTGAGGGCCGGATTGACGAACACCCCGCGCGCGGCGGCGGCGAGCTGATAGATCACCGGCACCTCGTCGGCGCGATGATGCTTGGGATAGGCGACGCGCCCGTATAAATCATAGGTATCGATGGCCAGTAGCACGTCGGTCAGCACCTGCTGGGCGCCGCTGTCGAGTTCGCGAATGTCATCGCGGTTGCCGGCGACGATGATCAGGTTGGCCGCCTGTTGCAGCTCCTCGGACTCGCCGTAGGCCTCCACCAGGGTGACGATGTTCTTGCGCTCGTCCGGCCGCGACAGGGCGAGGATCATCGGCCGCTTGGGCTCGCGCAGAAAGCGAGTCAGTTCGGCCCGGATGGGGGCCCGTTGCTCGCTGCCATCCGGTGGATGGAACCGGCCGAGATCGGTGCCGGGCGGGATCACCGACATCCGTTCGGGCTGATAGTGATCGTAGAGGCCGTACTGCTCCTCGATCTCCTGGGTCGTGCTGGTGACCACCAGGCTGGCGGCGCCGAGGGTCTCCTCCTCGGCATTGATGCGCCGGTCCATTTGGTAGCGGGCGTCGATGTCCTCTTGCTTCAGGCCCGAGGCGAGCAGCCGGCGCCGCTTGACCCGCCCCAGGGAATGTCCGGTGTGGGCCAGTGGCACGCCGAGCTGGGCCGCGAGCCGCGCACCCACATAGCCGGCATCGGCATAATGGCTGTGGACCAGGCTGGGTGCCGTGTCGTGGGTGCGCAGGAACGCGAGCAGGTTGTCTGCAAAGGTGTCCAGGTGATCCCAGAGCTGTTCTTTGGGCAAATATTCCGCCGGCCCGCACTCGACCCGCACGATGCGCGCCCCGCCGCCGAGATCCTCCACCGGTTGGGCATAGTCCGGGCTGATCCGCGGGTCTTTGACCAGGCGGGTGAAGAGGTCCACCTGGTCCACATCCGCGCGGGCGGCCAGGGCGCGGGCCAGTTCCACCACATAGAGGGTCTGACCCCCGGTGTCGGCGTCGCGGCCGAGTTCCAGGTCATGGCCGCGGATCAGTCCGTGCACGCTGATCAGCACGATATAACGAGGGGGACGCTCGGCCGTCATAGGCTATCTCTCTGGCTCGGGGGGCCGCCGTCGCGCCGGCGGGCGTGAAGCGGGGATGCTAGCAAGGCCGGCGCCAGGCGCAAACCCGTCCGCGGTTGCGGCCGGGTCGCCGCTGGGCTGGTTTACCAGGGCATGAAGGAGTCCATGACCCGAAACGGCACCCCCATGGCGCGGGTGTCGCTGGACATGCTGCCAACGCCCTGGCGCAGCAGCAGGGTGTCGTACTGCATGCGGCCCATGGTGGCATTCATCGTGCCCATGTCGCGGCTCATGCTGCCGATGTCCCCGCCCATGGCGCCGATGGTGCCGTCCATCTGGATGATGGCCACGCGCATCGCGCCGATGTCGCTACGCATCTGGGTCATCTGCTCGTGCATCGACTGCATGTCCCGCGCCATCGCGTGCATGAAGCTCGGCCCGGCCACCTTGCGTTCATGGCGCCGTGCCGGGCGCTCGTCGCTGGGGGCATGGCCCATGTTGAACATGTAGTCCTCCATGCGGTTCATGTCGCGGGCCATCTCGAAGACCATGTAGAACAGCACCGCGCCGATCAGGACCGCGAACACCGCCAGCACTCCGGTGTACCAGCGGGCGCGCTTGTTGGTCTGCTGCTCGGCCGCCAGGCGCCGCTGCATGCTGCGGCTGACGCTGGCGGTGTGGCGGGCGACGCGCTGCTGCATCAGCTTGTTGCGCGTGTCGAGCTGGTCGCTGATCGCAACCATGGATTGGTTACGCAGGGCGACATCCTCGCGCAGCACCTGGAGCAGTTCCTCGACAGTCTGCATCGGGTCGGGGCGTTTCTCGGCCATGGGGGCTAAGGTCCAAGCAAGCTGGGAGCAGAGTCCTATTATGCGCCGATTGCGCGCCGGTGGCCGGTCAGGTCCAGCCGGTTGCTGGATCGGGCTGCCGCGGCCACGCGGGCGACCTGGGCATGACATCGACAGGATGTTAAGAAAACGTGACAGAAAAATGAAACCGCTGGGTTTTTCGGTGGAACCTTTCGTCTCGCCTTCCGATCGTCGGGTAAGTCACTGGCGCTGACAAAAATTCAGAGCTTGCTGTCTTGACCCCCGGCAACCCCTCTCCTAAGATGGAACCAAGTGGGGGAAAGTGGGGAAATCTGGGGGAGGCCGCCGTGGGGGACGGTCGTGTTTACCGGGACGCAGGTACTCAGCCTTGACGACAAAGGCCGGCTCGCCATTCCCGCGCGTCAGCGCGAACGGCTGGCCAAGGTCTGTGACTCCCGTCTTGTGATCACTGCCGACCCGCAGCGCTGTCTGCTGGTCTATCCCGAGCCCACCTTCGACGAACTCGCACGCAAACTGAACGCCCTGCCGGCGTTCGCCAAAGAGACGCGCGCGCTGCAACGGTTGTTGATCGGCTATGCCAATGAGGTCGAGATGGACGGCCAGGGTCGGGTATTGCTGACGCCGGCCCAGCGCGACTACGCGCGCCTGGACAAGCGGGTGGTGCTGGTGGGCCAATACAACCGCTTCGAACTCTGGGACGAGGCGGCCTGGCAGCAGACCCTGGCAGAGTCGGAGGCCGTCAGTCTGGAAGCCCTGTCCGGGCATCCGGATACTGCCTTGATCCGGCTTTGAGGCGTTCGCCAGACGACCGCAAACCAGCCTGCTGGTCAATGGCTCGGCAGTCATTGCCCGAGTAGTCGCGCCGGGTCGGGCCTGCCCGATCAGGCTGCGGAAATCACCGACCCGTTCTCAGAGGGTCTCTAGGCAGCGCCGATGGCATCGACAGCGCAACGATCCGGGGACAGACCGGCTCCGGATCGACCCGGGCTACAGCCGCAGCAAGATTTGCTGCCCACGGCAACGCCGACGGCGGACGCACATCAACCGGTCTTGTTGGGGGAAAGCATGCAGGCCTTGGCGGTGCGCGCCGACGGTCTCTACCTGGACGGCACTTTCGGTCGCGGCGGTCATGCGCGGGCGCTCCTCGCCCGGCTCGGCCCGGCCGGGCGTCTGTTGGCGGTGGACCGCGACCCGCAGGCATTCGCCGCTGGCGCGGCCCTGGCGGCCGCCGATCCCCGCTTCACTATCGAGCAGGCACCGTTCTCGCGACTGCCGGCGCTAGCTGCCGCGCGCGGCTGGCAGGGGCGGGTGGCCGGGTTACTACTCGACCTGGGGGTGTCCTCGCCACAGCTCGATCAGCCAGTGCGCGGCTTCAGCTTCTTGGCCGATGGTCCGCTGGACATGCGCATGGACCCCGGGGCGGGGGTGGCGGCAGCCGACTGGCTGGCGAGCGCCAGCGAGCAGCAGATTGCCGGCGTGCTGCGCGATCTGGGCGAGGAGCGCTTCGCCCGCCGCATCGCCCGGGCCATCGTCGCCCGGCGGACCACGGTACCCCTGCGCACCACCGCCGACTTGGCCGCGCTGATCACGCAAGTGGTGCCGACGCGGGAACCGGGCCGGCACCCGGCCACCCGCAGTTTCCAGGCCCTGCGCATCCAGGTGAACGGCGAATTGGATGAATTGCGCGTCTGCCTGGCCGGCGTCTGCGACCTGCTGTCGACGGGGGGGCGCCTGGTGGTAATCAGCTTTCATTCCCTGGAGGATCGGATCGTGAAACGCTTCATTCGCGACGAATCGCGCGGTGCACCCCTGCCCAAGCGCTTACCGGTGCGGGCCGATGCGAGCCTCCGGCGCCTGCGTCCGATCGGTGCTGCCACCTTTCCCCAGCCTGCCGAGGTCGCGGCCAACCCGCGTGCCCGCAGTGCCGTGCTGCGCGCGGCGGAGCGCCGGTAATGAGCCGTGCCGCGGTCCAGCCGCCGTTGGTTGCCGCCGGCAGCGGCCTAGTCAGCGCGCTCCTCCTGACCGTCGCTGTGCTCGCCAGCGCGGTTGCGGTGATCCATGTCAAGTATCTGACCCGCATCGAGTTCGTCGAGCTGCAGACCCTGCGCGCGGCGCGCGACGCGCTGGACGTGGAATGGGGGCAACTACAACTGGAAGAGGCGGCCCTGACCACGCACACGCGGGTCGAGCGGGCCGCCTATCAGCGTCTGAACATGCACATGCCCACCGGCGACGAGGTGCGGGTGGTGGAGGTCAGGGTCCGTGCCGAGCAGCCATAGGTCGAGTGTGCGCGCTCGCCGCCGCCGGGCCGCTCAGGCCAAGCGCCGGCCGCCGAGCTTTGCTGCCCGGCGGCTGGTGCTGGGGGTGGTGCTCAGCGCCGCCTTCGTCAGCGTGCTCGGCAGTGCCTTCTATCGACAGGTGCTGGAGACCGAGTTTCTGCGCAGCGAGGGCGAGAAGCGCTTCCTGCGTACCCGCGAGATCCCGGCTCGCCGCGGCATGGTCACCGATCGCAATGGGGTGCCGCTGGCCATCAGCACCGCGGTGACCACCATCTGGGCCGATCCGCGCCAGCTCGTCGATCGAGACGACGCCCTCACCGACCTGGCCACTGCGCTGGAGATGCCGCTGGCCGAGCTGCGCGAGCGCCTGGCGACCGCCACCGCGCGGCGGCGCCACTTTATGTACCTGCGCCGGCGGGTGGAGCCACAGATCGCCCGTGCCGTGGAGGGGGTCATCGATGCCCATCGGCTGGCCGGGGTGGGGATGGACACCGAGTATCGCCGCTACTATCCCGGTGGCGAGATGCTCGGCCATGTGATCGGCTACACCAATATCGACGACGAGGGTCAGGAGGGCATCGAGCTGGCCTATGAGTCGGTCCTGGCGGCCCGCCCCGGCGCGCGCCGCGTGGTGCAGGACGGCCGCGGGCGGGTGGTGGCCGAGATCGAACAGCTGCGTGCCCCCGAGCATGGTCAGGATCTGGCGCTGAGCATCGATCGCCGCCTGCAGTTTCTGATGTATCGGGAGCTGATGCGGGCAGTGAAGGAGCATCGCGCCGCATCTGGCTCCGCGGTCCTCATCGATATCCAGACCGGCGAGGTGTTGGCGCTGGTCAATCAGCCTGCCTACAACCCCAATACGCCGCGCTCGGAGCCTGCCGACCAGCGCCGCAACCGCGCCTTGACCGATGTCTTCGAGCCCGGCTCCACGGTCAAGCCGTTCGTGGTCGCCGCCGGGCTGGAGGCGGGGATCATCACCCCGCGCACGTCAATTCATACCTCGCCCGGGGTCTATCAGGTGGGCAACAACCGGGTCCGCGACATCCGCAACCTGGGTACCTTGGACGTGACCGCGGTGATCACCCGCTCCAGCAACATTGGCGTGGTCAAGATCGCCCAGCAGATGGATCGGGCCAGCCTCTGGCGAGTCTATAACGAACTCGGCTTCGGACAGCCCACCGCGGTCGCCTTTCCCGGTGAACGCACCGGGCGCCTGCCGCATTTTCAACGCTGGTCGAGCTTCGAGCATGCCACCCTGGCCTTCGGCTACGGGCTGAATGTGACCACGCTGCAACTGGCCCAGGCCTATGCCGTGCTGGCCGCCGATGGGGTTCGCCGCCCGCTGACCCTGTTCCGGCGCGACAGCATCCCCCCTGGCGAGCGGGTCTTCTCCGAGGACACCGCGCGCAAGGTGCGCCTCATGATGGAGACCGTGGTCGCGACCGATCGGGGCACCGCGCGGCGGGCGGCGGTGCCCGGCTACCGGGTCGGCGGCAAGACCGGTACCGCCAAGAAGGCGACGGCACGCGGCTATGTGGCTGGGAAGTATCAATCGGTCTTTGCCGGTATGGCGCCGATCCCGCAGCCCCGGTTCGTGATGGTGGTGATGATCGACGAGCCCGGCGGCCAGCACTTCTATGGCGGCATCGTTGCCGCGCCCACCTTCGCCACGGTGATGCAGGCGGCGTTGCGTCTATACAACGTGCCACCGGATGATCCCCAGGCCTCGCTGTTGCTGGCGGCCAACCGGAGGCAGCCATGATGGCCCTGCGCCGTACCCTGCCGCACTGGACCCTGGATCAGCTGCTCGCCGGTTTTGCCAGCACCCGGTCGCTACCGGTTGCCGCGGTGCCGGTGGAGCGGCTGACCCTCGACAGCCGCAGCGCCGGTCCTGGCAGTCTGTTCCTGGCCTGTCGTGGCACCCGCGCCCATGGCCTCGCCTATGCCGCGCAGGCCCGCGCCCATGGCTGCGTTGCCATCGCTGCCGAGCCCGATGACCACTGGGGGTTGGCCCAGCTCGACCGGCTGGCCGAGGATCTCGACTTGCCGGTGGTTGCGGTACCAGACCTAGCCCGATGCGCGGGCGCCATCGCCGCGCGTTTCTACGATGACCCCAGTGCCGAGTTGGAGCTGTTCGGCATCACCGGTACCAATGGCAAGACCAGCGTCAGTCATTTCCTTGCCCAGGCCCTCTCCCAGCAGCGCCGTTGCGGGATCATCGGCACCCTGGGCAGCGGCTTCGCGGGCGAGTTGCTCCCCGGCGGGTTGACCACGCCGGATGCCGTCGGGTTACAGGCGACCCTGGCGACGCTGGCCGAGCGCGGGGCTGGGGCGGTCGCGATGGAGGTCTCCTCCCATGCCCTGGATCAGCATCGGGTCGACGCCGTGCGGTTCGATTACGCGCTGTTTACGAATCTCACCCGCGATCATCTGGACTATCACTCCGATATGGCCAGCTACGGTGCGGCCAAGCAGCGGCTGTTTCGTTTGCCCGGGCTGCAGTGGGCGGTGCTCAACCGCGATGACCCTTTCGGTCGGGTCATCGCCGCGGACCTGGCGCCTGGGGTACGGCGGGCCCTCTATAGCCTCGATCCGGACTGGCAGCCCGACACCGAGCCGGCCGATCTCTGGGTGCGGGCGACCGCCCTGCGACCGCTGGTCTGGGGGCTGGCGATACAGGTCGAGACCTCGCTGGGTCCCGGGGACCTGACGGTGCGCCTGCTCGGCCGTTTCAATGCCGCCAATCTGCTAGCGGTGCTGGCGGTTTTGCTGGCGCGCGGTCTGGGCCTGGCCCCGGCGCTGGCGACCCTGGCGCGGGCGCATGGGGTTCCGGGACGGATGGAATGTTTCGGCGGCGGCGAGACGCCGCTGGTGGTGGTCGACTATGCCCACACCCCGGATGCCCTGGAACAGGCACTGACCAATCTGCGCCTGCATTGCGGCGGGCGCATCATCACCGTGTTCGGCTGCGGTGGTGAGCGCGACCGCGGCAAGCGCCCGCAGATGGGCGCCATTGCCGAGCGCGCGAGCGACCGCGTCATCGTCACCGATGACAATCCACGCGGTGAGGATGGCGACGCCATCATCAGCCAAATCTGCGACGGCATGGCGCGCCCGGACCAGGCGGTGGTCGAGCGCCAACGCGCGCTGGCGATCCGGCGCGCGATCGCCCTGGCCGGCCGCGGCGACGCCGTGCTGGTGGCCGGTAAGGGCCATGAAACAACGCAGGATATGGGGGACCTCAAGGTGCATTTCAGCGATCGCGCCCAGGTGGTGCAGGCACTGAGCGAATGGGGAGGGCTCGGCGTATGAGTGCCAGCGCCGGGCCGGCCATGTGGTCATTGGCGGCGTCTGCGGCGGCGGTTGGGGGCCAGCTGACGGGGCCCGATGCCCCCTACCTTGGCGTGGTCACCGACACCCGTGGCGATTGTCGGGGCCAGCTCTTCGTGGCCCTGCGCGGGGCGCGTTTCGATGGCCATGACTATGTCATGCAGGCGGCCGCGCAGGGCGCAGCGGCGGCGATGGTGGAACGACCGGTCGCCGTCGACCTGCCGCAATGGGTACTGCCCGATACCCGCCTTGCCTTGGGCCGGCTGGCCGCTGCCTGGCGCCAGCGCATCCCGGCCCGGGTGGTGGCCATCACCGGCAGCAACGGCAAGACTACAGTCAAGGAGATGGTTGCAGCGATCCTGTCCCAATGCGGGCCGACCCGGGCCACCGCCGGCAACCTGAACAACGACATCGGCATGCCACTGACCCTGCTGGCGGCCCGCGACGAGGCCTATCTGATCCTGGAGATGGGCGCCAATCATGCCGGGGAGATCGGCTATCTGACCGACCTCGCCCGCCCCGCGGCGGCCCTGATCACCAATGCCGGGCGCGCCCATCTGGAGGGTTTCGGCAGCCTGGAAGGGGTGGCCCGGGCCAAGGGCGAGATCGCCCGCGGACTGCCTGCCGATGGCACCTTCGTGTTCATGGCCGATTGCCCGTGGACCCCACTGTGGCAGTCCCTCGCGGCTGGCCGCCCTACCCTGACCTTCGGCGCCGGCCCGAGTGCTCAGGTCCGGGCCGAGGCGGCATCGATCACGACGACCTGGGACGCCGATGGCTTTGCGACCCGGTTCCAGGCCGATCTGGCCGGCCAGCCGGTCGCGCTCAGCCTAGGCCTGGCTGGCGCGCACAATGTGCACAACGCCCTGGCCGCCAGTGCCCTGGTCACCGCCCTGGGCGTGGCGCCGGCGACCATTCAGGCTGGCCTGGCCAGCCTGCGCCCGGTTCCGCGGCGGCTGCAGCCGCGCCTGGGCAGCGACGGGCGGCGGCTGATCGACGACACCTATAACGCCAATCCCGACTCCCTAGCCGCGGCGGTAGCGGTCCTGGTGGGACTGCCGGGCCGACCGGTGCTGGTGCTCGGCGACTTCGCCGAACTCGGCCCGGACAGTGCCACGCTCCATCGGGAGATGGGCGCTGCCGCCCGCGCTGCCGGCGTCGCCGCCCTGTATGCAGTCGGGCCGCTGGCGGCCGCCGCGGTGGACGGTTTTGGTCCTGGCGCCCGCCATTGTCCCGACCAGGCCGCGCTGATTGCTACGGTCGCTGCCGACACTGGTCCCGACGCAGTCATTCTAGTCAAGGGGTCGCGCAGTGCTGCGATGGAGCGCGTGGCCGATGCCCTCTGCCATGGGTGGGCCGTTGCCGGCCAGGGACAGGGGACGTAATCACATGCTGCTGTATCTGACCGACTGGCTGGCGCAATTCCACAGCGGCTTCTTCGTGTTCCGCTATCTGACCCTGCGCACCATCCTCGGCATCCTCACCGCCCTGGCCATGGCCCTGCTGATCGGGCGGCCACTGATCCGCTGGTTGAGTACTTATAAGATCGGCCAGACCGTGCGCAGCGATGGCCCCCAGAGCCATTTCTCCAAGGCCGGTACGCCCACCATGGGCGGCACCCTGATCCTGGTGGCGATCGTCGTCAGCACCCTGCTCTGGGCCGATCTGCAGAACCGCTTCGTCTGGGTGGTGCTGATCACCACCGTCGCCTTCGGCCTGATCGGGCTGTGGGACGACTATCGCAAGCTGGTGCTGCGCGACCCCAAGGGTCTGCCCGGGCGCTGGAAGTATTTCTGGCAGACCGTCGCCGGGCTGGCTGCCGCGCTCTATCTGTACCTGAGCGCGACCTCGCCCAACGAGACGGCCCTGCTGGTGCCCTATCTCAAGGATGTCAGCCTGCAGCTCGGGCCGGCCTTCGTGCTGTTCGCCTATTTCGTTATCGTTGGCACCAGCAACGCAGTCAATCTCACCGATGGCCTCGACGGACTGGCCGTGCTGCCCTCGGTCATGGTCGCCGGTGGCCTCGGTATCATGGTCTATGCCGCCGGCCATACCGAGATCGCCAGCTATCTGAAGATTCCCCATGTCACCGATGTCGGCGAGGTGGTGATCTTTTGCGGCGCCGTGGCCGGGGCTGGGCTCGGCTTCCTCTGGTTCAATACCTATCCCGCCCAGGTCTTCATGGGCGACGTCGGTGCCCTGGCCCTGGGGGCGGCGCTCGGTACCATCGCGGTGGTGGCCAAGCAGGAACTGGTGCTGTTCATCATGGGCGGCATCTTCGTGCTGGAGACCCTCTCGGTGATGCTCCAGGTCGCCTCCTACAAGCTCACCGGCCGGCGCATCTTCCGGATGGCGCCGCTGCACCATCACTACGAACTGAAGGGCTGGCCCGAGCCGCGGGTGATCGTGCGCTTCTGGATCGTTACCGTGGTGCTGGTGCTGATCGGCCTAGCCAGCCTGAAGATCCGGTGAGTCCCGCCATGTCTGCGTGTGCTCAGCTCAACCTTGGCCGGCGGTCGGTGCCCGCCGGTTGCCCGACCCACCGGTGGGGCCGGTTGCGTGGCAACGGTGGGCGGCGATGAACGACCTGTCAGCAGCCGCTGCCGTGCGTTCCGCGTCCGCGACCTGGCCGGGTAAGGTGGTGATTGCCGGTCTTGGCAAGACCGGGCTGTCCTGCGCCCGCTATCTGCGCGCCCAGGGCTGCACGCTGGCGATCGTCGATACCCGCGCGCAGCCGCCGCTGTTGGCCCAGGCGCGCGCCGAATTGCCCGACGTCGCCCTGCTGCCGGGTGGCCTCGATCCCGCCGTGCTGACCGCGGCCGAGGCGGTGGTCGTCAGTCCCGGGTTGCCGCTTGCGCATCCAGCCCTGCAAGCGGCAGCCCGTGCCGGCATTCCCCTGTTGGGCGATGTCGAACTGTTCGCGCGGGCCGCTACCGCGCCGGTCATCGCCATCACCGGCTCCAATGGCAAGAGCACGGTCACCACCCTACTCGGCCTGATGGCGCGTGCGGCTGGGTTGCGGGTCGCGGTCGGTGGCAACCTCGGCGAGCCGGTGCTGGACCTGCTCGACCCCACGGCGGCGCTTTACGTGGTGGAGTTGTCGAGCTTTCAACTGGAGACCACGCATTCCCTGCGCACGCGGGCGGCGACAGTCCTGAACCTCTCGCCGGACCATCTCGACCGCTATCCCGACCTGGCCACCTATGCCGCTGCCAAAGCGCGCATCTTCAGCCATTGCGAGACCGCGATCGTCAATCGTGATGATCCCGCCGCGGCCGCCCTGGCCGCTGAGGTCGCGACGCAGATCGGCTTCACCCTGGGCGCGCCCGCCAGCGAGCGCGACTACGGCATCGAGGTGCAAGCTGGGGAGCGCTGGGTCTGTCGCGGCCGCCAGGCGCTGCTGCCGGTGGCTGCGGTGCGTCTGCCCGGTACCCATAACCTGGCCAATGCCCTGGCCGCACTCGCCCTGGCCGAGACCTGCGCCCTACCAGTGCCGCTCTTGCAGGACGTGCTGGCCAGCTTTCCCGGGTTGCCGCACCGCAGCCAACTGGTGGCGGAGCACGCCGGGGTCCGCTGGATCAACGACTCCAAGGGCACCAATCCCGGGGCCACCATCGCTGCCCTGACGGGCCTGGTACCTGACCCCGCGCGCGGGCGGGCGGTGCTGATCGCCGGCGGTGATGGCAAGGGGGCCGATTTCTCGGACCTGGCGGCCCCGGTGCGCGACCGCGCGCGGGCGGTGGTGCTGATCGGCCGCGATGCGCCGCGGCTGGAGCAGGTCCTCGCGGGACTGGTGCCGCTGGCGCGGGCAGCCGATATGGAGGACGCCGTGCAGGCGGCCGCACGGCTGGCCCAGCCCGGCGATTGCGTGGTGCTGTCGCCGGCCTGCGCCAGTTTCGATATGTTCAACGATTACCAACATCGCGGCCTGGCCTTCGCCGCTGCGGTGGCGAGGTGGGTGAGATGAGTTCCCGGCCGACCCCTGCCGCCCGCCCGGTCGCGCGCCCGGGGCGACGCCCGCGTCGGCTGGAGCGGCGCGAGGCAGTCTTTGATCTGTGGCTGCTGGTGATTGCCGCTGGCCTGCTCGGGTTTGGCTTCGTGATGGTCGCCTCGGCCTCGATGCCGATCGGCGATCGGCTCTATGGCGATCCCTTCTTCTTCGTCCTGCGCCATGGGCTGGCGTTGGTGCTAGCCCTTGCCAGCGCCGCGCTGTGCTTTGCCGTACCGGTCAAGGTCTGGGAGCAGGCCGGGGTCTGGCTGCTCCTGTTCGCGACCCTGTTGCTGGCGCTGCTGCTGGTGCCCGGGGTCGGACGCACGGTCAACGGCGCCACCCGCTGGATCCCGCTCGGCGTGCTCACCCTGCAGCCGTCGGAACTGATGAAGTTCGTGGTGGTGATCTATCTCTGTGGCTATCTGGTGCGCCGCCAACAGGAGATCAGCAGCACCCTGACCGGCTTTCTGCGCCCGATGTTGCTAATCGGCCTGGCCAGTGCCCTGATCATGGCCCAGCCCGACTTTGGCACCACCGCGGTGATCCTGGCCACGGTGATGGCGCTGCTGTTTCTGGGCGGGGTGCCGGTCTACCACTTCATTATGCTATTCGGCCTGGTGCTGGCGGCCCTGGTGGCGCTGATCATCTTCGAGCCCTACCGGTTGCAGCGAGTCACCTCGTTCATGAATCCCTTTGCCGATCCGTTCAATACCGGCTACCAGCTCAGTCAGGCCCTGATCGCGCTGGGGCGTGGCGAATGGCTTGGGGTCGGGCTCGGCAATGGCATCCAAAAGCAGTTCTATCTGCCTGAGGCGCATACCGATTTTATCCTGGCAGTAGTTGGTGAGGAGTTTGGGCTGCTGGGGGTGGCACTCGTGGTGGCCGCATTCGCCTTCATCACCTGGCGGGCGTTTCAGATCGGCGCTTGTGCCCGCGCCGCCGAGCAATTGTTCGCTGCTTACACCGCCCATGGTCTTGGCCTCATGCTCGGCATGCAGGCGGTGGTCAACGCCGGAGTCAACACCGGCCTGCTGCCGACCAAGGGCCTACCGCTGCCGTTTCTCAGCTATGGCAGCAATGCCCTGATCGTGGCCGCGATGTCGGTTGCGGTCCTGTTGCGCATCGATTTCGAGTTGCGCCGTCACGCTGGGGAGCCGATCCCGGACGTAGTGCGTCCGCACGGAGGTCTGCGATGGCGCCGCGCGTAGCGGTCATGGCCGGTGGTACCGGCGGTCATGTGTTCCCGGCCCTGGCGGTGGCCGAGGCCCTGCGTGCGCGGGGAGCCGAGGTGTTCTGGATCGGGACCCGCGCCGGGATGGAGGCGAGCCTGGTGCCGCGTCATGGCTTCGAGCTGGAATGGATCGGCATCAGCGGGGTGCGTGGCAAGGGCCTGCTGACGCTGTTGCGTGCGCCCTGGCAGTTGGCCCGGGCGATCCGCGAGGCGGCGGTGATCCTGCGGCGGCGTGCCCCCGATTTGGTCCTCGGCATGGGTGGCTTCGTCGCCGGTCCCGGCGGTCTCAGCGCCCGCTTGCAAGGCCGCCCGCTGGTGATCCAGGAGCAGAACAGCGTGCCGGGGCTGACCAATCAATGGCTCGCGCGCATCGCGACGGCCGTGTTCGAGGCCTTCCCGGGCAGCTTCCCGGCAGCGCGCCGGGCGGTCACCAGCGGCAATCCGGTACGAGCTGCAATTGCCGCCTTGCCGCCGCCGGCGTCGCGTCTGGACCGGGTGGCGTCCGGCGATGCCGGCGGGCCGGCGCGGCTACTGGTGGTGGGCGGGTCGCTCGGGGCGCGCACCCTCAATCAGCAGGTTCCCCAGGCGCTGGCCCTGCTGCCAGAGGCAGCTCGCCCGCTGGTGCGGCATCAGGCCGGTGAACGCACGCTGGAACTGGCCCGAGCCGCCTATGCGGAGGCCGGGGTAACGGCCGAGGTAGTGCCGTTTATCGACGACATGGCTGCCGCCTATGCCTGGGCTGACCTGGTGGTGTGCCGGGCCGGCGCGCTGACCGTCTCGGAACTGGCCGCGGCCGGGCTGCCGGCGATCCTGATCCCGTTTCCGTATGCGGTGGACGACCATCAGGTCGGCAACGCCCGCTATCTGAGCGAGGCCGGTGCTGCCCGCCTGATCCTGGAGCGTGAACTGACCCCGGTCGGGTTGGCCCAGCAGTTAGTGCATCTGCTCGGCGACCCGGCGCTGCGCCGGGACATGGGCGAGGCGGCCCACCGCCAGGCCCGAGTCGATGCGGCCGAGACCATCGCCTGTGTCTGTCTGGAGTTGATCGGCCGATGAAGACCTGCGTAACCACTGCTGACAGCCGCCAGTGCGAGGCCGGAGGACGCGCGTGAACGCTGCCCACCGCACCCACAGCGCCAGTCAAATGGGCCGCATCCGTCGCCTGCATTTTGTCGGCATCGGCGGTGCGGGGATGAGTGGCATCGCCGAGTTGATGGCCAACCTCGGCTATGCAGTGCAGGGATCGGACCGCCGACCAAGCGAAGTCACCCGGCGCCTCGATGGACTCGGGGTGCCGGTATTCATCGGTCATCGTGCCGGGCAGGTGGCGGATGTGGATGCGGTGGTGGTCTCCAGCGCCATCGACGAGGGCAATCCCGAGATCGTCGCCGCCCGCGCCGCCCGCATCCCGGTGGTGCGCCGCGCCGAGATGCTGGCCGAACTGATGCGTTTCCATTATGGGGTCGCGGTGGCCGGCACTCATGGCAAGACCACCACCACCAGCCTGATCGCCAGCATCCTGGCCGAGGGTGGACTCGATCCCACCTTCGTGATCGGTGGGCTGCTCAATAGCGCCGGTGCCAATGCGCGTCTCGGCAGCAGCAAATACCTAGTGGCAGAGGCCGACGAGAGCGATGCCTCGTTCCTGTTTCTGCAACCGATGCTGGCAGTGGTCACCAATATCGACGCCGACCACATGCGCACCTATGGCAACGACTTCAATCGTCTGCGCCGGACCTTCATGGAGTTCATTCATCATCTGCCCTTCTACGGGCTGGCGGTGCTCTGCACCGATGACGACGAGGTGCGCGCACTGGTGCCGATGATCAGCCGTCCGGTGCGCACCTATGGTACCGGCGCGGAGGCCGATGTGCGCGCCAGTGCGATCTGTCAGGACGGTTTGCAGATGCGTTTCGATGTGCATCTGCCGGCTGCCGATGGGCCGCTGCCGGTAGCCCTCAACCTGCCGGGCCGGCATAACGTGCTCAATGCCCTGGCGGCGATCACGGTGGGCCTGGAACTGGGCGTAGACCAGGACGCCATCGGCCGCGCCCTGGCCGGCTTCGCTGGGGTCGGCCGCCGCTTCGTGGTCAGTACCTGCGCGGTTCGCGGTGGGCGACGCATCACGCTGGTCGATGACTATGGTCATCATCCGCGGGAGCTGGCGGCAACCCTGGCGGCGGCGCGCGGCGGCTGGCCGGGCCGGCGCCTGGTGCTGGTGTTCCAGCCGCATCGTTACACCCGCACCCAAGAGCAGTTCGACGACTTTGTCCAGGTCTGCTCGGGCGTCGATGTGTTGGTGCTCTGCGAGGTGTATCCCGCTGGCGAGCAGCCGCTACCGGGTGCCGATGGACGCAGCCTAGCGCGGGCGATTCGCTCCCGCGGTCAGGTCGAGCCGATCTTCGTCCCGGAACTGAACGAGGTGCCGGTGGTGCTAGAGAACCTGCTGGAGGACGGCGACCTAGTCCTGTTGGCAGGTGCCGGCGACATCGGCGGCCTCGCTGCCCGGCTGCCCGGGCTGTTGGGGGCGCCATGAGCGAGATCGGACTGCGCGGGGAGTTGCGGCTGCAGGAGCCACTGGCCGGCTATACCACCTGGCGGGTCGGCGGGCCGGCCGCGCGTCTGTACCGGCCAGCGGATCGCGACGATCTGATTGCGTTCCTGGCCAGCCTGCCGGACGACGAGCCGCTGCTGTGGCTTGGGCTTGGCAGCAACCTGCTGGTCAGCGATGCCGGTTTTCCCGGCACCGTGATCGCGACCGCGGGACGCCTGCGCAGCCTCACCACACCGGCCCCCGGCCGCATCCGTGCCGAGGCCGGAGTCGCCTGTGCGAAGGCGGCCCGCTTCGCCGGCCGCTTGGGGCTGGTCGGCGCGGAGTTCCTGGCTGGCATTCCCGGTACCATCGGCGGCGCCCTCGCCATGAATGCCGGCGCCTGGGGTGGGGAGACCTGGCCCCATGTCGATCTGGTGCGCACCGTCGACCGCCAGGGCCAGGTGTACACCCGGCGACCGGCGGAGTTCACCATCGGCTATCGGCATGTCGCCGGGCCGATCTCGCGTCCTGACGGGCAGCCGCGAGAATGGTTTCTGGAGGCGGAACTGGTGCTTGCCGCTGGCGCTGCCGACGCTGCCCAGGCGCAGATGCGCGCACTGCTGGCGCGCCGCGCCGAGACTCAACCCATCGGATTGCCCAGTTGCGGGTCGGTGTTCCGCAATCCGCCCGGGGAACACGCCGCCCGCTTGATCGAGGCGGCCGGGCTCAAGGGCCGGCGCATCGGCGGGGCCGAGGTCTCGCCCAAGCATGCCAATTTCATCATCAACCTCGGCACGGCCAGCGCCCGCGACATCGCGCAACTCATCGAGCTGGTCCAAGCCGAGGTGGAGCGTACCAGCGGCGTCAAACTGATACCCGAGGTCCGTCGGGTGGGAGAACCGAACCCATGAGCAGCGACATTGGCCAGCCCACGGGCAGCGGCGCCGCGGTGTTCGCACCGGCGCGCTTCGGCAAGGTGGCACTGCTGCTCGGCGGGCGCGCCGCCGAGCGCGAGATCTCTCTGCGCAGCGGTGCTGCAGTGCTGGCGGCCCTGCAGCGCCTGCGCGTGGATGTCCATCCGATCGACCCCGGCGACGATCTGCTCGAGCAGTTGCGTGGCGGCGAGTTCGATCGTGCCTTCATCATCCTGCATGGTCGTGGTGGCGAGGACGGGCAGATACAGGGGGCGCTGGAATCGATCGGCCTGCCCTATACCGGCTCCGGCGTGCTCGGGTCGGCGATCGGCATGGACAAGTATCGGACCAAGCTGGTTTGGGCCGGGGCAGGCTTACCGACCGCACCGTTCGTGCTGTTGCACGGGGCCGAGGATCTGTCGGCTGCCGCTGAGCTGGGCCTGCCGCTGATGATCAAGCCGGTGCACGAGGGCTCCAGTATCGGCATGGCCAAGGTCGAGGACCAGTCCGCCCTGGAGGCGGCCTGGCAGGCGGCAGCAGCCTATGACGATCTGGTGCTGGCCGAGCGCTGGCTGCCTGGTCCTGAATACACCTGCGCCATCCTCGGTGCGCGCGCACTGCCCCTGATCCGACTGCAGACCCCGCGCACCTTCTATGACTTCGAGGCCAAGTATCAGGCCAACAGCACCTCCTACATCTGCCCGTGCGAGCTACCCCCGGCACGCGAGGCGGCGTTCCAGGCGCTCTGTCTGCGCGCCTTCGATGCGGTCGGAGCAAGCGGCTGGGGGCGGGTGGACTTCATGCTCGATGCCGCCGGCGAGCCGGTGCTGCTGGAGATCAACACCGTGCCCGGCATGACCGACCATAGCCTGGTCCCGATGTCAGCCCGGGTTGCCGGCATCGATTTCGATCATCTGGTGGCGGAGATCCTCGCCAGCAGCCTGGGATCCGGAGCGGAGGCCGACGACGATGGTTGATGTACGTCCCCGGTCTGGCAGCGGTGGGCACAGCCGCGCGGTGGCGGCAGCCGATGGACCGATCCCGCCGGCGCGGCGCGGCAAGAAGACCATGCCGGGGCTGCGTGGGGGTCCTGCGGCGGTGCCGCCGCTAGTCGACCCGCATACGATCGGGTCCCAACCAAGCGGGCATCAAGAGGAACCGCTGCCGAGCCGGGGCGCCCTGCTCGGGCGGCTGGTCACCGCGGTGGTCCTGCTCGGCTTGTTGGGCGGGGCTGGCTATATCGCCGTGCAATGGGAGCCGCGGCTGTTGCCGATCCGGATTGTCACCGTGGAGGGCGAGATGCAGGGCCTGTCTCGGCAGGCCCTGCAGGAGACCATCGGCGCCGGTATCAGCGGCGGCATCCTGACCCAAGACCTGATGACCCTGCAGCAGGCGGTGGAAGCACTGCCCTGGGTGGATCGCGCCAGCGTGCGCCGGCTGTGGCCGGACCGCATCGAGGTGCAGGTGAGCGAACACGAGGCGGTGGCACGCTGGGGGGAAAACGGGCTGGTGACCGCCGCTGGCGTGGTGTTCCGGCCCCGCGATGGCCGTCTGCCACCCGGACTCGCTCTGCTCGAGGGGGCTGACGACAGTTTGGCTCCCAAGGTGGTCACGCGCTTCTTCGACTGGGGCGCGCGCCTCACCAGTGTCGGTCTGGTGATCGATGGCATCCGCCGCGATGCCCGCGGCGACTGGACCATCCAACTCCTCGGCGGCATTGAGGTCCTGCTCGGCACCGGTGCCCTGGAGACGCGTCTGCAGCGCCTGCTGGCCGCCTATCCCCAGGTTGAGGCAGCCGGCAAGCCCGCCCGCATCGACCTGCGCTACAGCAACGGCTTCGCCGTGCGCTGGGTGCCGACTCATTCCGGCGGCGGCACTGGGCGCGTCGCCGCCTCTACGCACCGGCATCGGAGCTGACCCGAACATGGCCAAACGCAATGAAAAGAACCTGGTGGTCGGCCTCGATATCGGCACCGCCAAGGTCGCCGCCCTGGTCGGCGAGATCAAGCCCGACGATACCATCGAGGTGGTCGGCATCGGCACCCATCCCTCGCGCGGCTTGAAGAAGGGCGTCGTGGTGGATATCGAGTCCACTGTGCAGTCGATTCAGCGGGCAGTGGAAGAGGCCGAATTGATGGCCGGCTGCGAGATCCATTCGGTCCATGCCGGGATTGCCGGGAGCCATGTGCGCAGCCTCAATTCGCATGGCATTACGGCGATCAAGGAGCATGAGGTCAGCCAGGCCGACGTCGATCGGGTGATCGATGCGGCGCGTGCGGTGGCGATCCCGGCCGATCAGAAGATCCTCCATATCCTGCCCCAGGAATTCATCATCGACGATCAGGAAGGCATCCGCGAACCGATCGGCATGTGCGGGGTGCGCCTGGAAGCGCGCGTGCACATCGTCACCGGTGCCGCCAGTGCCGCTCAGAACGTGGTCAAGTGCATCCGCCGCTGCGGCCTGGAGGTCGATGATCTGGTCCTCGGTCAACTCAGCTCCAGTTATGCCGTGCTGGCCGACGACGAAAAAGAACTGGGGGTGTGCCTGGTGGATATCGGCGGTGGGACCACGGATCTCGCCGTGTTCACCGACGGCGCCATCCGCCATACCGCGGTGATCCCGATCGCCGGCGATCAGGTCACCAACGACATCGCGGTGGCCCTGCGCACCCCGACCCAACATGCCGAGGAGATCAAGATCCGGTTCGGCTGTGCGTTGTCGGCCAAGGGTGGCATCGAGGATATCGAGGTGCCGAGCATCGGCGAGCGCCCGGCCCGCCAACTCTCCCGGCAAACGCTTGCCGAGGTGGTCGAGCCGCGCTTCGAGGAGCTGCTCAGCCTGCTGCGCAACGAACTGCGCCGCAGTGGCTTCGAGGACCTAGTGGCCGGCGGCGTCGTGCTCACCGGCGGCAGCGCCAAGATGGACGGGCTGATCGACCTCGCCGAAGAGGTCTTTCACATGCCGGTGCGCCTTGGGGCGCCGCAATACGTCACCGGCCTCGCCGATAGCATTGCCGATCCAGCCTATTCCACCGGTGTTGGCCTACTGATCTATGCCCGCGAGCATCGCTTCGCCGGGCGTGCCGAGTTCGGTGATCGCGCCGGCGTCTGGGCGCGCATGCGCAAATGGTTTACCGGTAATTTCTGACGACGACTGGTGTCCGGTGCCCGGGATGGCCGTCCCGGCGCGCCAGTCAGGACCGGCCGGCGCGGTGCGCCGGTGCCGGGTTTCCGGTCCCCGCGGCCCGAGGGGACGAGCGGCGATTTCGCCACGGCAGCCACAACTGTGAGGTACGAGATATGTTCCAACTGATGGATACCCAGACGCAGACCGCCGTCATCAAGGTCATCGGCGTTGGTGGTGGCGGCGGTAATGCCGTCAATCACATGGCGGCCGCCAACATCGAGGGGGTCGACTTCATCTGCGCCAATACCGACGCCCAGGCGTTGGAGAACTCCCTGGTCAAGACCATCCTGCAGCTCGGTGCTGGGATCACCAAAGGGCTTGGGGCAGGCGCCGATCCCGAGGTTGGGCGACGCGCCGCCGAGGAGGACCGCGATCGCATCAAGGACGCCCTGGATGGGGCCGACATGGTGTTCATCACGGCCGGCATGGGCGGTGGCACCGGCACCGGGGCCGCGCCGGTGGTGGCTGAGGTGGCGCGTGAACTCGGCATCCTGACCGTGGCCGTCGTTACCAAGCCATTCAGCTTCGAGGGCGGACGGCGCGGCAAGGTGGCCGGCGACGGCATCGCCGCGCTGGCCAAGCACGTCGATTCGCTGATCACCATCCCCAACGAGAAGCTGCTGGCGGTCCTGGGCAAGGACATGACCCTGCTCGATGCCTTCAGCGCGGCCAACGACGTGTTGCTCAATGCCACTGCCGGCATCGCCGAGCTGATCACCCGGCCGGGCCTGATCAACGTGGACTTCGCCGACGTGAAGACGGTCATGGCCGAGATGGGCGTCTCGATGATGGGCACCGGCGCCGCCAGCGGCGAGAACCGCGCCCGCGAGGCGGCCGAGAAGGCGATCAATAGCCCGCTGCTGGAGGACATCGACCTGGCCGGCGCCAAGGGCATCCTGGTCAACATCACCGCCGGGCTCACCCTGTCCATCGGCGAATTCGACGAGGTCGGCAATACCGTGCGCGACTTCGCCGATGATGATGCCACCGTCGTCGTGGGCACCGTCATCGATCCTGATCTCAAGGACGAACTGCGGGTCACCGTGGTCGCCACCGGCCTCGGCGAGCGCCGTCGCCAGGAGCGCGCCAGCCTGCAGCGCGAGGAGCCCAAGATGCGGCTGGTCAGCAATGCCGCCGAGGTCGAAGAGAGCATGCTGCCGGACTATCGCGACATGGATCAGCCAGCCTATATCCGCAACAAGCGCGCCGCGGCCGGCGGTACCGATGCCGCGGATCTGGACTATCTGGACATCCCTGCCTTTCTGCGCCGACAGGCGGACTGAGCGCCCGTGGGGCGGGCGGCCCTGGGTCGATGTCCTGCGTCCGTCCCATCAGGGCAAACCCGAATCATGGAGTTGCGTGTAAATTCAAAGAGTTTACTTGCAATTCAACAGAACACTTGCCAATCATTCGGGAAAACCCTAACATGCTTGCTAGACACCGTTGGTATCAGCCAGCGTTCCTGCGCCCGACCCGGGATCGGTTCTCGGTCGGGCCGTCCTTCTGCCGGCCAGCTATGGCCTGGTTGGTACCGGGATGCAGTCCGGTCCTGCGGCAGGAGGCGACGATCGCGTTCCGACCGGGGCGTGGTCCGGTTGGCCTACCGGATGGCCACCGACAGGACGCCGGCTGGGGCAGCGGATATCGATCAGCAGCATGCGCGCTCCGGTGGGCTAGGCCAGGACCCCGCGGCGCCGGGAGGAACGAGCGTGATCCCCCAGCGTACATTGAAAAATGTGATCCGTGCCACCGGCGTGGGTCTGCACACCGGTGACAAGGTCTATCTGACCCTGCGGCCCGCCGCCGTCGATACCGGCATCGTGTTCCGGCGGGTGGATCTCGATCCGCCAGTCGACATCAAGGCCAGTCCGCTCAATGTCGGCGATACCCGCCTCTCCACCAGTCTCACCAACGGCGAGGTACGGATCGCCACCGTCGAGCATCTGCTGTCCGCCTTCGCCGGGCTCGGCATCGACAACGCCTACGTGGACGTGAGTGCCCCGGAGGTGCCGATCATGGATGGTAGCGCCGGTCCCTTTGTGTTTCTCATCCAATCTGCCGGCATCGAGGAACAACACCGGCCCAAGCGTTTCATTCGCATCAAGCGGCCGGTGATCGTGGAAGACGGGGACAAGTTCGCCCGCTTCGATCCCTTCAATGGATTCAAGGTGGATTTCTCGATCGACTTTGAGCATCCCGCCTTCGCCTCCCGCACCCAGCGCGCCACCGTGGACTTCTCCATGACCTCGTTCGTCAAGGAGATTAGCCGCGCCCGTACCTTCGGCTTTCTGCGCGATATCGAGGCCCTGCGCCAGCAGAATCTGGCCCTTGGCGGCAGTCTCGACAATGCCGTCGTCGTGGACGACTACCGGGTGCTCAATGACGGCGGGCTGCGTTACGAAGACGAATTCGTCAAGCACAAGATCCTCGATGCGATCGGCGACCTGTATCTACTCGGGCATTCGCTGATCGGTGCCTTCCGGGGGCACAAGGCCGGCCATTCGCTGAATAACCGGTTACTACGGGCGCTGCTCGCCGATGCCACGGCTTGGGAAGAGGTCAGCTTCGAGGATCAGGTGGAGTCGCCGGTGGGCTATGGGCAACCCCTCGCCATTGGCTGAGTGTGCTGGCATGCCGGGGGTGCGGCAGCCGCTTTTAATACCGGATCACTTGAAAGCAATCGGCCCGGCGACCGCGTCGTCGGGCCGTTGATTGGTTGTTTGCCTCAAGTCAGCCAGTCACCAGGCACAGCATGCAGATGCTAGGGAAGGTGGCGGCCGCCGTGACCGGAAACGTGCGCCGTTGCTGATCGTTCAGCGTGCGGGCGGGGTCGGCTTGGGAGGTATTGCAGCCGACGGGTTGCAGGTGGTTGCCAGTCGCCGCAGGGCCTGCCCGAGGGCTGAATCGCCGACGTCGGCTGCCGCCTGTCGCAGGCAGGTTGCCGCCAATGTCGGCGTAAACGAGTGGCCTGCCTCGTCGGCCCGACCGGAGGCGTTGGGCGGGCCGACCAAGGGGACTGCCCGTACCCGGCAGGTCGCGACCTCGGCGCCGGTCCGTCGGACCGCGTCGATGAGCTGGGGCGCGATAAACCTCAGCCGATCGACCCACACGGGGGAATCAACAATCAGAGTGAGCCGGCCCGCCGCTACTGCGGCCTGCTGGCAATGTCCTGCCAGGGGCGCTGGAAGCGCTGCACGGATCGTGGACAGCAGGGCCTCGCGCTGTTCGATCTCTATCAGGAGGGCGGCGATGGCCTCGTTTTTGCGGAGATGTCCGCGCAGATGTGAGACGGTCATGACCAGGGACGGCAGTGTAGGCAGGAGAATTCTTTCAGTCCGGAGGGGCTGCGCCGCCGATGGCCGCTGATTCGGTCTTGGTGTCCGGCGCCGTCCCCATGTCAGCCGAGATGACGGAGAAACGATGCGACCATTTCCGCTCAACCGCATGCAGTACCGCCCGGCGGTGATCCTGCCATTCGCCTTGCTGATCGTGGCCCTGGCCGCTGGTCGCGTTGGCTTCAGTCTAGGGCAGGAGAAGAGTCTGAGTGTCCCGCGGATGACCGCGACCGCTCTGTCCGGCATGGCCGAAGAGATTGGCGCGATGCAGGCAGAAATCAACCGGATCAATGCCTTGGGCGAGCGTCTGGTGGCGATGGCCGGCCTCGACCCGGCCGAGTTCGATTTCGCCAACCCGCCGGCGATGGGCGGGCCCGAGCGCGCCCATCTGCGCGGCCGCGACGTCGACCAGGCTGCCCAGGATTTCGCCAAGGTCCTGGCCAACATCGACGATCGCAAGCGTAAGCTGGGACTGCTCGAGACCCTGATCATGGACCGCGATCTCCAGCGCCACAGCGCCCCCGACGGCTGGCCGCTTGCCACGGCCGGGGTCATGACCTCGGGCTTCGGCTGGCGTCGCAGCCCCTTCAGCGGTCGCCGCAGCATGCACAAGGGGGTGGACATCGCGGCCCGGCCGGGCACCGATATCCTAGCGGTTGCCGATGGGGTGGTGAGCTTCTCCGGGCGTCGCGGTGGCTACGGGAACCTCGTGCAGATCAAGCACAGCAGCACCATGGAGACCCGCTATGCCCATAACCAAACCAATCTGGTGAGCGAGGGCGAGCGCGTGCGCAAGGGTCAGGTGATTGCCCGGGTCGGCTCGACCGGTCGTTCCACCGGTCCCCACCTGCACTTCGAAGTTCGCCGCAACGGCGAGGCTCTCGACCCCATGGGCTATCTGGACCTGAACGAGCGCTCACGCCTGGCCAGACTATAGGCGGCGATGGCCGGACTGGCCCGGTCCGGCGCCCTCTGATCCCGTGCGGACCTGGCCAGTCCGGTCCGCACTGCTCAATCAATCTAGAAGCGGCAGTTGAACGGCCCCCAGGGTGCGTCCCGCCGTCTGGCAAGGCACAGCGAGGCGGAAGAGTGATCTATTCCAACGCGTTGTCACGCAGCCGGGCGCCGCGCGGGGCGTGCCCCCTGGTTGGGATCAGGGGGCCGTCGCGACCCGCACCGGAAAGGTGATCTCGAGGCGAGCGCAGAATCCCCGACCAGTCGATCACTTGTGTGATGCACGAAGCGGTCAACTGCCGTTTCTAGGATCAAAGCGCGGGGCGGCAGATCCCGCCGCATCAGCGCCTCTGCGCGTCTCCAGATCCCGCGTTCTCCTGCCGCGGCCGGTTCTTGCGCCGGGACGCGTCGCGGTATTTCACCCAGAAAGAGCGGCCGTGGCGGAGCCCACCCGGCGGGTGCGGCGCGAAGCCTCCTGTGGTTCCAACTAGCACCGGCACTTGCATGCGCGCGACACCGGTCAACCGCGCTTTCTAGATGCAAGGCGATTTCTGTCAACTTCCATACCAGTTGACTGGTCTTGGCGCCCGCCTTCGGCATCGCCCTGGCGGTCGCAGCGCTTGCGATGCTCCGGCCAGCCTCCTTGGGGCGAACGTCAATCCTGCGTCAACTGGCATCAAAGCGTGCGGCAATCGCCCAGCTGCTGGCAGGCCGCCCGGCCATGCCTGGTGGGCGGCGTGCGACCCCAATATAGAGAGGGCGGGCAGATTTCCCTGCGCGCCCCGCTGTCAGACCAGACCCCTGCCCCTGTCCAACCCGGAGTCAGCACTGCCGTGATCGAGAGCCTGCGAAACATCGCCATCATCGCCCATGTCGATCATGGCAAGACCACCCTGGTGGACAAACTGCTGCAGCAGTCTGGGACCCTGGGCGAGCGCTTCGGGCCGGTCGAGCGGGTGATGGACTCCAATGCGCTGGAGCGCGAGCGCGGCATCACCATCCTGTCCAAGAACACCGCGCTGCGGCTCGTGCTGCATGGCCAGGACTATCGGGTCAACATCGTCGATACCCCTGGCCATGCCGACTTCGGCGGCGAGGTGGAACGGGTCTTATCGATGGTGGATTCGGTGCTGTTGCTGGTCGATGCCCAGGAAGGGCCGATGCCGCAGACCCGCTTCGTCACCAGCAAGGCCTTTGCCCACGGCCTGCGTCCGATCGTCGTCATCAACAAGATCGACAAGCCCGGCGCCCGCCCGGGCTGGGTCGTCGATCAGGTCTTCGACCTGTTCGACCGCCTTGGCGCCAGCGAGGCACAACTGGATTTTCCCATCGTCTATGCCTCTGCCATCCATGGCTACGCCGGTCTCGATGAGGAGGTCCGCGGCGGCGATATGACGCCGCTGTTCGAGGCCATCGTGACCCATTGCCCGGCCCCGGACGTAGACCTGGAGGGTCCGTTCCGGATGCAGATCTCCACCCTCGACTACAGTTCCTTCGTGGGTGCCATTGCCATCGGCCGCATCCAGCGCGGCAGCGTGCGGCCCAATCAGCAGGTGGTGGTCGCCAAATGCGACGGGCGCACCCATCGCGCCAAGATCGGCCTGGTCTATGGCTACCTGGGGCTGCAACGCCACGAGGTGCCCAGCGCCCAGGCCGGCGACATCGTCGCCCTGACCGGGATCGATGCCCCCAACGTCTCCGATACCCTCTGTCATCCGGACGCAGTGGCGCCGCTGCCGCCGCTGAGCGTGGATGAGCCGACGGTGACCATGACCTTTCAGGTCAACACCTCGCCGTTTGCCGGGCGCAGTGGGAAGTATCTGACCTCGCGCCAACTCAAGGAGCGGCTCGAACGGGAGTTGATCCACAACGTCGCGCTGCGGGTGGAGGAGGGCAATGATCCGGAGAAGTTCCGGGTCTCCGGACGCGGCGAGTTACATCTGTCGATCCTGCTCGAGAATATGCGCCGGGAGGGCTACGAACTGGCGGTGTCCCGGCCCGAGGTGATCTTCCGCGAGATCGACGGCGCCATCTGCGAGCCTTACGAACAACTCACCGTGGACCTGGACGACAATTGCCAGGGTGCAATCATGCAGGCCCTCGGCGAGCGCCGGGGCGAACTCAAGGACATGGTGCCGGATGGCAAGGGGCGGGTGCGGCTGGATTACGAGATCCCCTCGCGCGGCCTGATCGGCTTTCAGACCGAGTTCATGTCCCTGACCTCCGGTACCGGGCTCAAGTATCACGTCTTCGACCACTACGGCCCGGCCAATCCCGGTGGGATCGCCCGCCGCCGCAATGGCGCGATGATCTCCAACAGCACTGGCAAGGCCCTTGGCTATGCCCTGTTCAACCTGCAGGAGCGCGGACGCATGCTGGTTGGCCCGGGAGATGAGGTCTACGAGGGGCAGGTCGTCGGCATCCATGCCCGCGACAACGATCTCACCGTCAATCCGCTCAAGGCCAAGCAACTGACCAACATCCGCGCCGCTGGCTCCGACGAGAACATCCTGCTGACTCCGGCCATCCGCTTCACGCTGGAGCAGGCACTGGAGTTCATCGAGGACGACGAACTGGTGGAGATCACCCCCAACGCTATCCGCATTCGCAAGCGTTTTCTGAAGGAGCACGAGCGCAAGCGCGCTGGGCGTGGTTGAGATGGATCGCCGCGGCACTGGTTGCCGCTGATGCCCCTTCCTGATGACCGGCTGTGGTGGTAGCGCCCCGTTTCGAACCCTTGCCGATTGCATCAGCACCTGCGGGGCGCGCATGTTGCCAAAGAAAACTGCCCGAAAGAAATTGCCCTAGTGGGAAACGCGCAAGCCTGCGGCCTTTCCCGCCCTGCGGGCGGCGTTGCCCGGCCTGCTGCTCACCAGCGTGGGCGGATCATGGGAGTAGGCGCCAAAAGCGCGCAATCTCGCGCATGGCGCACAGGGCGGCATCGGCCATGTATGGCCCCACGACGCCGCAGGCCTCCGGCTCGGCGGCGGGATCGATCGGTACGGCGTGGTCGAGTTGCGGCAGCCGCCAAGCCTCGACCCGCACGTCGCCGTCCGTCAACCAGAAGACCTGCCGCTCAGCCGTCCCCACCTGCATGGTCTGGTCGGCGATGGGATCGATGCCGTGGACAGCGGTCCACTGGTCGATCAATTCGCGGCGGTTTTGCGGATGCACGATGGTGTCGGCGTCGCCATGCCAGATCGAGACGATCGGCCAGCGTGACGGCGCTGTCCCATGCAACCCTCGCACTGCAGCCCCCCAATCCTCGGGCGTGCGATCAATGGGGGCTTGTCGAAAGATGCCGCAGGCGTAGCTGGCGGCGGCCGCCTCACCCCAGATCGTGCGCATCCACCACCAGATGAACGACGTCATCAGGGTTGGGCGATTGCAGTCGAAGGGCAGGCCGGCGATGATGCCGCCGCCGGCAAAGCGTTCAGGATGGTTCGCCAGCAGCACCGCCGTCATGCCGCCGCCGGCCGACAATCCCACCACGTGGACCCGCGCGCGATCAATGGCATAGGTTACTGCCGCGTGGTCGACCATCGCCATGATCGACGCGCTCTCGCCGCGGCCCGGCCGGTTGTGCGCCCGGTCGAAGAAATTGAAGCAGCGCCCCGGGTTGTTCTCCGGTCGCTGCTGCGGCAGCAAAAGGACGAACGGTACCGCATCCGCTAGCGCTTCGAGCCCGGTTTCGTCGTCGAAGTCGGCTGCCTGCTGGGTGCAGCCGTGCAGAGCCACCACCAGCGCCGCCCCGGGGCCAGCGCCGCGGGGCAGATAGATAAATGCATCCAGATTGCCGGGATTCGCGCCGAAATCCCCCAGCGGCTGCAGCGAGCCCCCGTACCCGCTGCCAGTGAACAGTGCCGACGCGACACAAACCAACCAGGCCAACCCCAAGCGCCGTCGCATCACTCGCTGCTCCGTACCCAGCCTGAATCGGTTCGAATGGACTGCGATTTTGAGCCTGACCCCCAAGACAGCTCGCGGCTAAGCTGCGCGGCGATCGCCGCTGCCAGCCGTGATGGGACCTCGGCGGTCGCCAGTCCCGGTGCCAGATCCACCAGCCGGGTCACCGCCAGGCCGGCGTGGCCGCAGGGATCGATGCGGCTGAACGGGGCGAGATCCAGATCCAGGTTCAGCGCCAGCCCGTGATAGCTGCAGCCCTGGCTCACGCGCAGACCCAGGGCCGCGATCTTGGCCCCGTGGACATAGACCCCGGGGGCATCCGGGCGGGCGACGGCCGGGATGCCGTGCTCGGCGAGCAGTGCGATCACGGCCGCCTCCAGCAGATGCACCAGTCGGCGCACGCCAAGTCCGGCCCGGCGCAGGTCGAGCAACAGATAGGCGATGAGCTGGCCTGGTCCGTGATAGGTCACCTGGCCGCCGCGATCGGTCTGGTGCACCGGGATCGGTCCGGCGTCTAGCACATGCTCCCGGCGTCCTGCCTGCCCCAGGGTAAAGATCGGCGGATGTTCTAGCAGCCAGAGTTCGTCGCGGCTGTGGGCGGTGCGCGTCTCGGTATAGCGGCGCATGGCCTGCCAGGTCTCGCCATAGTCACGCCGTCCTAACTGGCGGAGATATAGCAGGCGGTTCGCGGGCGGCATCAGGGGCGCGCGGCTCAGCAGTCGAAGCGGCACAGGGGCACATGCAGTTCGGCGCTGCTCAGGCCGCCGTGGACGCCAATCTGTCTGAATGCCGGTTCCCCGGTCAGGGCGTCGTGGATCACCTGGCGGTCGCGCCCGATCAGCACGTAGTCGCCGATGCGCTCTGCCAGCCGCGGATGCCCTGTTCCGCTGCCGAACAGGCCCATCGCCAGCAACTCCTCGCTGCGGTGGAGCGTGAAGCGCTCGCCCAGCACCTGGCTGCAATAGCGCTCGAAGCGCTCGTCCTGGCCAGGGCGGACGTAGCAGTAGGCGGCGCGTGGTTCCCCGCACAACGGCATGCGCAGGCAGGCGACCAGGTCGGGATGCGTCTCCAGCCGGGTCAGGTCGGCTGGCCCGTGGTCAAGCTGGCCATGATCGGCGGTCACCAGCAGCAGGCTGTCGCTGCCGCGCAGGCGATCGATCAGCCAGGCAAGCTGCGTCTCCAGCGCCAGCAGATGCGCACTGGCGGCGCTGCTCTCGATCCCCTTCGCATGGCCGATGCTGTCGAGGCCTGGCCAATAGGCATAGATATAGCTTGGTGCCTGGGCCAGCCGAACCGCTCGACGCAGCGCCTGCACCAGGCCCGGCAGTCCGGCAAACGGCAGCAGGGTCGCCGCCCCCAAATGGGCCAGGTTGAAGTCTGACCGGGCGATCTCCTCCGGCGACACGCACAGACCGCTGGTATCGATACGGTCGAAGACCGGCGGCTGGCCGTATAGGGCGGTGAGATCGATGCCCGCGGCCCGATAGCCGACGCCGCCATAACGGGGGCGACCGGGCAGGACGGTCATCACGCAGCCCAGTTCCTGCAGCCACATGAACCAGCCGGTGAGCCCGTGCTGCTGCGGAGCGGTGCCGGTCAGAAAGCTGGGGATCGCGCTGGCGGTGGTGGTGGGGAAGACCGAGGTCAGCCGGGCGATCCGGCCGCGGGCGAGCAGTCCATGTGGGTGCCGGCGCTGCAGCCAGTCATCGCCGAGGCCATCGATGACCAACAGGATCAGATGGCGCGCCGGGCGGAGATCCGCGGCTGGTAGCGCGGCGAGGTCAGGATAGGCCGCCTCGCCGCCGCGGGCGCGAATGACCGAGGCCATTAGGTTGACGATCCCGGTGCCGCTGTAGTCGGGTCGATTCATGATGGTCTGCAGCATACCTCAGGATACGCCGCACTGGACC
>REDK01000132.1 GCA_007693535.1 Chromatiaceae bacterium
CGGGCCGCAGCCGCAGCCGAGGAGGCCGAGGCGGCCGCCGAGGAGGCTGCCGAGCGCGCCACCGAGGCCACGACCGAATAGCCGCGGCGCCCACCGCGGCTGGCCCTGTGCCCGCCGCCCGGGGGTTCGCGCGGCGCCGCAGCCCCCGGGACGGGGTGAGGTGTTGCCGGCACCAGACCTCATCTTTATCCCAACAGCATCCGACCACAGGGATGGCCGCTCGGCCCTCGTACCATGACCACACGCAAACCTGCTGCCCGCCCGGACCCGACCGCCGCCGACGATGCGGATGCGGCGGCCCGGATGCCCTCCAGCCCCCAGACCGACTCGCCCTCCTATCGGCTGGCCTATGCCGACACCGATTTCCTGCGCCGGCCACAGTTGCGCCCGGTTCGCCTGCAACTGGAGTTACTGAAGGCGGAACTGGTGCAGCAGGAACAGGGCATCGAGTCCACCGTGGTCATCTTTGGCAGCACCCGCATCCCGGAACCGCCCCAGGCTGCGGCCGCGCTCGCAGCGGCCGAGGCCGCCGCGGCTCGCGACCCGGACGCGGCCGACCTGGCGCACCGGGCCGCCGTCGCCCGCGCCATCGCCGACAAGGCCAAATACTACGAGGAGGCGCGTCGGCTTGCCGCCCTCATCACTCAGGTCTCCGAGCGCCACGGCCACCGCCATTACGTGGTCGTTACCGGCGGTGGCCCGGGGATCATGGAGGCGGCCAACCGCGGCGCCTTCGAGGCCGGCGGCAAGAGCATCGGGCTCAGCATCGTGCTGCCCCGCGAGGAACAACCAAACCCTTACGTGACCCCGGACCTCGCCTTTCACTTCCATTACTTCGCCGTGCGCAAGATGCACTTCCTGCTGCGCGCCCGCGCCCTGGTCGCCTTTCCAGGCGGCTTCGGCACCCTCGACGAACTGTTCGAGACCCTCACCCTCATCCAGACCCACAAGGTCGCCCGGGTCCCGGTGCTGCTGTTCGGGCGTAGCTACTGGCGTCGAATCATCGACCTCGACGCCATGGTCGCCGAAGGCACCATCGACGCCGCCGATGCCCAACTGATCACCTACGCGGAGACCGCCGAAGAGGCCTGGGCCAGCATCCTCGCCTTCTATGGCGACCAACCGGTGCCGTAGTCGCCGACACACAGCCCTGGTCGAGCCGGCGTAGTGCTCGCGGACCATTTTCCGACGGCTATACTTGGTGACATCCCAGTTCGTTGCGGCCCGGGTTCGCGGGGTGCGACTGCGGTATGCACTCGCGGTGCCGGGCTGGAGTCCTCGTCATGCCTCCCCATCGGGCCAGTCCTGGCCGCTCGCGGCAGGGCGAATGTCGGTTGCAACAGCTCGCGCAGCTCGGGCTTCCGCCCCAGGTCGCGGTGCCGCTGCTGCTGCGTGCGCTGCATGTCCTGGTCGATACCCGCTGGAACAGCCTGTTCTGGTGCGATCGGTACGGCCAGATCACCAATCTCTACGCGGAGTCGCCGGCGGCGATGGCGCTGGCACCGCGCTACTTCCAGCAGTTCTATAACCAGCGGGAACTGGAGGTCTTCATCGGCTGGCCGGCGGTCTGCCGGCAGGTGCGGCGGGCGACCCGCGCCGAGGCGCTGTTGCGGGTCCCTCGCCGGACCCTGGTGCGTCATCCCCTCTATCGCGAGCTGCTGCGCCACCTGCAGGTGCAGCGGGCGCTGTATCTGGTCGTACGCGAGGGCGAGCGGCCCCTGGGCATCCTGGCCCTGCATCGCGCTCGGGGCGATCCGCCCTTCGCCGCCGATGAGCTGCGCCGCGTCGATCGGCTGGCCGGTGTCTTTCGTCGCGCCCTGTCTGCTGTGGGTCCGTCGGCGGCGTTGCGCTGGCTAGACCCGGGCGCGGAGGGCGAGGGGCTGATCCTGGCCGATGCCGATGGCACGATTCACTGGCTGTCTGCCAATGCCCGGCGGATGCTGGCGATGGCCAGTTGCGAACGGCTGTGTCCGGGGATGCGCTGCCTGCAACACCTGGCGCAGTTGAGCCCGCCGCTGCGGCGGCTGGCGCGCGCGGTCGCCGATCGCGGCAACGACCGGGCCGATGCGGCGGCGCCGTCCTGGTGGCACGACAATGCCTGGGGACGGTTCCGGTTCCATGCCCAGGCGCTGGATGCCAACGGCGGCAGCTGGTCGCCGTTGGTGGGAATCAGCGTGCGCCATCAGCGACCGCTGCAGGTCGGGCTGATGCGGCAGATCGAACAGCTACAACTGCCACCGCGTCAAGCCCAGGTCTGTCTGCTGATGGCCTGCGGGCAGTCCTACGGCGGGATCGCCCAGCGGCTGGGCCTGGCCGAGAGCACGGTCATCAGCCATGCGCGGGCGATCTACCGCGATGTCGATGCCCACAATCGCGGTGAATTGATCGGCCGGCTGCTGGCGCTCTGAGACCAGCACAGGCCCGCCACTCACCTGTTCTGGGGATATTGCCGCCTGTCGCGGTGCCTCGCATGGCCCCAGCGAGGTCGGTGGCCCGGTGTAGCGGCGACACGGCCGCTCGCCCGATCCGGCGGCATCCCGTCGCCGACGGCCACGTCAGCCGAACCGCGCCCTAGCGGTCCCGCGGTCGCGCGGAGGCAGACGGGTCAGTCGAACGGTTCGCCATGGTCGTCGTCGGGGTCAAACTCGCTCTGGAAGCGTTCGACGAGTTCGCTGGCCAATTCGCCCTGGCCGCAGCGGGCGATGTGAAACAGCGCGGCCCCCTCGGTGACCAGGGGGAGGTTGGTGCGGCCGATGACGATGCCGCTGGTCGGTGCCAGCACGGCTTCTTCGTCGCGGCCGAAGGGGTCGGCGATGTAGACCAGGCGCTGGCCCTTGTCCACCCGCCGCCCGAGCGGGGTGAGCAGCCGCAGCATGCCACTCTGATGGGCGCGCGCCCAGGTGGAGGAGTGGGCAGTCAGCGGTGGGGTCGCGGCGCGGACGCGGCGGGCACCGTCGCGCACCATGCCAAGCTGGCGCATCACCGCGAGGATGCCGCGCACCCCGGCGCGGATGGAGAGTTCGTCGAAGCGCAGGGCCTCGCCGGCCTCATAGACGAGCACCGGCACCCCGACCGCGGCGGCGGCGCTGCGCAGCGAGCCATCGCGCGACTCGGAATTGAGCAGCACCGGGGCACCAAAGGCGAGTGCCAGGTCGCGCACGCCAAACTCGCCGAGCTGGGCACGGATCTGCGGCAGGTTCTCGCGATGGGCAGCGCCGGTGTGCAGGTCGATGCCGAGATCGCTGCCGGCGACCACCTCGTTCATCAGGGTGGCGGCCAGGCGCCCGGCCAGCGAGCCGCCCCCGGAGCCGGGAAAGCTGCGGTTGAGGTCGCGCCGGTCGGGCAGATAACGAGAATGGCGCACGAAGCCATAAACGTTGACCACTGGCACCGCCAGCAGGGTGCCGCGCAGGTTGCGCAGCAGGGCACTCTCCAGCAACCGGCGGATGATGGCGATGCCGTTGATCTCGTCGCCGTGCACGGCGGCGGTGACGAACAGGCGCGGGCCGGGGCGACGCCCGTGCAGGACGTGCACCGGCAGAAACACGCTGGTCTGGGTGAACAGGCTGGGCAGCGGCACATCCACCCGGCGTCGCTCGCCGGCGTGCACGACATGGCCGGCGATGCGGATCGGCGGTGCCAGCGGTGGCGGGGCGGCCACCGCAGCGCCGATCTCAGCCCTTGCCACGGGTGCGGGTCTTGCCGACCACGAAGTCCTTTTCGATGAAATCGATGACCAGGCCGGCAATATCCTTACCGGTGGCGTTTTCGATGCCTTCCAGCCCGGGCGAAGAATTGACCTCCATCACCACTGGGCCATGGTTGGAACGTAGGATGTCCACGCCGGCGACGTTGAGCCCGATGATGCGCGCCGCCCGCACCGCGGTGGAGCGCTCCTCGGGGGTGATGCGGATCAGATTGGCGGTGCCGCCACGATGCAGATTGGAGCGGAATTCACCGTCCTTGGCCTGGCGCTTCATTGCCGCGACGACCTTCTCACCGACGACGAAGCAGCGGATGTCGGCGCCCTGCGCCTCTTTGATGAACTCCTGGATCAGGATATTCACCTCCAGCCCCATGAAGGCCTCGATCACGCTTTCGGCGGCCTGGCGGGTCTCGGCCAGCACCACGCCGATGCCTTGGGTGCCTTCGAGCAGTTTGATCACCAGCGGCGCGCCGCCGACCATCTTGATCAGGTCTTCGACGTCATCCGGGGCATGGGCGAAGCCGGTGATGGGCAGCCCGATACCCTTGCGCGAGAGTAGTTGTAGCGACCGCAGCTTATCGCGGGCGCGGGTGATGGCGACCGATTCGTTGAGGGGATAGACCCCCATCATCTCGAATTGCCGCAGGACCGCGGTGCCATAGAAGGTGACCGAGGCGCCCAGGCGCGGGATGACTGCATCGAAACCGCTCAGCCCCTCGCCCTTGTAATGGATGGAGGGGGCATGGGAGGTGATGTTCATGTAGCAGCGCAGCACGTCGATGACGCGCGCCTCGTGGCCGCGCTGGCGCGCCGCCTCCACCAACCGGCGGGTGGAATAGAGGCGGGGATTGCGGGACAGGATTGCGATCTTCATCTGGTTGCCCTCGCTAGGCGGGGAGGGCCTCGGTGGCTCAGCCGTCGGCTGCTGTTCGCTGGTGCCGGATGGCACCCGATGCCGGCGGGGTCGCGCGCTGCGCGCGCGACCGGTGCTGGTGGTCACCATGGCAGGGCCGCGGCGGGCGCCCCGCTGAGCGGGGGCTTGCCGGCGCGCCGTGGCCGTTATGGGGCCGCGCCGACGGTTGCCGCTGCGCGCGGATGCCGGGAGAACAGTCTGAGAAGCGGGCGCGGCTAGGACCGGGGCGGGGTGGTCGGCGCTGGTTCAGCAGTGGGCCGATCCTGGTATACCCGCCATGATACCGAAAGGCGGAAGGCGTCGAAACTCGCCTGAGAACAGGAAAACAGGGGAACAGGGGAACAGGGGAACAGGGCCCCGACCGCAGCGCGCCCCGGGTTCAGGCGCGGTCGGCACCACCGGCGACCGCGTCCGCATCCGCCAACAGGGCATCGAGCAATAGCACCAGCACACCAATGCTGATGGCACTGTCGGCGACGTTGAAGGCCGGCCAGGGATTGAAGATGGCCAGCGGGATGACGGGCAGATAGACCTGGATGAAGTCGATCACCTGGCCGATCAGCAGCCGGTCGATCAGGTTACCGACAGCACCGCCGATGAGCAGCGCCAGCCCTAAGGCAAGCAGGCGCTGATGGCGGCGCAGGCGCCACAACCAGATGCCCAGGGCGAGGGTCACCAGCAGCGCGAAGCCAGCGAACAGCCAGCGCTGCCAGCCGCCGGCATCGGCCAGCAGGCTGAAGGCGGCGCCCTGGTTGAAGACCAGGGTGAGGTTCAGGTTGGGGATCAGTTCCACCACCTGATAGGGGGCGAGGGTGCTCATCACCAGCCATTTGCTGGCCTGATCCAGCAGGATCACCAGGGCCGAGAGCCACAACCAGTGTTTCATCGGGGAAGCGGGGCGGGGCTGGGGGGCGTCACTACGCCCGGAGCAGGACAGCACAGGATAACGCGGATCGAGCCCCGCGGCCGACCCTCAGTCGCGACGAAACACGAATTCGTTGCAACCCAGGCCGCCGGAGGTGGTGAGTTCCTCCAGCCGAAAGCCGCGGTCGCGGTAGAAGCGGAACACCTCCTCCGGGGTGGCTACCTCGAACGGTAAGCCGCCGACCCAGTCCACCACGTCGCGCCAGGGGGACATGCCGCGGGTGCTGGTGCGGGCGTAGTGGCGCCAACTGTGCAGAGGCCGGCCGGCCAGCAGGTCGCGGATCATGGTCGGACCCCACAGGCGCAGCGCCGCCGGTGTCAGCACCAGCCAGCGCAGACCGGACGGGAGCCGGTTATAGGCACGCTTAACCCGCAGCCAGGTGCGGCTGGCGCGGCCCTGATCGTTGTAGATGGCGATGAACAGGCGCCCATCGGCGGCCACCAGTCCAACAACATTGGCCATGGCCCGAGCCAGGTCGCCGCTGTGATGCAGCACGCCCCAGGCATAAACCAGGTCCCACTGGCCCAAGCCCTGCAGATAGGCGCTATCGAGCACCGAGCCGCTCTCCACCTGCCAGTCGGGATCATCGGGGCGATAACGCCGGCGCAGTTCCAGGGTGCAGGCGACCGACTGCAGATCATAGTCGAAGCTATGCACCCGCGCCCCCAGCCGGCGGGCCGCCAGGCTAAACAGCCCGCTGCCGCAGCCCACATCGAGCATGCGCAGGCCCTGGAGATGCGCCACCCCGAGCAGGCGACGCAGGGAATCCTCGGCGGCCTGGATGCGCGCCGTGTCCAGTTGGTCTAGGAAGCGCGCCCAGTTGGCACCGAAGGCAAAGCGCTGACCAGCGGCAATCTCGGCGGCGTGGGCAGATGACATGGCAGCAGGGTTCGGTTGGTTGGATCGGTTGCAGGCTGAGGCGTTTGCCGGAAACCCTGATGCCAGATGACGCCAGATGACGCAAGATTGCCGTTCGCCTTCTGCCGTTCGCTTTCTAGGGAGCGCTGGCGGGAGCATCGCAAGCGCTGTGACCGCCAGTGCGACGCCGAAGGCGGGCGTCAACACAGGTCAAATGGGATGAAAGCTGATAGAAATCGCCTTATTGTGCAGCGGTTTATTCTACAGCGGTGGTCGCAGGCGCTGCTCCAGCCGCGGTCGCGGTTGTCAGCAGGCGCTGGGCGTCCATGATGAGCCAGTCGCCCTGACAGTCCAGGTGATGCAGCGCCCGCCAGGGACCACTGGCGCGCACCTGCCAGACGCGGCGTTCGCGGTACTGCCAGGGCGTCAGCGTATCGATCGAGTACAGCCCCAGCCCGTGGCCATAGCGGGGCACGCAGTCCTGCCCGGGACGCAGCAGGCGCCCGGCCGGGTCGCGGAAAATGCGCCCGCCGGGCCGGCCGCGGGCGAAATCACGCACGATCGGATTGGCCGCGTGGGGCGTCCACTGGCGACTGATGGGCGCGTCGGCATGAAAGGCATGCAGGGATTCATTGATGTGCCCGCGCTGGTCGCGTATGGCACAGAACAGCCACCAGCGCCCCCCATGCTCGAACAGGGTGGCATCGGCCGCCTCCAGACCAGTGAGCAGGCTGTATTGGCGCTCCCAGTGCAGGGGGAAGGCGGTGCAGCGATAGAGGTCGATGCAGCCGCTGCGGGCGGTCTCCGGCACCATGTAGAGCTGTCCGTCCCAGCGGAACAGGAAGGGATAGGATAGGTGGCGGTCCTCCACTAGCACCGGCCGCGCCGGCCCGCGCAGCTGCAGATCGGCGTCGAGTACCAGCAGGCTGATGCGCCCATGGCGAGTCCCGCGCAGGTATTCCTCGCAGAAGACATGCAGTTGGCCATCCTGCCAGCAGCCGAAGGGGTCGGCCCAGAAGCGGTCGGCCGGGGGCAGGATCGGCCGCAGCCGCTCCGGTGCCGGGGCCACGCGGTCAGGGTCATCGCTGCGCCCGACCAGCAGGCACCATTGCGGCCAGGCCGCGCGCTCGATGCGGCGGTCGAACTGGTGCTGCCAGCGACGCGCCAGGCGCTGTTGCCAGCGTTGCCAGGGCGCGGAGCACGGCGGCAAGAGATGGCCGGTCGAGGGAGGCGTGATTCGGAACTCCGCAGGCGGGGATAGCCGGTCGGCCCGTCGAGGCTGGGTTGAGGCCGGGTCGAGGCCGGGCCGACACCGGCCGGCAACGCTAGCAAGGGCCGCGGAGGCGGTCAAGGCGGCCAGCGGGCGGCTGGCGCGTGGCCTTCAACCGCCGTCGCCGTCGCCCTGGGTGGCGTAGAGGCCGCGCGCCACGGCCGGCAAATGGCGCGCCCACAGGACGCTCGGTTGTCCTTGGCGATCCACCTTGGGCACAAAGCCCAGTGTGGTCAGTAGGCGTCCGAGTTCGGCCCCGCAGAAGAAGCACTCGGCCCGCTCTACCCGCTGGCGGCGCAGGGTCGCCAGCGCGGCAGCGAGCAGGGCTGTGCGGGCGGGGGCGTCTTCCGGTGCGGTGAGCAGGTCAAGGATGCGACCACGGCGCCGCCCACGCCGCCGCCCGCTGGCGGGTTGCTCGAAGGCGTTGACCACGCAGTAGCCGCGCAGGCCGTCCGCGCCCGCCAGGGTCAGCACGGTGCAATCCAGGTCGGGCGGCTGGCGATAGCGCCAGTCGAGGAGGGCCGCATCGCGGCGGCAGATGGCGGGATAGGCAGCCTGCAGCCGCTCCCAGAGGGCATCGAAGCGGGCATCGAAGGGGCCGTCGTGGACCTGCACCGGCAACCGCGGGCGCGGGTGCGGCCCCAGCATCGGATCGACCAGGGCGGCGAGGCCGGCGCCCAGATGCCGTCCCAGCAGCCGCCCGAGGGGATAACTGGTGCTGATGCGCCGGCGCCGGCTGCCGGTGTCGCCCAGCGGCTCGAAGCCGCGCCGCGAGCCGATGCTGATCAATTGGGCGGCAACGTGTTTGCCAAGCTGGATCGGACCCGCCGCTGGATGATCGAACAGGGCCATGGCCAGACCCTGGGACAGATCAGGGCCAGCCGCGCCACCGCCGGCCCGGCGGGCGGCAACAGTGGCCCGTAAAGCGCGGCGCACCAGCCCCCAATGCACCAGCACATCCACGAACCACCAGGCCTCGGCCGGCGCCCCGCCGATCTGCAACCCGGCCGGGATGGTGGCCAGGTTGGCAATCACCTGTCCTTCCCAGGTGGCGACCACGCCGCGATAGCCCGGTGCCGGCAGGCGCGGGTCGCGCTGCCAACGCCAGTCCCACTGGGACTCGACCCGACGCGCCGGGGTGCTGCCGAAGACCTCCTCCATGCGCGCCAGGATTTGCGGTCGGTCGGCCTCGGTGCCGAGGCGGATCTCGATCGTGGATGATGGGCGCCGGGCGCTGACGGCCTCAGACATCTTGCAGCCAGCGCGCGGCGTCCTTGGCATAGTAGGTCAGGATACCGTCGGCCCCGGCCCGCTTGCAGCCGGTCAGCGCCTCCAGTACCACCGCGCGCTCGTCCAGCCAACCATTCTGACTGGCCGCCTTGAGCATCGCGTATTCACCGCTGACGTGATAGACGAAGGTCGGCGCGCCAAAGCGGTCCTTGACCCGGCGCACGATGTCCAGATAGGGCATACCGGGCTTGACCATGACCATGTCGGCGCCCTCGGCCAGGTCCAGCCCGACCTCGTGCAAGGCCTCGTCGCTGTTGGCCGGGTCCATCTGATAGGTGTACTTGTTGCCAGCGCCCAGGTTAGCCGCCGAGCCCACCGCGTCGCGGAACGGTCCGTAGAAGCTGGAGGCATACTTGGCCGAGTAGGCCATGATCCGGGTATGGATGTGGCCGGCCGCCTCCAGGGCCGCGCGCACCGCGCCGATGCGCCCGTCCATCATGTCGGAGGGGGCAACGATATCGGCCCCCGCCTCGGCATGGGAGACCGCCTGGCGCACCAGGACCTCGACCGTGGCATCGTTCATCACATAGCCGGATGCGTCGATCAGGCCATCCTGGCCGTGGGTGGTAAAGGGGTCGAGCGCGACATCGGTCATCACTCCGAGGTCGGGCAGGGCCGCCTTGAGGGCACGCACCGCGCGCTGGGCGAGGCCGTCGGGGTTGTAGGCCTCGCGGGCATCGAGCGACTTGGCGGCCAGCGGGGTGACCGGAAACAGGGCCATGGCCGGCACCCCGAGCGCGGCGATGGTCTGCGCCTCCTCGATCAGTAGATCGACGCTCAGGCGCTCCACCCCCGGCATGGATGGCACCGGTTCGCGCTGGCCGGTGCCCTCCAGCACGAAGACGGGATAGATGAAGTCATTCGCGGTCAAGACGGTTTCGCGCATCAGCCGGCGCGAGAACTCGTCGCGGCGCATCCGGCGCATACGGGTGGTGGGATAGGGGGCGCGGTTGGGCAGCAGTTCGGACATGGGGCGGACCTGGGGACAGAGGATTGGGCAGAAAACCGGAGACAGCACGGGGCGGCGGGGCCGCACGGCAGGCACGGGACCGGCCGCGAACGATACCCCAAGGACCCGCACCTCTCCAGCCCCGCCCCGGCCGCGCCGTGGATATTCGTGGTCCCCTCCCGGGGGCTATGGCTGGGCCGACCGAGCTTGCTAGACTGGGAGCCATTCCCGGTGCGATCCTGCCCGCAGTGCTCTCCAACCCCCGGCCTGGCAATGCCGTTTCACCTTCATCATACCCACTGCGCCCATGCCTTCGAGACCGATCATGAGCGTTTCCCGACCGAGGTCATCGACGCCTCCCGTCGGCATCCCATCCTGGTGGACTTCTGGGCCGCCTGGTGCAGCCCCTGTCATCAGTTGGCACCGCATCTGTACCGGGTCGTTGATGACCTGGCCGGCGCCATCCGCCTGGCCAAGGTCGAGGTCGACGCCGGCGAGAATATGCGCCTCGCCGGCCATTACCGGCTGCGTGGCTTCCCCACCGTGATCCTATTCCAGGATGGTGAGGAGCGCGGGCGCTTCAGCGGCTCGCGCGCCAGTCCGCAGATCCATGACTGGCTGCTGGCCCATCTGAACCCGGCGCTGCCGAGGCCGCGGACGGCATGATGGCCACCCCGACGCTGTCCGGCCGCTGGTGCAGCCGGTGGTCCGGCCTGGGGCTGGCCCTGCTAGGACTGCTGCTGCTCAGCCTGCCGGCGACCGCCAGCGACCGCACCGCGCTGGCCCCGCCGCAGCAGGTGATCGACCAGGTCTCCACCGGGCTACAGCGGGTGCTGGCAGAGGATCGCGAGCGCCTGGCCAGCGACCTGGCCGCGGTGCGCCGGGTGGTCGATGAACTCTTCCTGCCCAATATCGACTTGCAGCGGGCGGCGGCGCTGATCCTGGGACGGCACTGGCGCACGGCGACCCCGTCCCAGCGCCGTGCCTTTATCGCCGCCTTCACCGATCTAGTCATCAATACCTATGCCCATGCGGTGCACGAGATCGGCCCCTGGAACATCCGCTACCTGCCGATGCGCACCACCGACAACCCGGATCGGGTGGTGGTGCGCACCGAGATCCTACGCGCACGTGGTAGCCCGGTGGCAGTGGACTATCGCATGATCCGCCAGGATGGACGCTGGCTCGCCTACGATGTCCTGGTGGGTGGGGTCAGCCTGCTGACCAACTACCGCAGCACCTTCAACAGCATCGCCCGCGAACGCGGGCTCGACGGGCTGATCGACGAGCTGCAGCGGCGCAATACTGCGCGCTGGACCGGGTCCTGAGGGCGCGCGCGTGGCCTACGAGACCGCCCGCGGCTGGCGTCATGTGGTGAAAGCCTTCGGCTACTCCATGAAGGGCTTTAAGGCCTGCTATGAACTCGAGGAGTCCTTCCGCCTGGAGGTGATGCTGCTGGTCCCGCTGCTGCCGCTGGGGCTGTGGCTGGGTGCCAACGGGGTGGAGCGCGCCCTGCTGGTAGGCAGCCTATTGCTGGTGCCCATCGTAGAACTGCTGAACTCGGCCATCGAGGCCAACATCGACCGCATCGGCCTGGAGCGCCACGAACTCTCGCAGCGGGCTAAGGATCTCGCCTCGGCTGCAGTCTTCATGAGCATCGCCTTCGCGGTCAGCATCTGGGGGCTGGTCCTGTTGCCGCGCTGGCTGGCCTGAGCCGCTGTCTGCCGCGGCGGGCCAAGCCCGTCGCTGCCGGTCCGGCCAGGTCGCGCCCCGACCGGCCGCCGGCGGGCAGCGTCCGGCCCGGATGCGGCGGCGATGCGGTTCCGCTCACGCCCGGGCCGGCCGCAACCCATCCCTGGAGCCATCCATCCATGTCCACCGCCAACGACTGTCCGAGCGATCCCCGCCAGCCCCCCCTGGAGGTCGAGGCGGCACTGGCGACCCTGTTGACCCAGGCCCAGCCGCTGGCCGGCCGCGAGACCCTGGCCACCGAGTCCGCGCTGGGGCGCGTCCTGGCCGTCCCGGTGCTGGCCGGGGTCGACCTGCCGGGCTGGGACAACAGCGCGATGGATGGCTATGCCCTGCGGCATGCCGACCTGGGTCCGGGCGGCGCCCGCCTACGGGTGAGCCAACGCATCACCGCCGGGCGCGTCGGCACGCCCTTGGCGCCGGTTAGTGCGGCACGGATCTTCACCGGCGCGCCGCTACCGCCCGGGGCCGACACGGTGGTGGTGCAGGAGGTCTGCCGGTGCGAGGGCGACTGGGTCGAGATCCCCGCCGGCATCATCCTCGGGGCCAATATCCGCCGCCGCGGCGAGGATCTGCGGGCCGGCACCCAGGTCCTCGCCGCCGGCACCCTACTGGAACCCCAGCATCTGGGGCTGGCCGCCGCGGTGGGGGCGGCGCGGCTCACGTTACACCCACGGCTACGGGTGGCCGTGCTGGCGAGCGGCGATGAGCTGGTGCCCCCGGGCGAGCCGCTCGGCCCCGGCCAGATCTACAACTCGAACCGCTATCTGCTGTTCGGCCTCCTGCAGCGCCTGGGCTGCGAGGTGCTGGACCTGGGGCAGGTGCCCGACCAGCTGGCGGCCACCCGGACCGCCCTGGCAGCCGCCGCCACCCAGGCCGACCTGATCCTGACCAGCGGCGGCGTCTCGGTCGGCGAAGAGGACCACATTCGTCCAGCAGTCGCGCAACTCGGGCGGCTCGACCTCTGGCAGGTGGCGATGCGCCCGGGCAAGCCGCTGGCCTTCGGCCATATCGGCGCCACGCCGGTGATCGGCAGCCCGGGCAATCCGGTGTCGCTGTTCGTGACCTTCGTGCTGTTTGCGCGCCCCTTCATCCGCCGTCTGCAGGGGATGGCCGAGGCGGGCGCCCCACGGCAGATCAGCGCCCGCGCCGGCTTCGCGCTAGCCCGGCCGCCCAAGCGGCGTGACTATCAGCGCGCACGGCTAGGCCGCGACACGGCCGGTGCGCCGGTGGTCGAGGTCTTCCCGAGCCAGTCCTCGGCGGCACTGACCTCCCTGACCTGGGCCGACGGCCTGGTCCAGCTCGATGCCGGGCGCCGCATCGCCCCCGGCGATCCGGTCGCCTTCATTCCCTTCAGTGAATTGCTCGACTAAGGCGACGCGAGCGATGCAGTTGTCGCTGGATCTTCCGTTGCTGGCAGGCGCTCGCGCGCCGGCCCTCGCCGCCGCCCTGGCACAACTGGCGCAACAGGACGCCACGGCGCGCGGCGCGGTCTTCACCCGCCGCGCCGTCGTCGATGCCATCCTCGACCTGGTCCGTTATACCCCGGACCGCCCACTGCATCGCCAGCGGCTATTGGAGCCGACCTTTGGCAGCGGTGAGTTTCTGTTGCCGGTAGTCGACCGATTGCTCAGTGCCTGGCGCCAGGCGGGCGGTGATCCAGGTCAGGCCGAATTGGAGCTGAAGGACGCGCTGCGGGCAGTCGAACTGCATCCTGGCAGCTATGAACGCACCACTGCCGGCTTGGAGGAACGGCTTTGCGCGGCGGCGCTGCCGGCCGCGGTCGCCCGCCGCCTGTGCACCCATTGGCTGCAGTGCGACGACTTCCTGCTGTGCGACCTGCCAGGTCGTTTCGACTATGTTGTCGGTAACCCGCCCTATGTGCGTCAGGAGCGGATTCCCGGGATACTGCTCGCGGAATATCGCCGCCGTTTCCGGACCCTTTATGACCGCGCCGACTTGTATGTGCTGTTCTTCGAGCGCGCCCTGGATCTACTTGCGCATCGGGGCGTGCTGGGTTTTATCTGTGCCAACCGCTGGCTCAAGAACCACTACGGCGGGCCGCTGCGGCGCAAGATCGCGCGCAATTTCGCCCTAACGCACTACATCAACATGGACGGTCGGGACGCCTTTCATTCCGAGGTGATTGCCTATCCGGCAATCAGCATCATCCGCCGGCCGGAAACCGGGGCGGCGCCGGTGCCAACGCGGGTCGCGCTGTGGGCGCAGGAAGCGGGGTCAGAACTGAGTATAGTGCCGCAGCACTTGTGCTGACCACGAGTGGCAACGCACAGTGCCGGCATCTTTCGCCTGCGACCAGCGCCCGTAATCTCTATTCAGAGTTCGCCGCCCGCCTGATCGCAGCAAGGGAAACCTGATGCGCGTAAGTTGTGGTCATCCGGCAGAAGTGGCGGGATACCAGCCCCGCTCAGCCGCCGCTGGCGGCCGCTGCGAACGGTTCCGGATAGCCGTCGATGCGCTCGATTCCGGTGCTGATCCGCCCGTCCGGATACAGCTCCAGCCAGCGATAGCCGGGAGGCAGGGTGTCGAGGGCGAAGTCGCGGCTGGCCGGCAGGAACTGGACGCAGGTCGAGGGTGTCGCCAGCAGTAGGGTGTCGCCGTGTTGCGCCGCGAAGGCCTGGTGGACATGGCCCCACAGGATGCCGCGCAGCTGGGGGTGGCACGCGGCCAGGGCCAGCAGGTCGGCGCCGTTGTCCACCATCATGCTGTCGACCCAACGGCTGCCCATCGGCACCGGCTGATGATGCAGGCAGATCAGCGTCGGTCGCCCGGGATGGGACTGCAGGTGCTGCTGCAGGCGCGCCAGCAGGTCCACGGCCAGATGACCGCCGTCACTGCCGGGGAGCGTGCTGTCCAGCAGGATCAAGTCCCAAGGGTCGTAGGCGATGCGGCGCAGCCCGGCGGCGCTGTCCGCATCCAGCCAGGTCGCCATCAGGTCGGGGCGATCATGGTTGCCGGGCAGGCAGTGGCAGGGAACACCCAGCGCGTCCAAGCAGCCGCGCAGGTACCGATAGCCTGCCGCACTCTCGTCGTGGACCAGATCACCGGTCAGCAGGATGGCGTCGGGCGGCCAATGGCGCTGGCGCAGCCGCTCCAGCACCAACGCAAGGGTGCGCCGGGTGGGCTGACCGAGCAGGCAGCCATCCGCCTCGCGATAGAGGTGCAGGTCGGTCAGTTGTAGCAGCCGGAGCGGTCCAGCGCCGGTCCAGCTCGCGGACCGGTTGGCCTTGGCGCTGGTGCGGGGAAGGACCGCGTCTCTCTTCGGGGCCGCCTGCCGATCGGCGGCGGGGGTCGTGCCGGCCCCCCGCGGGTCGGCGGTTGCACTGGCGTCGGCGTCGGCATCGGTGGTTGACATTGGCCGTCTCGCGGGCTGACTCGGAAGGACCGGCGCGCATGGCAACGCCGGGGCGCTGCATTTTCAATCCTGGATTGGCAATCGACAATGGCGAGGCGCCCGCCCCGCGGTAAACACGCGCCCCGTCAGCGTTACCCTGGATGGTAATGGCAGTGGCGAGGGGCGCCGGCCCGGGATGGTCACGGTGCTTGGTGGGCTGGCAGCGGGCAGGCGGCCTGTGCCCGCCAGCGAAGAGGCCCGACCGCAGCAGCGAACCCCAGAACGGGTGCGCCCGGGCGCACCTGTCATCTCTAGCGATCCGAGGAATCCATCATGGAACTCAAAGGCAGCAAGACCGAGCAACACCTGCGGGCGGCCTTCGCCAGCGAATCCCAGGCCAACCGCCGCTACCTCTATTTCGCCGCCAAGGCTGATATCGAAGGCTATAACGATGTCGCCGCGGTCTTCCGTTCCACCGCCGAGGGCGAGACCGGTCACGCCCATGGCCATCTGGAATATCTGGAGCAGATCGGCGATCCGGCCACCGGCTTGCCCATCGGCAGTACCGAGCAGAATCTAAGCGCGGCCATTGCCAGCGAGACCCAGGAATACACCGAGATGTATCCGGAAATGGCCCGCATTGCGCGTGAAGAGGGATTTCAGGACATCGCCAATTGGTTCGAGACCCTGGCCAAGGCCGAGCGCTCGCATGCCAATCGCTTCCAGAAAGCACTGGATAATCTCGAAGGCTGAACCGCAGGCATCCGCCGTCGTATCCGGTTGGCGCGGGCAGGCGGTGCCAGGCTCACCCGGCTACTCGGCGTCACGCACGCCTGCAATGCCTCGGTTAACGTCCGGGTTAGGCTGCCAGCCCGCGCGCGCGCAGGTCTTTGATCTGATCGCGCAGCGCGGCGGCCTGCTCGAACTCCAAGTCCTTCGCCGCCTGATACATGGACTTCTCCAGCGCCTTGATCTTTTTCGCCATTTGCGCCGGGGTCAGCGCCGCGTAGGCACTGATCTCCTCGGCTACCCGAGCATAGTCACGGGCGCGCAGCGGTGTCCCCGGGGCATTCGCCTCCATGATGTCCGCCACTGCCTTACGGATGGTCTGTGGGGTGATGCCGTGGGCCAGGTTGTGGGCGATCTGCTTCGCCCGGCGCCGCTCGGTCTCGTCGATTGCCCGCTGCATCGAGCCGGTGATGCGATCGGCATAGAGGATGGCCTTGCCATGGCGGTTGCGGGCAGCGCGGCCAATGGTCTGAATCAACGAGCCCTCGGAGCGCAGAAAGCCCTCCTTGTCGGCATCCAGGATGGCCACCAACGAGACCTCGGGCATGTCCAGGCCCTCGCGTAGCAGATTGATCCCGACCAGCACATCGAATTCCCCCAGGCGCAGATCGCGAATGATCTCGACCCGCTCGACCGTGTCGATATCCGAGTGCAGATAGCGCACCCGCACACCGTGCTCGCCGAGATAGTCGGTGAGATCCTCGGCCATGCGCTTGGTCAGGGTGGTGGCCAGTACGCGCGCGTTGACAGCCACCCGCGCGCGGATCTCCGAGAGCAGATCATCCACCTGGGTCAGGGCCGGGCGCACCTCCACCTCCGGGTCCACCAGCCCGGTCGGGCGCACCACCTGTTCGATCACCGCGCCCGAGTGCTGGATCTCATAGTCGCGTGGGGTCGCCGAGACATAGATCGCCTGCGGCTGGCGAGCGCTGAACTCCTCGAAACGCAGGGGTCGGTTATCAAGCGCCGAGGGTAACCGGAATCCATAGTCCACTAGGTTCTCCTTGCGCGAGCGGTCGCCCCGGTACATCCCGCCGAGCTGGGGTACCGTCACATGGCTCTCATCGATCACCAGCAGGGCGTTGGCCGGTAGATAATCGAACAGCGTCGGCGGCGGCTCGCCAGGGCCACGCCCGGAAAGATAGCGTGAATAGTTCTCGATCCCAGAGCAATAGCCGACCTCCACCATCATTTCCAGATCGAACAGGGTGCGCTGCTCCAGCCGCTGCGCCTCCACCAGCTTGCCCTGCTCGCGCAACCAGGCCAGTCGCTCGCGCAATTCGTCCTTGATGTTCTCCACCGCCTGCAACACCACCTCGCGCGGGGTGGCGTAATGGGTCTTAGGGAACACTGTATAGCGTGGCACCCGGCGGCGCACCTCGCCGGTCAGGGGATCGAACAGGGCCAGGGATTCGATCTCGTCATCGAACAACTCCACGCGTACCGCCTCATCGTCAGACTCGGCCGGGAAGATATCGATCACATCGCCGCGCACACGATAGGTCCCGCGCGCGAGTTCGATCTCATTGCGCCGGTATTGCAGGGCGGCCAGACGGCGCAGCATCGCGCGCTGATCAATCAATTCTCCACGCGACAGATGCAGCACCATCTTGAGATAGGCCTCGGGATCGCCCAGGCCATAGATGCTCGACACTGTGGCGACGATGATCACATCCGGGCGCTCCAGCAAGGCCTTGGTCGCCGACAGGCGCATCTGTTCGATATGCTCGTTGATCGAGGCGTCCTTCTCGATATAGGTATCGGACGCCGGGACATAGGCCTCCGGCTGATAATAATCGTAATAAGAAACAAAATACTCGACGCCATTTTGCGGAAAAAAACTGCGCATCTCTCCATAAAGCTGGGCAGCCAAGGTCTTGTTCGGGGCCAGTATCAGCGTCGGGCGCTGTACGCGGGCAATCACATTGGCAATGCTGAAGGTCTTACCAGAGCCGGTGACCCCGAGCAGGGTCAGCCCGGCCTCGCCGTCCTCCAACCCCTGCACCAGGCGGTCGATCGCTGCCGGCTGATCACCGGCCGGGGCAAAGGGGCTGACGAGGTCGAAGGATCGGGACATGGACAGGACTCGCAGGCTGAAAGGACGAATCGCGCCTACCGGGTCGGACGGACCGGACAGGTGCGCCGGGGCGCTGGATCAGGGCCAAGGTGGCAGGTCCGATGGACTGGCGGCCAGCTGCCGGGAGGACCGCACTAGAACACCCGCCGGACGCCTGGCCTGCCGGCCGAGGATGCCCGGGGCGCGACGATTGATTATGATGCGGTGGTAATGGGTCGGGTCCAGCACCCAACCGGCCCGCGCGGCCGGGTCCGGCCCGCATCGCCAACCTTAGCCCAGCGTCAGCCCAACCTCAGTCCAAGCTCAGCCCAAGACCAGACCGCAATGACCATCAAGCTCTCCGCCCGCGTTCAATCCGTCAAGCCCTCGGCCACCCTCGCCATCACCGCGCGCGCCAAAGCACTGCGTGCTGCCGGGCAGGACGTCATCGGCCTGGGCGCCGGCGAGCCCGACTTCGATACCCCCGACCACATCAAGGCGGCCGCGATCCAGGCCATCCAGGACGGCTTTACCAAGTACACCGCGGTGGCCGGTACCCCGGAACTGAAGCGCGCGGTGATCGCCAAGTTCCAGCGCGAGAACCAGTTGGACTACGAGCCAAACCAGGTCCTGGTCTCCTGCGGCGGCAAGCAGAGCTTCTACAACCTGGCCCAGGCGGTGCTGGAGCACGGCGACGAGGTGATCATCCCGGCGCCCTACTGGGTCTCCTATCCCGACATGGTCCTGCTGGCCGGGGCGGCGCCGGTGTTCGTCCAGGCTGGCGCCGAACAGCATTTCAAGATCACCCCCAAGCAACTGCAGGCGGCCCTCAACCAGCAGACCCGGCTGGTAGTCATCAACAGCCCGTCCAATCCCACCGGCATGGCCTACAGTGCCGATGAACTGGCCGCCCTCGGTGAGGTTCTGCGCGAATTTCCGCGCGCCCTGATCGCCACTGACGACATGTACGAACATATGCGCTGGGACAGCGCTACGCCATTCGTCAACATCGTCAATGTCTGCCCGGACCTGTATCAGCGCACCATGGTGCTCAATGGCGTCTCCAAGGCCTACTCCATGACCGGCTGGCGCATCGGCTACGCCGCTGGCCCGGCGGCAATCATCAAGGCCATGGAGACCATCCAGTCGCAGAGCACCTCCAACCCGACCTCGATCTCCCAGGTCGCCGCCCAGGCCGCCCTGGAAGGCCCACAAGACTGCATTGACGAGATGCGGATCGCCTTCAAACAACGCCATGATCTGGTGGTGGCTGGCCTCAATGCCATCCCCGGGATCAACTGCCTGCCGACCGATGGCACCTTCTATGTGTTCCCACGCATGCAGGGCCTCATCGATGCCCTCGACGGCGTGCACAACGATCTAGAACTGGCGGAGCATCTCATCGAACAGGCGGGCGTGGCCATCGTGCCGGGGTCTGCCTTCGGCGCCAACGGTTACGCCCGCATCTCCATCGCCACCAGCCGCGGCAACCTGGAAAAGGCCTTGGAGCGCCTGGCCCGGGCCGCCGGCTGAGCTGGGGCCGGGCAGCCTGCGGCATCCGCCGGTCGCTCGCTCCCGGCCGAGCCTGCTGACCGGCGTCCCGAGCGCCTGCCGGCACCCACGCGCCCAGCTGGCACCGGAGGCAGGCCTCGCCTCGCTCGCCCGGCCGACAGCGATTGCACTGATTGCTGGCCGATCAAGTTGCTGGCCGATCAATCAGACTGGACTGGACAATTCAATCCCACCACGCCGCTTTGGCTTCGATTGGCCTCGGCCAAGGCAGTCATCGTGCGGCGCCTTTGTGTTCGGCCTATTCGCAACCGTCATCGGAGATCAACGATGCCGCGCGACCATGAACGCATCTATCCTGCATGCAGGTCGTCCGGCCCGGCCCTTCCGCGGCACCGGCTGGCACTGCGTCCGTATCTGCGATCGGGTACCGGCACCTGGCGACGTCACTGGCAAAACTGGCAAACCCAGCGCGGCGTCACTCTCATCGAACTCATCGCAACGCTCGTCATCCTGACCATCCTGCTGACGCTCGGGGCCGGCAACATGGGCCGCCTGATCGCCGACAACCGCGTCGTCAGCGCCACCAACAGTCTGGCCGGGGCCCTCAACTATGCCCGCGTCGAGGCCGTCTTCCGCGGCAACGATGTGGCGGTCTGCGCGGTCGACCCAGACAACCTGCCGGCCAGCGGCGACCCATGCAAGGCTGGCAGCGCTGACCACTGGCACCAGGGCTATGCCGTCTACCTGCGCAACAGCGGCGAGATCCTCCGCCTGCAACGGGCCGAGGGCGCAGTGACCATCAGTGCCAATCGCCCCCGGTTCACGTTCAAGCCCGACGGTTCGGCGCGCGGAAGCAACGGCCATGCACGCATCTGTGACGCCCGCGCTGGCGGTGGGACCCAGAGTAACCAAACAAAGCCCCGGGCCGTGATAGTCTCACAGGTGGGGCGGGTCCGGATTGCCAACCAAGTCAGTGGCAACGCCATCGACTGCCCAAAGGCGACCGATTATAGTTAAGCGGATATTGATTTATAGGCAACAAACGATGCCGCCCGTTGTCAATGAGTCTCCTAGGATAGGGCACTGGGCGCGATACTGTTCGAGGCGCCGCCGAAAGAGCGGACACGCCACTTGGTTTGAGATCACCCCGCGCCCGACGCGGGGCTTGCGATCTACTCCCGGACTGCCTATAATTGCAAGTTGTCTCGTGTGTCTCCCGAGCATCCTTCAGCCAGCCGATGTAGCTCAGTCGGTAGAGCAACTGATTCGTAATCAGTAGGTCAGCGGTTCGAATCCGCTCATCGGCTCCAACCAAGACAATACGCTGCGATTCATCTCTACATCATCCCAGCGTCTCTTCCCGTAAAGGCTGGTAGCCATGCGGTGGCCATCTGCTCAACGCTGCAGCTTGTCGTCCTGCCTTTTCTAATCCGCACACCGCCTGGAAGGTACCTCATCGCTTGAGCGACCACAGCAGAAGACCAACCGGCGCCGCGCATGATTGCAGCCGCGCGGCCGCTGCCGGATGAGCGGGGCCGTTCGATGATGCGTCTGGCATCGCTGAAATGTGGTTGCCGTCGCCCCGGTCTCCAGGGGTGACAGATACCGGAGTCGGCACCCGCGGCCAGAAACAGCCGGCACCGGCGAGCCGCGCGCCCTCCGGTGCCAGCGCTGCGCCGGCGTTGCGGCGATCAGGGGCTGGGGCGTGGCCGTTGATGACAGCCCAGGCACCCTACAGCCGCAGCCGAGCGATCGTGCCCTCCTCGGCCGTCGAGGTCAGCGTGAATTCCCAATGATGCGCCGCGGCGACACGCCGGATATAGGCAACCCCGAGGCCATTGCCGTGGCCCTTGGTCGAGAAGAAGGGCTTGCCGATGCGCGAGAGAACGTCCGGCGGGATCGGCTCACCGCAGTTTCGTACCTCGATGCAGGGCGCGGCCGCGCTGCCGCTGGTGCGAAGCTCCACCGGCTCGCCGGGTGCGGCCGCCTCGGCGGCGTTGACGACCAGGTTGGTCAGCGCCTGGGCAAGCTTGTCGCCATCGGCCTGGACCTGAACACTGGGTAGGCCCGCTCGGACCTGGAGGTCGCGCCCGTCGAGCGCCGGCAGCGCCGACAACGTCGGCACCATCGCGTGGATCAGGTCGTCGATGTGGCAGGGCGCAAGGGCCAGGGTCATGCGTCCGGCATAGTCGAGCACCTCGTCCAGTAACTGCGCCAGGCGCGCGGACTGGCCGCGGGCCAAGTCCACGCGCTTGCGCATGCGCTCGTCGAGGTCGCGGCGGGCGACATACTCCAGGCACAGGTCGATGGTCGCCAGCGGATTGCGGACCTGGTGGATGATCATCGCCGCGAATTCTCCCATTTCCGCCAAGCGCGCAATGGCCGCCATGGCCTCCTTGCGGCGACTGATGTCGCGCAGCAGGGCGATGTAGCTCGGCGCCTGTGGGTCGCCGTAGGCGCAGATGCTCACTTCGCTCGGGAATACGCTGCCGTCCTGACGGCGGTGGCGGGTCTCCAGCAAATGCGAGCGGCCGATGGTCAGCTCGGCGATCAGTGCGGCGAAGGACTCTGACGTCAGTCCGGCGTCGATGTCGAGCACCGAGCGGCCGATCAACTCGTCGCGCGCGTAGCCGAGTATGCCGCAGGCGCGGGTGTTGACATCACGGATGCCGCCGTTGGCATCGACGAGAAAGAAACCGTCGCCGGCGTTCTCGACGAAGGCCCGGAAGCGCTCTTCGCTACGCCGCAGCGCGTCCTCGGCGGCCTTGCGCTCGGTGACGTCGCGCACCACGGCGATGATGCAGTCACGCCCGTCGAAGGACACTTGCGAGGCCGAGATCTCCGACGGCAGCCGGCGCCCGTCCTTGCAGGTACAGCTCAGCTCATTGGTCCAGCCGCTGCCGTGCGCGATGACGTCACCAGCAAAGGCGCGCAACCGCGGCATCTCCTGGGGGTGCACAGCGGACACGGCGACCCGCGAGACGAGTTCATCCCCGCTGTACCCAAGCATCTGCGCGGCACGGGCATTGGCCTCGAGGATGCGGTCGGCAGCGGGATCGATGACCAGGATGGCGTCGTTGGAGTGGTCGAAGATGCGCCGCAGGCGTTGCTCGCTCTCGCGTAGCGAGCGTTCGGCGGCCTCGCGGCGGACGCGTTCTTGCTCAAATCCTTGGCGCTGATCCTGCATTACGCTTCACGTGCTGGTTGTTGCCGGTCAGGCAGAGGGGCGGCGACCAGGTTTGCCGACCTCGAAGGGATTGCGCGGCGTTGCTACCGGAGCGGATACAGACATGGCGGTGACAAGTAGCGCGGCCATGGTCGTTCCAGCCATCGGTCCCACGGCGGCGCGTTCCGCGAGTAACGCAGCGGTTATTGCGGTTACAAGGGTGGCAGGCGGCACTACCGGCGCACAGACAGGTTGCGCGGCAACGCCAGGCGGCTGGTCCGAGGATCGCAGTTGTGCACGAGCACCCAAGGCATCGTCGTCGCGCTGGCACGATCGGTCACCTGACCTTGCCGGTGGATCTGCATGCGGAGCCAGCGCCGACTTCACACTGGCGGGGCCGGCTGCTCGGGACGGAGAGCGCAGGGTGAATACCGTCACCCTAGAAACGGCAGTTGACCGCTTCATGTATTACGCAACGAATTGGTTTTTCGATGATTACGCGTTAAGGCCGGCTCACCCGCTGGGTGCGGTGCGCGACGGCCCCCAGGGCACGCCCCGCGCGGCGCCCGGCTGCGTGACAACTCGTTGGAATAGTGCGGCTATTCCGCCTCGTTGTGCGTTGCCGGACGGCGGGACGCACCCTGGGGGCCGTTCAACTGCCGTTTCTAGGGTCACCGATCCTTTGCCCTCCAACGCAAAACGGCCCAGACCGAACCGGTCTGAGCCGCGAGAAATGGCGCGCCAGGAAGGATTCGAACCTCCGACCACCTGGTTCGTAGCCAGGTACTCTATCCAACTGAGCTACTGGCGCGTTGGTAAGCTCTTTATTATTCGCAGTCATGCGGTTGACGTCAAGCCCCTGCTGCCAGCAGCGCGGGCCTGGCCGCGTACGCTGCCGGTGCGACCGCGGCTCGGTCGCGTCTCGCCGCGGCCACACTCAGACCCCATCAGAGTTTGTGAAAAAATCACCGGTCGTCGCGAGTGCGTTCCCGGGTGCGTTCCTGGGTGTATCCGTAGTCGGTCGGCAGTTTTCGACAACCTCTCAGGCATCGGTCGCGGCGCTGAGCGGTTGCAGCAGGTGGGGGCCGTCGTTGCGCGGGTTGTTCACTGCTGGCGAGACCGGGTGGCTAACCCAGCCGGCGCTGGCGGCGGGGACCAGCCAGCCACGCCGGCGTGTATGCTCCTGACAGGCTGGGTCTAACCAGTCCGCATACTGCCCGACGGCCAGGATCACCGGCATACGATCATGCAGCGGCGCGATCAGATCGTTCGCACCGGTCACCAGGATGCTGCACGATTCGATGACGACGTCGCCAGCGGGGTCCTGCCAGCGATCCCACAATCCAGCCATGCAGAACGGCGCGCCGTCGGCACGGTGGATCAGGTGGGGCTGCCGGCCCTGGGCCGTGCGCCGCCACTCGTAGAAGCCTTCAGCCGGGATCAGGCAGCGACGCCCTCGCCAGGGGCCACGCCAGGCCGGACGCTCGTGGACGTTCTCGGCGCGGGCATTGATCATGCTGTAGCGCGGATCCGGCCCCCGCGACCAGGCCGGCACCAGCCCCCAGCGCAGGCGCACCAGTTCGCGGCTGCCATCGGCGCCGGTGCGCAGGGCCAGCACTCGCTGTGTCGGGGCCACGTTGTAGCCGCCGGCACCGGTCAGGCCGCCGGTCGAGCCGCGGGCAGCAGTGCCGCCATCGACCGGCGCACTGCGATCGCTCGCCGCGTAGCGGCTGGCGTAGGCGCTCGGTTCGGCGTGTTGAACGAAACGGCCGCACATGATTTCGAGCACAAGCCTGTTGATGCAGACACCCGGGCGGGCGCTCTGGCAGGCGATCCGGGCGTTCGGCACGCTCCCCCGGCAAGGTGGCGCGGCCTTCGTGTATCCTTGAGGGTCATGGATCGCCGATCAATCCCACGGCGTCATGTTCGATCGGATCACCGGCAATTTCTACGAGATTCGGCCCACCGATTACCAGTATCGGGAGATTACCGTCACCCGCATCCGCTGTCGCGTTATCGCCTATCCCTGGGTCAGCGATCCCGGGCGCAGCGCCATCGGCGGGGAGTTCCGGTTCACCACGACCGAAGGCGACTGTGTCGAATATCTCGATGTCGCCAAGGGACCGCCGGTGAGCCTGCGCAAGGTGACCCGTTCATGAGCGCCAGCCCCGGAGCAACCCACTGATGCGTCTGATACTGATCGCCATTGCCATGCTGTGGGCAGTAGGCGGCGTGCTCGCCTTCGCGATGACCAGCAAGAAGACCTTGGATGCCCGCCTGACCGCCACCTATCTGGTGGTCTGGCCGGCACTGCTAGTCCTGGTCTACATCAACCAGCCGGTGCCCCTGTGGATCTCGGTACCGGTGATGTTCGGGTTCATCCCCTGGTTCCTGGCCGGGCCGCACCTGACCGGCATCCTCAAGGATCCGACCCGCTCCCGCCCAGGGGAACTCATCGGCGTGCCGCTGGGCTACTGGAAATGGGGCAGCATCGGTGCTTTGCTGCTCGGCATCCTGTTTGACGGCTTAGTACGGCCGTGAGCATCGCGGCATAGGCCCGGCCCGCTGGTTCCATCCGCTGGTTCCATCCTAAGGACCACTCGGGGATCATCGACAGCAGCGCCGCTCGGGTCCGGTCACCCGCAGGTGTTCGACGATCGCCACCCCGGCCCGCAGCAACTTGCGAACCCGCCCGAACTGCTGACCAGCGACACCCGTCACCCGTAGAGTTTCCTTCTGCTCATGAGCCAACGTCGCAGCCTCCCGCCAACCACCCCGGGTGCCGTATCCACCGATCAGAACGCCGGGCAGCGCGACATCGCCGCCCTGCTCGACGTGGTGGCCCGCCTGCGCGACCCCGAGCATGGCTGCCCCTGGGATCTGGCCCAGACCTTCCGGACCATCCTGCCGTTCACGCTCGAGGAGGCCTACGAGGTCGCCGAGGCCATCGAGATGGACGACATGCAGGAGCTGCGCGAGGAACTTGGCGACCTGCTGTTCCAGGTAACTATTTATGCGCGCATGGCCGAGGAGCGCGGCAGCTTCGATTTCGGTGACGTGGTCGCAGCCATCACCGAGAAGATGACCCGCCGCCATCCGCATGTCTTTGCCGGTGCCAGGTTCGCGACCGAGGACGAGGTCCGCAACAACTGGGAACGCGAGAAGATGGCCGAGCGCGAGGCCAAGGGCAAACGTCCCCATGTCAGCGTGCTCGATGGCGTTGCCCAAGCCCTGCCCGCCCTGGTGCGGGCGGAGAAACTCCAGAAGCGCGCCGCCTATGTCGGCTTCGACTGGGACCGCGACGACCTTGAGGGCGTCGCCGACAAGGTGCGCGAGGAACTCGCCGAGTGTGCCGAGACCTTCGCCGCCCACGCCGATCCCACCGAGCGCGTCCACGAGGTCGGCGATCTGCTGTTCACCTGCGTGAACCTGGCCCGCCACCTGGGCGTCGATGCCGAACAGGCCCTGCGCGCCGCCAATCATCGCTTCGAGCGCCGCTTCCAGCGGGTTGAGGTGATCCTGCGCGCGGCCGGCAAGATCCCGGGCCGTGAACATCGTGCCGAAATGGACCGGCTGTGGGAGGTGGTCAAGGCGGAGGAACACTAATGCGCGAGACCATCCACCTGGCCAGCCAGCGGCGCGAGACGCTGGTGGACATCACCGCCGAGGTGCGCGCGGTGGTCCAGCGCAGCGGCATCGCCGACGGCCTGGTCGCGGTCTATGCCCAGGGGGCCACCGCGGCGATCATGGTTCAGGAGAACTGGGACGACAGCGTGCAGACCGACGTCATCGACCTGCTCGCCCGGCTGATCCCGCGCGGGGTTTGGCGTCACGACGCCCAGGACGGCAATGGCGATGCCCACCTAAAGGCCGGGCTGGTCGGCCCATCCGAGACCATTCCGCTGATTGGCGGGACACTGGGGCTGTCCACCTGGCAGAACATCTTCTTCTGCGAGTTCGACGGTCCGCGCCGCGACCGGCGGGCGATCGTCACCGTGCTCGCCGATGCCGGGGCCTGAACCAGCGATCCGGCCTTTTGCAATGCCCTTTCTCGATCATATTCGCGCCTGTAACTCCTGGAATCCGGCCGATTTCATGCCCTTCGTCGTCGACGGCGAGCGGCTCGGCACGGTGCGAATCAGCCTGGCCTCGGCGCTGGTGCGATTGCGCGCGGAGTTCTGCATCCGCGGCGATGCGCTGCACTGGCAGTTCGTGCCGGAGGGCTTCGCCGCCCGCACCGAGGCGCTGCACGCCCTCTGTCTGGAGCTGGCGCAGCAAGGACTGATCAGCCATCTCCACGGCGAGCAATACGCGGTCACCCCGGGCCGGCGCGAGGACGCCCGCTTCCTGATCGATCGCGCCTGTGCGCCCTATTTCGGCGTGCGCGCCTTCGGGCAGCATCTCAATGGCTTCGTGCGCCGCGACGACGGCCTCCATCTGTGGATCGGACGCCGCTCCGCCAATCGCCGCGTCGCCCCCAATCAACTCGATCAACTGGTCGCTGGCGGGCTGCCCTGGGGGGTGGAACTCGCCGCGAACCTGCGCAAGGAATGCTGGGAGGAGGCGCGCCTGGACGCCGACCTGGCCGCCCGGGCGAGACCGGTCGGCATCGTCAGCTACTGTCGGGATTCGAGCCGTGGCCTCAAGCCGGATGTCATCTATTGCTACGATCTGGAATTACCGCCCGAGTTCACCCCGCACTGCAACGACGAGGAGGTGCAAGCCTTCTATTGCTGGCCGATCGCCCAGGTCATGGCCACGGTCCGCGATACCACCGACTTCAAGCTGAATTGCAATCTGGTGATCATCGATTTTCTGATCCGCCATGGCCTGCTCGGCCCCGAGCATCCCGATTATCCTGCCATCGCGCAGGGGCTACGCACGCCCCTCGGCACCTGGTAGCGCGCGACACCGCTGTCTATGCTTTGGCAGGTCGCGGAACCACACCACAGGCGCACCGTACGCAAATGCCGACCGGCACAATCCGCCGCCAGCACCGGCGCGATCGAATGATCGCACCCTGAACATCTGTCCGCCGCCTCCTTTCATTATGAACCGGCCGCATGAGGTCAGCCAATGAACCGCACCCCGATCCAGCGCCATCAGACCGTCTGTGTACGTATCGGAAATCTCGCTGTCGGTGGCAGCGAGCCGATCCGCGTGCAGGCGATGACCAACACCGATACCGCGGATATCGCCGCCACCGTGACACAATGCGCGGAACTGGCTCGTGCCGGCTCCGAAATGGTACGCATCACGGTCAATAATGAAGCAGCCGCCGCGGCGGTTCCGGAGATCCGAGAACGTCTTGCAGCGATGGGAATCGAAGTACCGCTGATCGGCGACTTTCATTTCAACGGCCATCGCCTGCTATCGGACTATCCCGCCTGTGCCGAGGCCTTGGCAAAATATCGTATCAATCCCGGCAACGTCGGCCGCGGCGAGAAGCGCGACAGCCAGTTTGCGACCATGATACAGATCGCCTGCCGCTATGACCGGCCGGTCCGCATCGGCGTCAACTGGGGCAGCCTGGATCCGGAGCTGGTGGTGCGGATGATGGACGAGAATGCCCGCTCACCACAGCCGCGCGACGCCGACCAGGTGATGCGGGCAGCGATGGTGGAATCGGCGGTGGGTAGCGCGCTGCGGGCCGAGGAACTGGGCCTGCCGCGGGACCATATCGTGCTCTCCTGCAAGATGAGCGGGGTGCAAGATCTGATCGCCGTCTATCGCGATCTGGCCGCACGCACCGATCATGCCCTGCATTTGGGCCTGACCGAGGCCGGGCTCGGCTCGAAGGGCATCGTTGCCTCCACTGCGGCGCTGGCGGTGCTGCTGCAGGAGGGGATTGGCGATACCATCCGCGTCTCGCTGACGCCGTCCCCGGGGGCCGCGCGCAGCGGCGAGATCATCGTCGCCCAGGAGATCTTGCAGACCATGGGCCTACGCTCCTTCGCGCCAATGGTCGCGTCCTGTCCCGGCTGCGGCCGAACCACCAGTACCGTGTTCCAGGAATTAGCCGAACAGATCCAGGATTATCTGCGCACGCAGATGCCGCTATGGCGCGGCGTCTATCCCGGGGTCGAGACCATGCAGGTGGCCGTGATGGGCTGCGTCGTCAATGGCCCCGGCGAGAGCAAACACGCCAACATCGGCATCAGTCTGCCGGGCACCGGCGAGCAGCCATCGGCACCGGTTTTCATCGATGGCCAAAAGGTGACGACCCTCAAGGGCACGGGCATCGCCGAGCGCTTTCAGCAGATGGTCGAGGAATACGTGATCACCCATTATGGGGCGAGCTGAACCGTGGCCCCGAATCTGGCCCTAAGTCCGACCCAGAACCCAGCCCAGAACCGGCCCCCAAACATGGCTCCCGAAGCGCCCACACCGGCGACCGCCGCGGATGACAACGAATACGAGCGCAACCAGCGCTATAACGCGCTCGTGGCTTGGCTGCATTCGCTACGCTATCGCCGGATCGTGCGCCTGTTCGCCGGCCTGGCCGCAGCAGCCGGTGAGCGCCCGCTACGGGTGGTGGAGATCGGGTGCGGCCACGGCAAGCTGTTTGCTGTCCTCAACCAGCGCTTCGCCATCGACTACACCGGTATCGAGCTGGAGGCCGACTATGTGGCCGCGGCGCACCGCCGCTATGGCGACGCACCCAATTTCACCCTGCTGCACGCATCGGCCACCAGGGTGCCGGAATGCTTTGCCGGCGCCGATGTCATCGTCGCGCTGGAGACCTTCGAGCACATCCCCGAGCACGAGGTGGTGCGGGTCATCGAGGCCATCGCTGCGGCACGCCCGCGCCTGTTGGTCTGCTCGGTGCCGGTCGAGATCGGCCCGGCCATCTGGCTCAAGAACTTGGGCTCGCTGCTGACCGGCTATGTCCGGCATCGAGAGTACAGTTGGACGGAGACCTTCTGGGCCGGGCTCTATCAGCTCGACCGACTGCCACCTCATGGCACCGGACACAAGGGATTCGACTGGCGCTGGTTGGCGCAGACCATCCGCCACAACCTGCAGATCCTGCGCCTGTACCGGCTGCCGGTGCCGGTGCTGCCGGCGGCGTTCGCGTTCTCCCTATTCTTCGTCGCCGCGCCCCGTGACTGAGTAGGGTCGGCACCGGTCGGACCTGGCGCCGGTGTGCTGAACCAGGCAGCGGCATTGCTGGTCAATCCCGGCAGCGCCGGGCGCGGGCTGACCCGGCCTCTGCGCCCCCGCATCCGTTCGCAAGTCAACCGCATAGAGAGGTATCCAGATGTCGATGTACAGGCGCCGCCGCGCACGCGGCTTCACCCTGGTAGAACTGCTGGTGGTGCTGGCCATCCTCGGCCTGCTCGCTGGGCTAGTGGGGCCGCAGGTGATGAACTTCCTGGGCAGCTCCAAGACCAAGACCGCCGCGCTGCAGATCAGCGACCTGGGGGCGGCGCTGGACCTGTACCGCATCGAGGTCGGCCGCTATCCCAGCACTGCCGAGGGGCTGCAAGCCTTGGTCGCCGATCCTGGCAATGCCCCCAATTGGAGCGGCCCCTATCTGCGCCGCGCCGAGGTCCCCAAGGACCCCTGGGGCAACGATTACAACTATCGTGCCCCTGGCCAGCATGGCCCCTTCGATATCTGGTCCTACGGTGCCGATGGCCAGCCCGGCGGCGATGGCGAGAATCAGGACGTGACCAGTTGGTCCAGCTGAGACCGGAAAAGCTCGGACCCGGCGAGCGGTATCGGCACATGCGGCGCGGTTTCACGCTGGTCGAATTGCTGGTGGTGCTGGCCATCGCTGGCCTGATGCTGGCCTTGACCCCGCCGCTGATCGGAGCTGCCCTCCCCGGGGTGGAACTCAAGGGCGCGGCCCGGCGCACCGCCGCAGCGCTGCGCCTGACCCGGGAGATCGCCATCGCCGAGGGGCGCTCTGCGGCCTGGGTGCTGGATCTAACCGGTCGGCGCTATCATCTGGATGGCGATACCCGGGGCGGGCGGCTGCCGGCCGGGATCGAGCTGCAATTGACCGCCGCCGAAGCAGAACTGCAGAGCGAGACCCTGGGAGGCATCCGCTTCTTTCCGGACGGCAGTTCCACCGGTGGGCGGGTGGTGCTGCAGCGGGCCGGACGCGGCTATCAGGTGGGCGTCAACTGGCTGACCGGCCGAGTCTTGATCGCCGACTGGCATGCCGACTGAGATGGGCCGACTGGACCCTGCCAACGGCGGCCGCGCGCACCCGAACCTCGCCGATATCCGGATGCGTCGAGGCGCCCGGAGCGGCGCGGGCGCGCGGCGGCAGGCCGGCTTCTCGCTACTGGAGGTCCTGGTAGCCTTCGCCATCCTCGCCATCAGCTTAGGCGTGCTGCTGCAGATCTTCTCGCGCGCCATGTCGACCAGTGTCGTGACCGCGAACTACGCCCGCGCGGTGGCCCTCGCCGAGGCCAAGCTGGCAGCGGTTGGCGCCGAGGTTCCGCTGGAGGCCGGCGTCTGGAGCGGCGCGCCCGAGGACGATCTGGACTGGATCATCGCCATCGAACCCTATCAGCCCACCGGTTGGCCTGGTGACGATGGGGCGCTAGCCCTGTGGCAGGTCACCGCGGTCGCCTCCTGGCCCGATGGCAATGCCACCCGGCGGGTCAGGCTGCGTTCGCTGCGCCTGGGCGAGCCGCTGTTGTAAGCTGCCGCCAGACGCTTGGGCTAGCGCCGCGCCACCTCCATCCGCCATTCTGCAACGCCATCGTCATGCTCGAACTGAAAGACCTACGTCTGCGCCGCGGCCCGCGGCTGTTGCTCGACGGGGTCGGGTTGCGGGTCCACGCGGGGCATAAGGTGGGCGTAGTCGGCGCCAATGGCTGTGGCAAGTCCAGTCTGTTCGCGCTGATCCAGGGCAGCTTGCCGGCCGATGGCGGTGAGTTGCTGGTACCGGCCGGGTGGCAGATCGCCCATGTCGCCCAGCACACCCCATCCGGGCCGCGCCCAGCGATCGATTTTGTCATCGACGGCGACCAGGAACTGCGTCGATTCCAGCAGGATCTAGCGGCCGCCGAGGCCGCCGATGACGGGCTGCGCCAGGCCGAATTGCACGGGTGCATCGAGGCCATCGGTGGCTACACCGCCGAGACCCGCGCCGTGCGGCTGCTGCACGGGCTCGGTTTCGCGGTCGGCGAGGAACGCCGGCCCATTGATAGCTGGTCCGGCGGCTGGCGGATGCGCCTGGCCCTGGCCCGCGCGCTGATGTGCCGCTCCGACCTGCTGCTGCTCGACGAGCCCACCAACCATCTGGACCTGGACGCGGTGATCTGGCTGGAAGGCTGGCTGCGGGACTATCCCGGCACCCTGCTCCTGATCTCCCACGACCGCGACTTCCTCGACGCCGTCGTCGATCACATCTGCCACCTGGAACAGGGCCGTCTGCGTCTCTATCGTGGCGGCTATTCCTCCTTTGAACGCCAGCGCGCCGAACAACTTGCCCAACAGCAGAGCGCCTTCGAGCGCCAGCAACGGGAGATCGCCGCGGTGCGCGGCTTCATCGACCGCTTCCGGGCCAAGGCGACCAAGGCCCGGCAGGCGCAGAGTCGACTCAAGGCCTTGGAACGGCTGGAACTGATCGCCCCGGCCCATGTCGATTCACCCTTTCACTTCACCTTTGCCGACCCGGGCGCTTGTCCCCATCCCCTGCTGCGGCTGGAGGGGGTCAGCGCCGGCTATGACGGGCAAGCGGTGGTCGAGGGGGTCAGGCTCAGCCTGAGCGCTGGCGAGCGCATTGCCCTGCTCGGCCCCAACGGGGCCGGCAAATCCACCCTGATCAAACTGCTAGCTGGGGCCATCGCCCCCCTCGGCGGAATCTGCACCCCGGCTCAGGGGCTGGCCATCGGTTACTTCGCTCAGCATCAGATGGACCAGTTGCGGGCGGATGACTCCCCGCTGACCCACCTGTTGCGACTCGATCCCCAGCAGACCGAACAGCGCCTGCGCGATTATCTCGGTGGCTTCGGCTTCGGTGGGGACCTGGCCACCGTACCGGTCGCGCCCTTCTCCGGTGGCGAGAAGGCGCGCCTGGCGCTGGCCCTGATCATTTATCAGCGCCCGCACCTGTTGCTACTCGACGAGCCCACCAACCATTTGGACTTGGAGATGCGCCACGCCCTGGCCGCAGCGCTGCAGGGATTCGCGGGAGCGCTGGTGCTGGTCTCCCACGACCGCCACCTGTTACGCATCACCTGCGACGACCTGCTGCTGGTGGATGGCGGTCGTGTCAGCCCCTTTCCGGGGACCCTGGAGGAGTACCCGGCCTGGCTCAGCGCCCGGCTCGCGGCCAGCGATACCGCCGCCGCGGACGCCGACGCCGGGCTGGCCACCGGTTCTGCGACCGCGCGCCGCGACCAGCGCCGCCTTGAGGCCGAACGGCGCACCCGCCTACAGCCCTTGCGCCGGCGCCTGGCCACCCTGGAGCAGCGGCTGGAGACCCTCACCGTTCGCCGCGACGCGCTGGTCGAGACCCTCGCATGCCCGGATCTCTATGCAGCAGACGCCAAGCCGCGCCTGCTGGCCCTGCTTGCCGACAAGCAGCAGGTCGATGCTGAACTGGCGACGGTGGAACAGGACTGGCTCAGCACCGGCGAGGCACTGGAACAGGGCCAGGCCGAGCCGGTGGGATGAGCACCCCGCGCCGCATCCAAGGGTTCAACGGACTGCGGCGGCCGCACCTGCCGCTGCGGCTATGGCTGCGGCTACCCGCCTCGCTGCACCAGGGGCTGCGGCGCATCGGGCTGCCGCTAGCCCTGCTGCTGGCAGTGTACCTGGTGCTACCGCTGGTGACCCTGTGGCGGCTCGACCGGGCCACCCTGCAAGGGCCGGACAGCGCCCTGGACCGGTTCGTAGACATCGAAGCGGTGCGGCTGGAGATCCTGCGGCGCCTGAACAAGGACGCCCACAGCCACATCGGCGAGGTCTCCGATCAGTTTGTCGACTGGATCATCCAGGCAGTGCGTCAGCCCGGCAATCAGCAACTGGAACGCTCGGTGACCCTACCCTGGCTGCGGGTGCTGTTGCTCTCGCGCGCCAGCAGCGACGGCGGCTTCCTGACCCGGATCAGCCAGATCGGTTTCGATTCCCCGACTGGGTTGCATGTGCGCATCGGGGCTGCCGACAACCAGCCGCTACACCTGCGCCTGCAGCCAACCTGGCGCGGCTGGCAGGTCACCGCGGTGCACTATTGAGCGTCGTTGTAAGCCTCGTTGAGCCGTCGGGTGACGCGCACTTGCTCGAACCGCTTGCTTGGACCCGGACAAGCTGTTTCACTCCCGGTCCCGACCCCTTTGAAATGCCTGCCACCGCAGCCCGGGCGGCGGTCGCCGGCACCGAGCACAACGGGTTATCTTTAGCCGTCACCGGCCCCGCCTTGGGATCACCAAACAGCAGGGCTAGTCGGCAACGGAGACCGCACCCCACCGCGCCCGCGGCCCCACGACCGCGCTGCCGGATGGGCCCGGACTGGTCGAGTGCGGGCCGCTGACGATCAGCGCCGGCGCACCCGGCGCAGCCCACCACCGGGCGACCCGGCGCGGCAGCCCTGAGCGTCGCGCCGCCCCTTCATCACCAACTGACCTAAACATCCGCCAGGGGAAACCGATGTCGCCATTCCGAGACCTCTCCGCGAGCGCGCCCACCGAGATGCTGTTCCAGCTCGACCCGCTGGCCATGGACGCCGAGGGCATTGCGCGCGATTTCCAGCACTATTTTGCTCACACCCTCGGGCGCGATCGCGACTGCCGTTCTGCCTATTATCCCTACAAGGCGCTGGCTATCACCCTGCGCGACCGCCTGATGGAACGCTGGAAGCGCACCCGTCAGGCCCATGATCAGGCCAACTGCAAGCGCACCTATTATCTGTCACTGGAATTCCTGATGGGTCGGTCGCTGAGCAATGCGATGCTCAACCTGGGGGTCACCGATGCCGTCAAGAAGAGCCTCTACGAACTCGGTTTGATCTACGAAGAACTGGAATCGGCCGAGATGGATGCCGGCCTCGGCAACGGCGGCCTCGGGCGCCTTGCCGCCTGCTTTCTCGACAGTTGCGCCACCTTGCAACTGCCGGTCAAGGGCTACGGGCTGCGCTACGAATACGGCATGTTCCGGCAGTTGCTCGACAATGGCTTCCAGGTGGAGGAACCGGATCACTGGCTGCGCGATGGCAATCCCTGGGAGCTGGAGCGCCCGGAATACACCCAGCGTATCCGCTTTGGTGGCCGCACCGAGGACTACCGCGACGAGCAGGGGCGCATGCATCGGCGCTGGGTGGATACCCACGATGTCCTCGCGGTGCCCTACGACATCCCTATCCCAGGCTATAACAACGACACCATCAACACCCTGCGGTTGTGGTCGGCGGCAGCCACCGACGAATTTGACCTCGGCGAGTTCAATGCCGGCAGCTATCCTGAGTCGGTGGCCGCCAAGAACGACGCCGAGCACATCACCATGGTGCTCTATCCCAACGATGCCAACGAGAACGGCAAGGAATTGCGTCTGCGCCAGCAGTTCTTCCTCGCCAGCGCCAGCATCAAGGATGTGATTCGCGAATGGATCCGACTGCATGGCCAGGACTTCAGCGAATTCGCGGACAAGAATTGCTTCCAGCTCAACGACACGCATCCAGCAGTGTCCGTACCGGAACTGATGCGGCAACTCATCGACGATCATCATCTGACCTGGGAAGAGGCCTGGTCGATCACCAACCGCACCATGGCCTACACCAATCACACCCTGCTGCCGGAGGCATTGGAGCGCTGGCCGGTCCGGCTGTTCCGTAGCCTCCTGCCGCGAGTGCTGGAGATCATCTTCGAGATCAATGCCCGCTTCCTCAGTGAGGTCGCAGCGCGCTGGCCGGGCGACGGCGAGCGCCAGCGCCGGCTGTCGCTGATCGAGGAGGGCGACGACCCGCAGGTGCGCATGGCCTATCTCGCTATCGTCGGCAGCTTTTCGGTCAACGGGGTCGCCGCGTTGCACTCCGATCTGCTCAAGCAGGGCCTGTTCCGCGACTGGTACGAACTCTGGCCGCACAAGTTCAACAACAAGACCAACGGCGTGACCCCCCGGCGCTGGCTGGCGATGTGCAACCCTGGTCTGCGGGAACTGCTCGACGAGACCATCGGTACCGACTGGGTGCGGGATCTGGCGCAACTGGAGAAGCTCGCCCCCTATGCCGAGGACGCAGAATTCCGCACCCGCTGGCATAGGGTCAAGCAGGCCAACAAGGAACGGCTGGCAGAATTGGTGATGTCCACCTGTCGGGTCGAATTCCCAGTGGACTTCATGTTCGACGTGCAGGTCAAGCGCATCCACGAATATAAGCGACAGTTGCTGAACATCCTGCATGTGATCCACCTCTACAACCAGATCAAGCACGGCGACGCAGACATCGGCAGTCCGCGCTGTGTGCTGATCGGCGGCAAGGCGGCCCCGGGTTACGAGATGGCCAAACTCATCATTAAGCTCATCAACAATGTCGCCAAGGTGGTCAATGCCGATCCGGAGGTCAGCGAACTGCTGCGAGTCGTGTTCCTGCCGGACTATCGCGTCTCGGTGATGGAGGTCCTGGCGCCGGGGGCCGATCTCTCCGAGCAGATCTCCACCGCCGGCAAGGAGGCCTCGGGCACCGGCAACATGAAGTTCATGATGAACGGGGCGCTCACCATCGGCACCCTGGATGGCGCCAATATCGAGATCCGCGACCACGTGGGTGCGGATAACTTCTTCCTCTTCGGCCTCACCGCCGAAGAGGTCGAGCAGACCCGCCAGAACTACGACCCCAACAGCATCATCGCCCATGATCCGGCCCTGTGCGAGGTGATCCAGCTAATGGAATCCGGGCACTTCAGTCAGTTCGAACCGGGCCTGTTCAATCCCATCATCTGGGGTATTCGCAGCCCGCATGATCCCTGGCTGACAGCGGCCGACTTCGATGGCTTCCGCCGGGCCCAAGAGGCCGCCGCCCACGCCTATCTCGACCGCGACCGCTGGGTGCGCATGAGCATCCTGAATACCGCCCACAGCGGCTATTTCTCCTCGGACCGCACCATTGGGGAATACAATCGCGACATCTGGAAGCTGGAGCCGGTGGCCCCGACACCGTTCGGCAGCTAGCACGGGCGCGTGAAGCAGCACGCCATCGACCGGGTGCCGCGGGATACCGGATGCGCCGCAGGGCAGCGGCGCCAGCCGGCCCCGGCGCCTGCCCGAGCGGGCAGCGACCCAGCCCCGGGTGCGGCGAGCGCGGGTCAGCGCCGGCTCGCGTCGCCGGCGTGGGCGCATAGAACAGGCCACTGGGATGGCTGAGTCCAACCGGAAGCCAGAGGACCGGGAGCGAGACTGGGCACCGACGCAGGATCGGGATCAGGCCACCGCCTTCTGGGTGATGGCGCCTGGCCGTGGTGCCCTGCGCACTGAGACGCTGGCGCCGCTGCAGGCCGGGGAAGTCGAGGTGCGCACCTGCTACACCGGCATCAGCCGCGGCACCGAAGGCCTGGTGTTTCGTGGCGAGGTCCCGCCCAGCCAATTCGACTGCATGCGCGCGCCGTTTCAGGCCGGCGAGTTCCCCGCGCCGGTGAAATACGGCTACATCAACGTCGGCCAGGTCGAGGCTGGCCCCGACGAGTTGCGCGGCCGCCTGGTGTTCTGCCTCTACCCCCACCAGACCCGGTATCGGGTGCCGGCAACGGCCGTCCATCCGCTGCCGCCTGCGGTCCCGGCCGCACGTGCCGTGCTGGCCGCGCACCTGGAGACGGCGCTCAATGGCCTGTGGGATGCGGCCCCACGGCTGGGCGATCGCATCGCCGTGATCGGCGCCGGCGCGGTGGGTTGCCTGAGCGCCTGGCTGGCGGCGCGCATCCCCGGCTGCCAGGTCGAGTTGATCGATACCAATCCCGACCGGGCCCATCTGGCCAGCGCGCTCGGGGTCAGGTTTTGCACCCCGGCCCAGGCCAGTGGCGACGCCGACCTGGTGATCCATGCCAGCGGTAATCCGGCCGGACTGGTCACCGCCCTGGCACTGGCAGGCTTCGAGGCCACGGTGCTAGAGCTGAGCTGGTTTGGCAGCCACGCCGTCGCGCTCCCGCTCGGCGAGGCCTTCCATCAGCGCCGCCTGCTGCTGCGCTCGTCCCAGGTGGGTAGCGTGGCCAGTGCCCAACGTCCGCGCTGGGACCAGCGTCGCCGTCTAAACCTAGCCCTGCACCTGCTGAGCGAACCGGCGCTAGAGATCCTGATCACCGGCGAGAGCGGCTTCACCGAGTTGCCGGCGCTGCTGGCCAAGCTAGCCCGTGCGCCCGACGATACCATCCTGCAACGGGTGCGCTACGAGTGAGCCGGGGCCTGCACCACTGGGGCGAGTCGGGCCACCGCGGCCTTGGCGTCCCCGCGCCCACCGCAACGGGCAGCGCCCGCCAACCCCCGTCGACGCCCGATTGTGCACTGGGTTGTGCACCCGGTTATGCAAATTGGCCCCACCCCTGGTAATCTGTGCTACCTTTCTCCATATCCACGCCAACGCGTTCGCGGTTCCGCCCCAGTCGTTCCGCCCTAATGTCTGGTTGTGCCGCTTGGCCCGGGCCACCGCCCAGCCAGCCGCTCAGCCAACCGACCGGCTCCCGGCGGCCACCAAATCGAGAAGACGATCGGCATTCGCCTAGATCGTCCAGGCGAGCGCAAAACAGTATTGCACGGCCGCCCCCGGCCGACTGCTCGACCTGCCTGCAGGTCCTCGCAACCCGTCCCCTAATGCTTGAGTGGGAACTGCAATCGCGTGCAATCAGCGCGACCAAAACCTATCGACCGGTCCGGTTGGATGCGCCTTGAGCGTCATTCCCTCCTGCGACAGCCGGGGTCTATCACTGCCTGCCCGATGCCAGCAAGCATCCGCGCAGCTTCCAGCTCAATGGCTTGCCCGTCCGCCGACCGCCCCGCGCCGGCGGTGACCAGGGCCGGCTGGCCACCGCTCGGACCGGTGGAGATGCATTCCGGGGACCAGCGCCAACGGCAGCCAGGCCGTTGCGACCGGCCACGCCAGGATCTCGGCCCTGTAACCAGTTTCGGGCTCGCGACCATCGCGGGCCCAACCACCAGCAGTTCCTTCCTTGCGACCTTTGCAGCGGCCCGTCGTCACCCTGATGGTGAGTCTGGCGAGGCCGTCATGCGCGACCGGTCGGATCCCGCGCAGCAGCCACCCATGGCAGTTCTGCGACGGCATCCACCGATGGATAGACCACCCAGACGAGGTAGTAGATGAGCGTCCGTATCAGTGGAGATTTGCTGGCGTTGGATAAGCGCCTGCAGCGGATGATCAAGACCCAGGCCGCGGCCATACAGAGCAGCATGCCCAGCCGGGACATCAGCATTCAGGCGAAGATCGCCGAAGAGTTCGACCAGCTGCACGGTCATCGCGTGCGTTGCGAGCTGGTTGCTACCTCCTCCGAACGGCAGCAGGTCATTGTCCGCGAGGCGCAGAAGCGGCCCGAGGAGGCAATCAAGGCCGCCTTCGCCGGGCTGAAGACCAAACTGCGGCGCCTGCGTATCCGCCGGCTGGTGCGCGTAGAAACGGCCGACCTGCGGGCCACCGGCACTTGAGGCCATCACCCGTGCCGGTCGCTGACCAGCGGCGCGGGGACGCCCGGGATCACCCCTGGTGGCCCTCACAGTCACGCGATCGCTGACCGGCCAACCGATCTGGACAGGCGCCTTGGCGCCCCTCGCCGTGGCTGGTATGTCGCACTAGTCGTCGAGCAGGTGCAGGCGGTCCTGGAGGCCGGTGCGGCGGGACCGCAACCGTAGCCACGCCGCGCATCTCCCTCCTGACGAGGACTCGCGCGTGGGGACGGCCAGCGCGCGTCCCCCGATTGCCGACCAGAACCGACCCGGTTCGCTGGCGGGCGTGCCGCCCCGCTACAGCAAGCGCAGCGCCGACAATCCAGCATCCAGCGGCAACACCTGCCCGGTCACCAGGGACGCATCATCGAGCAGCCAGGCGCCAGCCGCGGCTAGTTCGGTCGGCAGCCCGATCCGCTTGAGGGGGTGTCGCTCGGCGGCGGTGCGACGCTTGTCCTCGCTGTTCAAGAGGCGCTCGGCCAGCGGCGTATCGGTGATGGTCGGGGCGAGCGCATTGACCCGAATCCCCGGTGCCAACTCCGCCGCCAGCGCCCGCGTCAAACCCTCTACTGCGCCCTTGGCCGCCGCGACCGAGGCGTGATATGGCATGCCGGTCTGCACCGCGACGGTGCTGAACAGCAGGATCGCGGCCGCTTCGCTCTGGCGCAACAACGGCAGCGCACCTTGGATCGCCCGCACCGCGCCAAACAGATTCAGCTCCAGGTCCTCCTGCCATTCCGCCTCGCGCAGGCGCTCGAAGGGCTTCAGCCGGATGCTGCCAGGCAGATAGGCCAGCCCGTCCAGCCGTGCTGGCAGCGCCGCACTCGGAAAGGGTTCGGCGCGGGCATCCCAGCGCAGCCCCTGCGCCGCGGGGAGGTCTGGGGCGGCCTCCGGGTGCCGCGAGAGATGGGTCACCGCGTGACCGCGTGCGCACAGCATGCGCACGAGTTCAGCACCGATCCCGGAACTGCCACCAACGATCAGGAACTGTTTACCAGTGGATGGACGATTAGATTCGGGCATGGGGCTCTGCTCCTGGAAGCGATTCTCGAGAAAGGGGGTCGGGTTCGACAGCGGCCGGACAGTCTAGCCCTCGGCTGTCGATCATTGCCCAAGATCAGTCCAGACAAAACCTAAACAAGGCGGGGAGGTCGTGCTTGAACAACGGGTCGAACACGGGCATTGCGAACTGATCGAGGCCGACAGTCTCGCGGCGCTGTGCGCCGATAACACCCACGGACATCGAGCCTTGCCGCGGTCGACACCAGGCTCCGGCCGGCCCCGGCGCCATCGCCGGTCAGGTCCGGGGCGCGACTTCGCGGGCGCCAGGCCGCGTTGATTTCCGCCGCCCGCGCGTACACTTGCCAGCAACTGGCGCGATGGCGCCCAGATCCCGCGACCCCGGTCCCCAGCCGCGGTCAGTCCCACGAGAGGAGCATCAGCGATGAAGGTCAGCATCATCGGCGGAACCGGTTTCGTCGGCAGTTATCTGGTGGACAAGCTCTGTGCAGACGGCCATGAGGTGCGCGTGCTCACGCGGCCCGGCAGCGAACACCGGCTCAGCAGCCCGAGTGGCTGCCAAGCGGTCAGCGGGGAGGTCGGCGACGAGGCCGCGTTGCGCGAACTGCTCAGCGATGCCGAGGCGGCGATCTATCTGATCGGCATCCTGCGCGAGGACCCGCGCGCCGGCATCAGCTTCGATGCCCTGCAACGGCGCGGCGCCGAACGCACCATCGGCCTGGCCGAAGAACTCGGGGTCGGCCGCTTCCTGTTGATGAGCGCCAACGGCGTCGATGCCGCCGCGACCCCCTACCAGACCACCAAGCTCGCCGCCGAGGAGCGCCTGCGGCAGTCGTCGCTGAACTGGACCATCTTCCGGCCCTCGGTCATCTTCGGCGATCCCCGGGGACGCATGGAGTTCTGCAGCCAGCTCAAGGCCGAACTGATCGACAGCCCACTGCCGGCACCCCTCTTCTTCCCGGGGTTCTCGCCGCTCGGCGCCGGCAGCTTTCGGCTTGGCCCGGTGCATGTAGAGGACGTCGCCGCGGCCTTTGCCGCCGCGCTCGCCAACCCCGACAGCGGCGGCCAGACCTATCATCTGTGCGGACCCCAGGCCCTGACCTGGAAGGAGATCCTCCAGGCCATCGCGGCGGCCGCCGGCAAGTCCAAGCTCATGCTGCCGGCCCCGGCGATCCTGATCGCTCCGGTGGCGGGACTGCTTGGACGCTTCAGCTGGTTCCCGGTCACCCGCGATCAGCTCAGCATGCTGCTCGCCGGCAACACCTGCAGTGACGATGGCCTGGCCCGCCTCGGCCTCAGCGCCCAGCGCTTCGATCAGTCCACGCTGGCCTACCTCGGCGGCCCGGCCTGAGGCTGCCGCACCCGCGGCGGATCGCCTCGCGGTAGGCATCCTGGACCCGCCTGCTGGTGCCGCCTGATGTCGCGGCCGGAGTTAGGCCGGCTAGGTCGGATGCCGGGTCGGATGCCGGGTCGGATACAGGGGCACCAGCGGGTCGGCGGGCGGGCGCGGCGCCTCGGCCGGGTCCAGGCCGTCGTGCAGGGCGGCCCATAGCGGGGCGCCGTCCCAGTCGGCATCGCCCTGCCGCGGGGCATACAGGAACCGCTCCAGGGCCCGGATCTCGGCCCCACCGCGGGCCACCCCGGCGGCCAGCGCCGCGAGGTTGACCGGTGGAGCCGCGGGCCAGCGGGCCGCGGCCCACACCAGCAGGGCGCGCGCGGCACCACCAGCATCGTTGGCGCTGCAGGCGGCCTGCACCGCGGCACGGGCAGCCACGGCATCGGTCTGGCGCGTGCCCACAGGCACAGCCGCCTCCGCGGCGGTGCTCGCCATGGCGGTCCGGGCGGCCGCGCCCAGCCGGGCCTGCCGCAGTCTTCCCCACCACTGCCGCGGTAAGCCTGGCAGCCAGCGGCGCTGCCACCAGCCGAGCGCGACCAACAGGACCAGCGCCAGCACCCACCAACCGCGCCGGCCTGCCCCGCCAGTCGGCTGGACGGCCGGCTGGACGGCCGGCTGGGCGGCCGGCTGGGCGGCCGGCGCATCACGCGCGGCGTCGCTGGCGCTCGCCGCGTCCGCCCCGGCGATCGTCCCCGGCAGCGCTGGCGCGGGGGCGGTCGGGGCACTCACCGGACCGGCCACCTGCAGGCGCAGCGCCGGCACCACCGCCTCGCGCTGCTGGTTGCTGTTGGTATCCCACCAGGGCAGGCGCAGCGCCGGCAGTTCGATCTCGCCACCGCTGCCCGGGATCAGCGTCACCTGCTGCCGACTGATACCAATCAAACCATTGCCGTCGCTGCGGGTCTCGCGCTCGACGCGGGGCGGATAGGTGCGCACCCCAGCCGGCATCGGCACCTCCAATGCCGGCAGTTGCGTGCCGGCCAGGCCGCGGGCGGTGATGGTCAGGGTGCGGGTCGCCGGCTCGCCCACCGCCAGCACCGGCGGGCGCGCGGCCCAGTCGTCGCTGATGCCGAGCGCCTGCGCCGGTAGCCAGTGCGGACCCGCGAATTCGTCCGGACTGGGGGCAACAGTCAGCGTCAGCGCCTGACTCTGGGCGCGCGCCGGTTCGCCGCGGTCGAACATCGGGAAGCCGCTGCGCCAGGGCCCGGCGCCGAGCATGCGCTCCAGCGCCGGGTCGCGGAACAGCCGCTCCAGACGTTCGTCGCCGAAGCTATCGGCGAAGGGATCCCGACCCGCGGCGGGTTCCGACTGCAAGCGGGCGACGAAGACCAGGGATGGAATGCGCAACTCGCCGCTGCGCTCCGGGTTCAGGCTGAAGCGCCATTCGATGACCCGGTACTGGCGCCCGTTGCGGCTAGTCAGATGGCCGGTCTCGCGGCCGATGCGGCTGAGCCCGGCCCCCTCCAGGTCGGGCAGGCGCAACTCGTAGTCGAGCAGCGGACGGGCACTGTAGGCGCGCACCAGCAGCGGCACCTGTTGCTGCACCACCAGGTGCTCCAGATCGGCATCGAGGTCGAGTTCCAGGAACAGGTCGTCGCCGGGGATGCCGAGGCCGCCCTCGGGCAGCGGGTCCACCTGCAGGCGCAGCGCGCTGGTCTGCTGGTCGCCGAGGCGCAGGGCCGGCACCTGCAGTTGGCCCGTGGCGCGTGGGGTCAGGGCGATGCGAAAGCGGGTGCTGTCGAAGCGCCGTGCGTTCAGGATGCGGGTCTCGGTCGCGATGCCCATGCCGCCGACCTCGAAGTCGCGCTCCAGCGGGGTCAGGTCCGGGCGCTCACCGCGGTCCGGCCCGTCCGTCTCGATGATCAGAGTCAAGCTGTCGCCGGCATAGACCTGATCGCGGTCGAGACTGGCCCGGACCTCGGCGCGGGCCAGCCCGCCGAGGCCGAACAGCAGCACCAGCGCAACGATCAGCAGTGGGCGGCCCAAGCGACGCCCGGGCTGAGGACGCCATGGGCGCCGCGGGGATGGTCGTGTTGCAATCATGAGGGTTGCCTCGCCTGAAGGACCGTGGCTGCCGGATGGTCGCGGGGCGGGGGCTCGGCCCGGGCGCTCCGCGCGCTGGGTCACCGCCGGGCCGCCGATGACCGATCATCGGGGCTGGAACAGGACGATGCGACGGCGGATGCCGATCTGGCTACCAGGGATTGCCGGCCCCCACCTCGTCGCGGGCATCGACCCGGTCGCGGTATTGATAGAGGAATTTGCGCCGCAGCAGGGCACCGGGGTCATCGGGGATGCGCCGCAGCCACTGATCGGCGGCCTGGCGGGCCTCCCGCGTCTCGGTATCCAGCGACCGCCCGGCCGCGCCTGTAACCCGCTGATCAGCATCACCGCCAGCGTCCGCGCCGATCTCCTCACCGATCTCCTCACCACTGTCTGCACCAGTCTCGCCGGCGGCCGCGGCGGCTGCCTCCCGCTGCGCGGCCGCCGCCTGCTCGGCCGCAGCGCGGGTATCTGTGCCCGCAGCGGCGGGGGATTGCCGTGCCGGCGCCGGGGTATCGCCGTGCCGCGGTTCGGCAGCGCTGCCCGGCGGCGCTGTCGGTTCTGGTGCCAGTTCCGATCCGGGCTCCGACCCTGGCGACCCCGCCGATGCCCCAGCCGCGGACTGCTGCCGATCGACCCCGCTGCCAGGCAGTCCCTGGTCGCCCTGCTGATCCTGCTCGCCTTGCTCGCCCGGCTGCCCCTGCTGTTCCTGCTGTTCCTGCTGTTCCTGCTGCCGACGCAGCAGGTCCTGCAGCAGGCGCTGGTTGTGGCGGGCATCGTCCAGGTCCGGGTCACGTGCGAGCGCGGCCGCGTAGGCATCCAGGGCGGCACTCAGATCACCGGCCCGGGCCAGGGCGTTGCCGCGGTTGTAATGATCCACCGCGGCATCGCCGGCGGCAAAGGCGGCCGCGGCACCGGCATAGTCGCCGAGCCGGTAGCGCGCGCTGCCACGTTGGGCCGGCGCGGTGGCCAGCGCCTCGGCGCGCCGATAGTCGCCGGCCGCCAGGGCGCTGGCCGCCTGCTGCTCGCGCCGCTGCCAGAGGTCGTCCCAGCCCAGCGCCAGCGCCGGTGTCGGCAGCAGCAGGCCGGCCAGCGGGGCCAGCAGCAGCATGGTCAGCCAGCCCCGTCGGAAGGCCAGCGCCGCCACCGGCAGCAGGGCCAGGGTCAGCCAGGGACCGCGCGAGCGCCAGCGCTCCGCCAGCAGCGGATGCGTACTCGGCCGCGCCGCCTGCGACCCCGGACGGCCGAGCACCGCGTCGAGGTCGCCGGCATCGGCGCGCAGTCTGCTGTAGGCCCCACCGCCGGCCCGCGCCAGGGCCGTCAGGGCCTGATCGTCCAGGCCCAGCACCACCGGGCCGTCGGCACGGCGCACCCCCGGCACCGGCGCCCCCGCCGGGGTGCCGACCCCGATCACGGCGAGGCGGTGACCGGCCGCGCGCAGGGCGCGGGCGGCATCCAGGGCACGGGCATCGCCCGCCTCATCGGCCAGCAGCACGACCTCCCCTTGGCGGGCGCCGGCCTGGGCGAGCAGGTCCAGGGCCTGGCGCAGACCCAGATCGATGCGGCTGCCCTGCACCGGCATGATGTCCGGGGTCAGCGCCGGCAGCAGCGCCAACAGGGTGGCAGCATCGTCGGTCAGCGGCGCCACCGTGAAGGCGGCCCCGGCGACCACCACTAGCCCGACCTGGCCGTCGGGGTCGCGTCCGAGGATGTCGGCCAGCTTATAGCGGGCATGGGTCAGGCGATCGGGGCCGAGATCGGCCGCCAGCATCGACTGCGACAGGTCCAGCACCAGGACCCGGGCGGCATCGCTGCGCAGGGCCGGCACCGGTAGCCGCTCCCACACCGGGTCGGCCAGCGCGAGCACCGCCAGCAGCGCCCCGGCAGCAGCCAGCAGCAGCGGCAACCGCCGCGCCCGATCGCCGTGCTCCAGCAGCACCGCCAGCAGGTGCGCGGCGATCACCTGGCGCCAGGGCGAGCCGGCACCGGCCTGGCGGTCGCGCCACCACAACAGCGCAAGCAGCGGGGCCAGGGCCAGGAGCCAGGCCGGGTGCAGAAAATGGAACTCGTTCAGCATCGGGCTCGACCTTGGAATCGACTTCAGGGGGGCACTGCCCGCGCAGGGCCGCTGCTGTTCAGGCCAGCCGCCCGCCGCGGCCCGTGGGCACGGCAGCAATCAGCGCTGCCAGCAGCAGGGCGCCGGCCAGCGGCCACGCATAGAGTTCGCGCACCGGGCGCAGGGTCTGGGCAGCGCTCTGCACCGGCTCGATCTCGTCGAGCACGGCGTAGATGCGCTCCAGATCGCGCACGTCGCGGGCCCGGAAATAGCGCCCACCGGTGCGCTCGGCGAGCGCCTGCAGGGTCGCCTCGTCCATCGGGTAGCGGTTCAGGTGCAGCCCGAAGCCCTCCAGCCCGGTGGGCGGTTCGCCGCCGAAGCCGATGCTGTGGATGCGGATGCCGGCCGCGGCCGCCAGTTCCGCCGCCCGCAGCGGCGTCAGCGCACCGGCGTTATTGTCGCCGTCGGTCAGCAGGATCAGCACCTGCTCGTCGCCGGGCTGGTCGCGCAGACGCTTGACCGCCAGCCCGATAGCATCGCCAATCGCGGTCTCCGGGCCGGCCAGGCCGATCTCGGCCTCGAACAGCAAGGTGCGCACGGTCTGGCGATCGAAGGTCAGCGGGGTCTGCACATGGGCCTCGGAGCCGAACAGGATCAGCCCCAGGCGATCGCCGATCCGCCGCTCGATGAAGTCCCCGGCGACTGCCTTCACCGCGGTCAGCCGGTCCACCCGCCGACCACCGATGGCCATGTCCTCCTCGCGCATCGAACCGGACAGGTCGACCGCCAGCATCAGATCGCGCCCGGCCAGCGGCAACGGCAGCGGCGCACCCAGGCCCTGCGGGCGCGCTGCGGCCAGCACCAGCAGCCCCCAGGCCAGCACCGCCAGCAGCAACACCCAGCGGCGCCCACCACTGGCCGCGCGGTCCGAGCCCAGCAGGGCGCGGTAGAACGGCAACCGCAACGCGGCTGCGCTCACCGGCGCCGGCGGCAACAACCACCAGGCCAGCAGCGGCAGCGGCAGGGCGACCAGCGCCCAGGCCTGGGCCAGGTGCCACTGCCCGCTCACAGGTTCTGCCCCAGCCAGCGCCGGGCCGCGGCCACCAGGGCCGGGCGGTCCAGGCCGGTGGCCACCGGTGCATAAGGACCCTCGGCGAGGACCCGGCCGGGGCCATCCTGGAACAGCCCATCGCCGCCGGTGCGATCGAGGAAGGCCAGCCAGTCGCCGCCGGTCAGGGCAGCGACCCGAGTCGCCCCGTACCGCCCCAGGGCGACCCGCTTGAGCAGCGCCGCGACCCCGACCACCAGCCGTTCGGCTGGCTGCAGGGCACTGATGCGCTCCAGCTCCGCCAGCACCAGCCGGCGCCGGCGCCAGCGCCGCCAGTGCGCCCAGGCGCGCGGCCCGAGCCGCAGCAGCGCGCCCA
>REDK01000002.1 GCA_007693535.1 Chromatiaceae bacterium
GGCCCCTGTCCGACTACCTGCGCGCCGTGCTCGCCCGCGAGCTGCTGGGCGAGGGCTTCTACCGGCGCTGGCAGCAGGCGCTGGCGCAGGTCAACGGCCCCGGCGATCGTCGCGTCAGAAACCCGGGTACTTCTGCCAGATGCTCTGGTTGAGTTCCGTGTTCGTGCTGAACTCGCCGATATCCCAGTCCATGAAGGCATAGAGGTCTTCCGCTACGGTGGCGATGACCTCGCGCAGCTCCAGGGCCTCCAGCCATTCGGACGGGATCGCCTTCACGCCGTGCCTGGCGCCCAGCAGGTTGCCGGTGATGGACCCTGTCGAGTCGGAGTCGCCGTCGTGGTTCACCGCCAGGATCACGCCATGCTTCAGGTTCCGGGCGACCAGGGCACAATAGATCGAGATGGCCAGGGCTTCCTCTGCGACCCACCCCTGGCCAAGCCGCGCGATGGCGGCGTCATGCGGCAGACCTTCCATTGCCAGTGTCTCGGCCATCTCGATCGCGCGCAGGGTCTCCTCGTGTCCCGGCTCGGCGCAGAGCATGGTCTTCGCTGCGGCCAGCCCGTCGGCCAGCGACGCGCCGTCCGTCAGGGCCAGGACCAGGACTGCGAGCACGCCGCCGGCCAGCGCCCCGGTCGGGTGGCCGTGTGTAAGCGCGGCCAGGTCGGTGCCCAGGCGGAAGGCGTCCTGGGGTGATGCCACCTTACCCAGGCGCCATGCGAACAGGCCCGCGGGGGCGACCCGCATCACCCCGCCGCAACCCTTGCTGTCGTTCCGGGCGGGGTCGCCCAGGGAAGCCATCGTTCGCAGGGCCGCAAGGCAGGTGTTGCCCGGAGCGCGGCGACTGTGGAGTTCCCGCTGTTGGAAGAGCCAGCCGGGTTCGTCGAAACCGAGGTCGATATCGCGGGCCGGGCGTTCGCCCTGGGTGCGCAGCCAGCGCAGGTATGCGTGTGCCGTGACGCCGGGGTAGGTGGTGATGCCCTTGAGGGCGAGTCGCACCCAGCCCCGCAGCAAACCCTCGGCGGTAAACAGCGTCATCTGCGTATCGTCGGTGATGCGGCCCAGGCCCCCGTAGACCGGGGCATAGTCGGTGATGCCCTCCGGCCCGAAGGTCGTCAGGATCGTGGCGCGGCTATCGAACTCGACCGCCGCGCCGAGCGCATCGCCCACCGCGCCGCCGAGGAGGCAGCCGGCGAATCGGCCTTGCACGGTCCTGCGCTGCTGACGCTTGCCGCGCCAGGCCGCCGGCGGCGGATTGCCTTGCGGTTCCGTTTCCTGGGTGCCGTCGTCTGCCTCCGGTCCGTGCTCCTCGGACAGGGAATGGTGAACCCCCAGGTCGACGAGTGCTTGCGCGGCCGGGCGGGGAACCAGGTTCCTCTGCCTGTGCCAATCGGGCACCTCCGTGCCATCCCGGCTGATGCCGAGGCCTATCTCCCAGTACGACAGATAGGCCTCGCCGCGCTCAAGCGCGTAGTAGTTGCCGATGCCAGCGGAACAGTCGAGCGCGTACTCCCAGTTGTTCTCGCGCATGCAGACGCCGTGCTCCGGGTGCGGAACCTGCCCCAGCCCGGTCAGGTAGGTCGCGCTCTTGGCGTCCAGCGGGCGAAACACCGCGACGCGCAGCCGGCCGTCGTCCCGCGGCGCGATCGCGGCGACCAGGTCTTGACCACGCTGCACCGTGACCAGTTTGCCGCCGAGGTCCACCGGGCCCAGCTCAATCCACCAGTTGTCGCCGGCCGCCGAGATGACCTCCCGTCCGTCGTCCGGCGCCAGCAGTTCGGCCAGCCGGTGCATCGCGGCCTCGCAGCGCTTCCAGTCGGCGCCTCCCTCGCGCGCGCTCGCCTGCAGACCGTGCAGCATCACCGCCAGGGGCAGTTCACCGCCTCTGCCCAGCGCCGACTGCAGGTCCGCGGTCGCTACCGGATACCCGATGTCCGGCAAGCCGTATCGCGCCAGTGCCTCGGGCTTGAGATGGAGGTCAGCGAAGCTCGGCATGGCGCGCGAGAAGCCGGCCGAACGCGGCTTCAAGTTCGGGATGGACGCCGCTGACACCGGCCACGACCTTGGCCGCCCAGTCGAAGTAGGCCTGCTTGCGGTCCGGCGACCAGTCGGAAGGGGGTGTTGCGAGGATGTCCCGCAGATTGCAGATCTTGTCCGCCAGCTTCACCAGCTTGGCTTCCCGCGAGATGTGCGGGGCATGCTCGATCTGGCGCTGCTTGCGCACCTGCTTGTCCAGCGACTTGTCGTCGGTCACGTCCAGAACGATCGCGGTGACCTGCGGCCCGAACACCGCGGTGAGCTCTTCCGGCGTGGTCTCGGTGTCCTCGATCGTGTCGTGCAGGACCGCCGCGCAGAGGACTGCGACATCGGTTACGCCGCCCTCGTTGGCCAGCACGTTGGCCAGCGCGATCGGATGGTTGATGTAGGGGGACGCGTCGGCATCCTTCCGGCGCTGGTTCCGGTGCTTGTCGGCGGCGAAGGCCACGGCCTTCACCAACATGCCAAGGCTTTCCGAGTGCTGGTTCATCCGTCGGTCCCTCCTCTCCATCCATAGCGTTATCGGCATCGCCGCCTCGAACTGTGCGGCCGCCTGGTTTTTCTTGCCGGTCGTGCTCAAAAACTGCGGGAAGGCTGACCGAACCTGGCGGCAACCCGCAAGGGGCGCGGCCTGCGGGAGCTGAACCGTTTGCGGGTATTTTCTCCCCGCACGCCCAGCCTCGCGCTAGGCTGGACACCATGGATCCAGGCCCCACGGACGGGGCGCCGCCGATTTAAGCACCAACTTGCGGGC
>REDK01000041.1 GCA_007693535.1 Chromatiaceae bacterium
ATTCCCAATCATGCGGATGCTGACGGTTGATGTAGCCGAAATCGCTGAGGAACTTGCCGCCCTTGACCCGCAGTCCCCAGGGCAGGGCGCGGGTTTGAAAATATCCCTCCTCGAGATCGACATTGCCATCCCCGTCGATCGCTAGATACAGGGCGGCATCGAAATAGGGATCGACCGTCCCGCTGAAGCTGATCTCGGCGGAGCGGAAGTTGAAGCCGTTGTCTGGTAGAGCATGGGCATGGCCGTGGTCGCCGCCATGATCGTGGCCATCATGGGCATGGCCCATGCGCTGATTACGACCCGGCTGGAAGGCACGCCCGATCCATTCCGCACCACGCGCGCCCTCGCCGTCATGATAATAATTGCCGTCAAGGATCACCGAGATATCGGGATTGAAGGCGGTGCCGGCCCCAATTGCCCCCAGCCGGTCGCCGATGCTGGTGGCTGCCGGGGCCGCTGTCGAGGCCGGCAGGACCTGCTCAGCGCGCATCGGTTGCGAGCTGGCCGCGGCGCTGGCTTGGGCGCTGGCTTGGGCGCTGGCTTGGGCGGCATCCTGCTCGGCCCGAGCCAGGCGCCGCTCCAGTTCGGCGATGCGTTGTTCATACTCGCGCCGCAACTGCTCCAGCGACGAGCGCAGCGCACCCACCGCCGCATCGGCCGCCGCGGGCTGGGTCCACAGGGTTAGGGCGAGGATCAGTAACGGGAGCAACGCGGCAGCGGCAGCGGTACCCCGGCGGACAGGGATGGGCATGGGATCGGTCTCCGGTCGAGGCGGACGCGCATCCCGCCCCGGCGGTAATGCCGCAGGTCAGGTAGGCACCCGGATCAGCAGCGGCGCCCGCGGGCACCAGCTCCGGGATGAGATGTTATTTCATAACATTCAAATCGGCAAACCCAGCCTTGGCGTCCGACTCGGCGGGGCGCGCGGATGCCGAACGCCGGCGCAAGCGCAGGCGCAGGATGGTCGGTCCGGTCAGGCCGGCGCGGACCAAGGGCCACGGGTACCCTGTCCCGTAAGGCATTGCCCCTCAGACTGCTGCCGCGTAGATGCTCCGACACCCCCCATAGTAGGCGTCGTAGACGTGCTGGAAGACGGCGGTGGTCTTCTCCTCGAACAGCTCCGGCGTGTACGCCCGCGGGAGGCCGAGGTCCAGTACCTTCTCGATGGTCACCCGCACGTCGGCCCGGGACTGCTGGCGCTTCCGCCAGTCCAGCACCAGCTTGCCGGCTTTGAGGGTGACCAACAGCTCCCTCGCCGTGGCCTTGACCTGGTCGCGCTCGTCCTCCGTCAGCTCGATCGCGGGCTTGGTCAGGAGGTCGAACAGTGCCAGCTCCTCCTCGTCGAGTTGCTCGCCGACACCCCGGCGCTCCTCCTCGGTCAGGCTCTTGGCGAACGCCACCAGCTGCTGGAAGAACGCCTCCGCGTTGAGACTCCCGGCGTTGTAGGCATCGATGAGGGTCTGGAACTGCTCCAGATAGTCCATGCGGGTGCGGTTGAGCCGCACCATCGCCATGATCTTCTGCGCCACCTTCCCCTTGAGCTTCTCGTTGAGGGTGCGCTTGCGGCCGCTCTTGAACGTTTCGGCCAGCTTGTCGAAGTCGACGCCGCTGAGATCCACCCAGCGCTCCTCGCTGTCGTCGGTATCGCGGATCACATAGCCTTCGGCGGCGATGGAGCGGTCGAGTAGAGACTCGACCTGCTGCATGACCTGGGAGATGTCCGCCGGGGGCGTCAGTGCCCGAATCTTGTCGGCAAGGACATCCAGGAGCGCCACCTCCGCGCCGAACTCATGGGCGGTCGGGTCGGGCAGGATGGCCTTGTAGAGCCGCACCACGGTGTTGGCCAGGTCGAGGAAGTGCCGCTTGAGGTCCTCCGACGCCACCAGCGCTTCCACCGCGTCGTCGATCAGTCCCACCCGGACAAACCCCTCGGAGGCGCGGATCGCCTCCACGCTCACCCCGTGGCGATCACACAGGTCGCCGGTCTCGCTCAGCGCCTGCCGCAACGCTGCCACCAGAGCAGCCTTATCCTCCACCGGCTTGGCTCCGCTGCCCCCGCTCCCGGGCGCCCCGTAGATGGCCAGGGCCTTTTCCAGGCTGCGGAACACCCCGGCGTAGTCCACGATCAGCCCGTTGACCTTCCCAGGATAAACCCGGTTGGCGCGGGCGATGGTCTGCATCAGGGTGTGGTTGCGCATCGGCTTGTCGAGATACAGTGTCGAACAGCTCGGCACGTCGAAGCCGGTCATCCACATGGCGCAGACGAAGACCAGCCGGAAGGGGTCCTCGGGGTTCTTGAACTTGGTCTCCAGGTCCTCCTCGACCATGCGCCTGCGGTGCGGCTTGATGTCCAGTCCCTTCTCCTGCATCTCCGCGATCTCGTTCTGGCCCTGGGAGACCACAACCGCCATGTCGGTCTCCTTGAGGAAGGCGACACGCTTCAAGATTTCGTCGCGGCGCGGGTCCTTAGCCGCCTTTTCAAGCTCCCGCTGGGCTGCCTGCAGCCGCTCCCCCCACTCCCGCTGCACCTTGTCGTACATCCGGACGGCCGTGGCCTTGTCGATGCAGATCATCATCGCCTTGCCCTGGAAGCCCCGGCCGATGAAGTGGTTCACCAGGTCCTTCGCCACCGCCTCCAGCCGGTCGTCTCGGGTGATCAGGTGGTATTCGCGCGCGAACTCCCGCTCCAGCTTCGCCTCCTGGGCCTCGTCCAGCTCCGCCGCCTCCAGCAGGGCCTCCATGTCGGAATTGAGGTCGTCGTTGATGAGCTGTAGCTCGGGGATGCGGTTCTCGTAGTAGAGGGGCACCGTGGCGCCGTCCTCCACCGACTGGCGGAAGTCGTAGACGCTCACGTAGTCCCCGAACACCTGGCGGGTCTTCTCCTCCCCCACGATCAGCGGCGTGCCGGTGAAGGCCAGGAAGGCGGCGTTCGGCAGCGCCGTGCGCATGTTGAGCGCCAGGGTGTCGTACTGGCTGCGGTGGGCCTCGTCGGTGATGACGATGATGTCGCGCCGCTCGGAGAGCACCGGCATGACGCCGACATCACGCCCTCTCCCTCTGGGAGAGGGCTGGGGTGAGGGTGTTTCGTTCGCCCTAGGCGGACGGAACTTGTGGATCAGGGTGAAGACGTAGCGGTGGTCCTCGGTGAGGAGCTGGCGCAGGTGACGGCTGCTCTCCGCCTGCGCATGCCCCTCGGTCACCACCCCGGCGGAAGCGAAGTGTTTGTAGATTTGCCCGTCCAGCTCCTGGCGGTCGGTAACGATCACGAAGGTCCAGTTGCCCGGCACCTTCCGCAGCACCTTCTGGGCGAAGAACATCATCGAGACGCTCTTGCCGCTGCCCTGGGTGTGCCAGAAGACCCCGAGCTTCCCCTCGCGGACTCGGATGTCTGCCAGGGCGTCCAGGGCGTTGTTGACCCCGAGGTACTGGTGATTCTTCGCGGTGAGCTTGATCAGCCCGCCCGGGACGTCCTGAAACAGGGTAAAGCTCTCCACCAGGTCCAGGAAGCGGGCCGGCTCGCAGACTCCGCGCAGCATCGTCTCCAGGGAGACGCGGGGAGGCTCCGACTCGTCGTCGACCTTCTTCCACTCGGCGAAGTGTTCCCAGCGGGCGGTGATGCTGCCCACCCGGCTCTGGCTGCCGTTGGAGAGGATGATGAGCGCGTTGGGCCAGAAGAGCTGAGGGATGGTGTCCTTGTAGTCCCGCAGGTTGCCGCTGAAGGCCGTCTCCAGGCGGCGGTGGACCGCCTTCAGCTCGATGAACAGGAGCGGCAGGCCGTTGACGAAGCCCACCAGGTCGGCCCGGCGGGTGTGCATCTCCCCGGTCACCCAGAACTGGGAGCAGATCAGGAAGTCGTTGTTGGCCGGCTCATCCCAGTCGATGACCCGCACCACCTCCACCGTCTCGCCCTCGCCCTCCGCATCGGGCACCGGCACCCGCACCCCGTTTTTCAGCAGGTGGTGAAGCTCGCGGTTGGCGGCCACCGCGCTCAGGCGTGAGCGGTCACGGCACAGCTCCTCGATGGCCCCGTGGATCGCCTCGGGCGGGGCGTCCGGGTTGAGATCCAGCAGGGCCTGGCGCAGGCGAACCTTGAGGATGACCTCCGCCTTGGTCTCGCGGCCTAGCGTGCTCGCCCCGTGGTCAAACTCCTGGTAGGCGTTGAACGGCTCCCAGCCCAACTCCTCCAGCAGGACGATGGCGGGCTGCTCGACCAGGGCGTCTTCGGTGTAGCCGGCGGGGCTCATCTCCGCATCCACTCCGGGGGATCGGCTTATTCGATCAGGACAGACCGGTTACTTCAGTCAGTCCCGGTCGTTCGCATCGACCGCCGGATCGATCAAGCCCGACTCCGTCCTCCCCTTTCCGGCAATGGCGGGTTGAGGAGCCCGCCGTGGCGCGGGCGCGCCAGCGGCGCCTTCCTGTTCAGATGGCCGCGGCGGGTCATAGTAAAGCCGCCCATCGCGCGAGTAGACGTTGGCCACCCCCAGGCGCCGGCTCTCCTCCTGCGCCTTACGCACGGCCCGAGCGGCAATACGATGGACCTCGGCGGCCTGCTGGTAGGCTTCGAGGAGACGCTGCTCCCTAGTCATGTGTCGCTCCGATCAGTTTCAGAAACCGCGCAAAGAGCGCCTCATCCAAGACCTCCACCTCCCCGGCCTTGTCGATGGCTACATCGAGAGGCGCCTCGCCCGAGTTGAGGATCAGTTGCCAATGATCCGCCAGCGGGCGATAGAGGTGCCAGAAGTTAGCCAGGCTCCGTGGGAAGCGGCGGCGGACCTCCGCCTCTGGAACATTGTGACCACCCTTGCGCACCCGTTCCGCCACCCGCGCCACGCAATGGTCGGCCGATTCCAGCCACACGAGCACGATAGACACGCGGTAGCCCGCCTGCCTGGCCCCTGCAATCAGACCCACCAGGGACCTCCCGGAGAGGGTCGACTCCAACAATAGCGGCCGCCCCTCGGCGATCGCCGCCCTTACCCTCGCGAGGAACAGGCGACCAGCCTGGACACGGACGCGCTCCCAGTCCCCGGGCGCCAGCTCTTCCGCGACGTCGTCGGCGCCCAAGTAGCGCAGGCCGTGGGCGTGTTCCAGCTCCCGCGCAATGGTGGTCTTACCGGAGCCGTTGGGGCCGCCGACGATGACCAAATGCGGGCCGTCCCCCGTCATGCGATCTCCTCGGGGACGGCGATGTCCAGGTCCGACACGTCCAGCTCGCCGGAGATGAGCTTGGGGAGGAGGAGGTTGTGAGTACGCCGAAGGACAGCGTTCTGTTGCGTCAGCGTCCTTATTTGGTCACGCTGCCGAACAGCAATGTTGTCGAAGCGCACAGCGACCTCCTCCGTAGGAACGCAAACGTACTCTTCCTTTAGGAACTTGAAGTGGCGCGCGTATGCGAAATTCGAAAGATCTGTGGCCGCCAATGCGTAGTAGAACAGCGCCATAGGCATCCTCCGGGCATTCGACTTCAGCAGCTGCGTTCCGTCGGCGCCGCAGGCAAATGGGAAATCGATGTATTTTAGTATTCTCGTGTGATCACCAAATAGAATAATTGGCAGGTCATCGATTCGAGAGGCCCGGTCCTCTGTGAAGCCGCCGATAAACTCTTTTCCTTGATCGATGACCGGAATCGTCCCCTCCGGTTCGTAATCCTTCTTCGGGATCTTTGGACCGCGAGCGACTTTGGCAAGAAGCTCTCCGACCTTCCTTACCTCCCATTCGACCGGTATCGGGCCAATGGGAGAATCGACGAAACGGGTGTACTCGTGGCCGGGAAAGCGGAACTTGACAAACCACTCGCGGTAGAGGCTCTGCGCCATCTCTTCCAGGATCTTGATCCGCCGAAGGTTGTTCTCAATTAGATCGTCGTACGAGGAGAGAATGCCCGCAATTTTCTTCTGGATGGGCAGCGGAAACCAAGGAATTTCTTTCGTTTTGAGAAGCTTGAAGTGCCGCTGGTATCCAAAATGCTGCATGTCGAGCGAGCGCAATGCGTAATAAAAAAACCGGACATCGAAGCCTGCGCTGGGGCGAATCAGTTGCGTTCCGTCCGCGCCAACCGCGAAACGATGGGAAACATACTTTAGGCAACAGGTGTGATCGCCGAATACGATAACCGGTAGCGGACCTTTGTAAGCCTTTTTCGGCTCATTGATATAGCCTGCGATAAACTCTGCTCCCTGGTCGATGACAGGCACTTCGCCTTCTGCAAGATAAAACTTTTTTTGAATCTTCCAGTCTTTTCGCTGGCTCTGAAGGCTTTCGCCGACATTCTTCAAAACGGGCTCCATTAGTCAGCCTCCAACAGCATCGCCACGTTCTCCGCGATCCGCTCCTCCAGCTCCCGCGCCTCGCCGTTAAGGGTCTCCAGCTGCTCGTTCAGCGCCTCCAGCCGCTCCTTGAAATCGAAGTCCTCCTCGGCGCGGGCGGCCACGCCTACATAGCGGCCGGGGTTCAGGCTCCAGCCTTGGGCTTCGATGTCGGCGATGGTCGCGACCTTGCACAAGCCGGGTACGTCCTTGTACTCGGCACCCTCACCCCCGGCCCCTCTCCCAGGGGGAGAGGGGGGTAGGAAGCCGTGCTCGGCGAGGAGGTCGAAGCTGTCGTGGAGGTTCTCGGGCGCCTCGCCCCGGTAGAGCCGGGCGATGTTGGCCAGGAACTCGATCTGGGCCGGGGTCCAGTCGCGGTGGGCACGGTCGATCTGCCGATAGATGTGGCGGGCATCGATGAAGAGCACGGTCTCGCGCACGTCGTTGTTGCCCTTGTCAAGGAACCACAGGGTGCAGGGCAGCGTGACCGTGTAGAAGAAGTTGGAGCCGACCGCGACCATCGCCTCCACCGCCCCGGACTCGATGAGCTGGCGGCGGATCTCCAGCTCCGAGCCGCGGGCGTCGGAGGCGGAGTTGGCCATGACGAAGCCGGCCCGGCCGGTCTCGTTGAGCGCGCTGTAGAAGAGCTGAATCCAGAGGTAGTTGGCGTTGTCGTTGCGCGGCAGGCCGAAGGGAAAACGGGGATCGTCCTTGAGCCGGTCCTTGTCCACCCGGTCCACGTTGAAGGGCGGATTGGCCATCACGAAGTCGAATCTGCCGACCGAGTTGTGCAGGTCCTCGTAGTAGGCGTTGCCCTGGCGGATGTCGCCCGAGAGGCCGTGCACCGCGAGGTTCATTTTTCCCAAGCGCACGGTCTCGGCGACCTTCTCCTGGCCGTAGATGGACAGCTCCGCGCTCGGGTTCTTCTTGTGCTCCTCCACGAAGCGGGCGCTCTGCACGAACATGCCGCATGAGCCCGACGCGAGGTCGAGGATGCGGCCGTGGAAGGGCTCGATGATGCCAACGATGAGTTGGACGATGGCGATGGGCGTGAAGAACTCGCCGCCCTTCTGGCCCTCGGCGCGGGCGAAGTTGCCGAGGAAGTACTCGTAGATCTTCCCGAAGGCATCCCCCTCGATGTCCATGGGGACGGAGTTGAGGGTCTTGAGCAGCTCCTTGAGCAGCGCGTTCTCGAAACGGTTGTAGGTCTTGGGCAGGACGTCCTTGAGGTCGGGGTTCTCCGACTCGATGGCGCGCATGGCGTCGTTGATGGCAGCCCCGATGTTGGCGCCCTCGGGCATCCGGATCAGGGTCGAGAAGCGCGCGGCCTCGGGCAGGTAGAGCACGCCGCGGGCCTGGTAGTCCGCGGCGCCGATGCGCCGTCGCCCGCCGCCGGCGCCCTCCAGCTCCTTGGCGGCAGCCTGGAACTTGTGGTCCGCGTAGCGCAGGAAGACCAGGCCCAGGACGGGGACCGAGTATTCCGACGACTTCAGCTTGGAGTTGGCCCGTAGCTCGTCGGCCGCGGCCCACAGACGGGCCTCGATCTGGTTTCCGTTGTGGTTCAAGAATGCTCCTTGGGGTCTCGGGGACCCAATTCTTGTGGTTATGGAGACGACGCGGGCCCTAGCTCATGCCTGCTCCCACAGGAAACGGGCCTGCAGCTCCCGAAGCATCGCGAAGGTGTCCAGATACTGGATTCCGAACTGCTTACAGACGTTTGGCAGCGGGACACTCTTCTTGGCGTCGGGCGCGTACTCCTCGTGGGTGACCAACACATGGCCATGGGCCTTGGCATAGGCGGCAAGCCATCCGTCGGCCACGTTGGCGAACTGGCTCTTGGCAGCGGGCTTGAACTGTGTGCTTGCCTGCACCCAGCCCATCATGGAAGCGAAGTGCGCAATGACCGCCGCATCCTGGGTCGAGTGGAAGAGATCCGACGGCGCGGTGTCTTTGATCCACTGATCCAGGACATCTCCGGTTTTCAGCTCCTGGCGGACTCGATCGATGCTGACGATGTGATTGGCCTGCTGGTGGTGCAGGAGCCAGTGCCAGAAGCCGGGACAGATGTCGAACCCGTAGTAGCGGCGGTGGGCTTCGACGAAGACATTGGTGTCCAGCAAGTATGTCCTTGCGGGTTGCGTCATGTCATGCGCACCCCGAGGGATTCGGCGAATTTATTGAAGGTCTCCCCGCGCAGTCCGGTGAGTCGGTAGGCGTCCCGGTACAGGAGGCGGCCCTCTTTGGTTGCGCGCACGACCGCAGTGCCGAAGCGTTCCCCGATACGCACGTTTTGGCTGTTCCAGAAGCTTCCGCCTCGTTTCTTGGCGCTTCTGTGACGGCGCTCGTCGGCCTCGTAGTCGCGGTAAAAGGCGAAGTAGCCAGAGCGGGAGATGAGGCCGAGATCGGCCGCCCGGCGAGCCGCCACGACCGGACTCACCTTGAAGCGACGGGCGAGGAATTGGTAGGGGTCTTCCCCGGCCTCGGCCTCGGACCAGCAGGCGTGCAGCTCCGCGGCAGGAACCAGCAGCTCGGCGGCAGCGGCATTGCAGTGGCGCTCCTGCGGGGCATCGGCAGGCTCCAGCATCTCCAAGTTCGCCACGCCGTCACTTCCGAGCCACAGATGGGCCGCCTCGTGGGCCATCGTGAACATCTGTGCGGCCTTTGCGTCTGCCCCGTTGATGAAGATGAGCGGCGCATAGGCGTCACTCAGCGCCAGCCCGCGAAACTCCCGGACGCTGAGCTTGCGGTGGGCGTTGTTCCCGACAATACCGTTGATGAAGATGAGGATGCCGGCCGCCTCGATGCGCTGGCGAAACTGGCGCAGGACGTCCGTCCAGGTGCCGGAGCGCTGAGTCCATCCCTGGTCCAGTCCAAGTGTCTCGCGCATCCGTTCGGCGGTCTCCTCGGGCGGGTCCGTCACCTTGACGCTGCCGACGAATGGGAGTGGCTCCTGGCCCTCCTCGATGAGGTACTCGCGCATCCACGCCTGTCGGCGCTGCATGGTATGTACCGTATCGATCAAGTCCGGGCTCGGGCGAGCGACCGGAGCGTCGGCAAAGGTGCGGAAGTCAGGGATGCCGAGGGACTCCGCGGGCGGCTCCTGCAGAAAGAGGAATCCAAAAGGCGTGTGCGTGACCCTGGCGACGGTCTCCGCCTGCTTGAAACGCAACTTCCCAGTCTGCTCCCAGGCGGCCACCTGATCTGGCTTGGCCTTGACCTTTTCCGCCAGCAATTCGCGGCTCAGCCCCGCCCGTTCGCGCGCCCAACGCAGAACCTCTGGTGTGAGGCTTAGGTTCATGTTCGGTCCACGAGCGAAGTCTTGAAGAAACAGATGCTAGCGATCAGCGTTCCAACTTCGCTCAACGCCGAGCTAATGCAGGATCTGGCATCGCTCAATACGACCATCAGTGAACCTCGTTCGATCCTTGGCGCAGGCGTTGCCGCCTCCGCGCGTCTGGCGAAGCCCGGGGGGCGAGGCTAGCGGTGGGTTGACGACAGGTCAAGGCGCCTTCTGGGCGCTCAGCGACCGCATGGCGGAGTAGACATCCCCTGTTGACGAGCGCTAGAAGACGAAATTAGGAAATCCAACCGGCACAGGGGACAGACGGGGCACGCGGGCGACCGCACCCCGCCTGCGGGAGACGGCGGCGACCTGGCAACGCGCGGGTCTTGCTCGACGTCGGGCGCGGACTGTCTGATATCGGCCCGAGATCATCGTCACAATCCGTCGCTTGCCGAGCAAGTCCCGCCCGCCGCGGACCCTGACCTCGCGCGGCTCGACGCGCGCGCCCAAGGCGATGTGACGGCCGGTCTCCATTATTATCACTACCGCGTGCTGCAGCGCCTGGGTCGGGAGGCATTGGCGCAGCGGCATCTGCAGCGCTTCCTTGCGCTCACCCCCTTCACCGCGAGCCCGCCCTTGGCCAAGGGCCAGCCGAGTGGCTCCGATTGGGACGAGACCCGTCGCTAGGGCAACGCGGTACCACGCGGCCGGTCCTGCGGGGTTGGAGGTTCCCCGCGTTCTCAGCGCCTGGGCGTGCTGATCCCGTGGGGTGCAGAGGACCGTGCCCAGCGCCTCCATCCCGGTCGCGATCAGACCGGCCCGCCGATCGCTGCTACAGCAAGCGCGCTCGCCAGCCGCGACAGGTGGGCAGGCCCCGGTGCCGGCCGGTGCCGGGTAGAATCACCGTATGCCTCATGCCGCACCCGCCGGGTGCGCCCTGCAACGGCCGTGCTGGCTCGAATGAACGACTTCTTCAATCTCTATCGACATGGTCTGGTCCGCGCCGCGGTCTGTGTGCCGGAGGTGCTGGTAGCGGCCCCGGCGGCCAACGCCGCGGCGACCATCGCGCTGGCCGAGCGGGCCGCGGCCGAGGGGGCGGTGGTCGCCCTATTTCCGGAACTCGGGCTGTCGGCCTATAGCAACGATGACCTGTTCCAGCAGGCCGCCCTGCTCGATGCCAGCCTGGCCGCGCTTGCGCAGGTCGTCCAAGCAAGCCGCAAGCTGCGCCCGCTGCTTGCGGTCGGACTGCCGCTGCAGGTGGATGAGCGGCTGTTCAATTGCGCGGTGGCGATCCAGGGCGGGCGCCTGCTCGCCGTGGTGCCCAAGACCTATCTGCCGAATTACCGCGAGTTCTACGAGAAGCGCCAGTTCGCGCCGGCCGCCGCCGCGCTCAGCCGAGAGATCGCACTGCTCGGCCAGACGGTGCCATTCGGCAATGACCTGCTGCTCTGCTGCGACCAGGTCGCGGGTTTGACCCTGCATCTGGAACTCTGCGAAGACCTCTGGACCCCGCTGCCGCCGAGCACCTACGCCGCGCTGGCCGGGGCAACGCTGTTGCTGAACCTCTCGGCCAGCAACATCACCATCGGCAAGGCCGACACCCGCAACGCCCTCTGTGCGGCGCAGTCGGGCAAATGTATCGCGGCCTATCTCTATTCGGCGGCCGGTCCGGGTGAATCCACCAATGACTTGGCCTGGGACGGCCAGGCGGTGATCTGGGAGAACGGCCGGCTGCTGGCCGAGTCCGAGCGTTTCCCCGCCGCTGGCCAGATGATCAGCGCCGATATCGATCTGGAACTGCTGCGCCAGGAGCGGCTGCGGGTGACCAGCTTCGGTGATTGCGTCCACGCCGAGCAGACCCGGCTGCGCGCGCTGCGCCGGGTGCCCTTCGCGCTCGATCTACCGGCGGGCGATCTCGGGCTGCGCCGGCCGCTGGAGCGCTTTCCGCATGTACCGGCCAATAGCGCCGAGCGCGATGCCCGCTGCTATGAGGCCTACAACATCCAGGTGCATGGGCTGGCCAAGCGGCTGACCGCCACCGGCCTGGAACGGCTGGTGATCGGGGTCTCCGGCGGGCTCGATTCGACCCAGGCCCTGCTGGTGGCAGCACGCACCATGGACCGCCTCGGCCTGCCGCGGGCCAATATCCTGGCCTATACCTTGCCCGGCTTTGCGACCAGCGCCGGCACCCGCGCCAATGCCCTGGCCCTGATGCAGGCCCTCGGGGCCAGCGCGGCCGAGATCGACATCCGCCCGGCCTGTCTGCAACTGCTGCGCGATATCGGCCATCCCTTCGCCGATGGGGCGCCGGTTTACGATGTCACCTTCGAGAACGTCCAGGCCGGCCAGCGCACCGCCCATCTGTTCCGCCTCGCCAATCAACAGCAGGCCCTGGTGCTCGGCACCGGCGACCTCTCCGAGATCGCCCTGGGCTGGTCCACCTATGGCGTCGGCGACCAGATGTCGCACTACAACGTCAATGTCTCGGTCCCTAAGACCCTGATCCAGTATCTGATCCGCTGGGTCATCGCCAGCGGCCAGTTCGATGCGGCCACCAATGTCACCCTGCAGGCGATCCTGGACACCGAGATCTCGCCCGAACTGGTGCCAGCCGGGGCCGATGGGGCCGGCCTGCAGAGCACCGAGGCGCGCATCGGCCCCTATGAATTGCAGGACTTCAACGCCTTCTATATCGCCCGCTATGGCCTGCGTCCGAGCAAGGTCGCCTTCCTCGCCTGGCACGCCTGGCACGATCGCACCCGCGGGCGCTGGCCGGAGGACCTGCCGCCGGCGCGACGCCATGAATACGATCTCGCGACCATCTGCCATTGGCTGGAGGTCTTTCTGCTGCGCTTCTTCCAGTTCAGCCAGTTCAAGCGCACCTGCATGCCTAATGGGCCCAAGGTCGGGGCCGGCTCGCTCTCGCCGCGCGGCGACTGGCGCGCCCCGAGTGATGCCGAGGCGACGGTCTGGCTGGAGGAGCTGCGCCAAGGGGTGCCGGCGGGGGAAGGGACGGCGGCTGGCGATAGCACAGCGGCCCCGCCCGGGGGCTGAGCCGCAGGCGGCTCGGGCAGCGCCATTGCCGGGGGCGACGGCGTCAGCCCCCGCGAGACCCCCCTCAGGACCCTCGGCCTAGAGGCGGCAGTTGCACGGCCCCCCGCGGGCGTCCCGCGGGGTGTCAGGCACCGGGCGGCGGAACAGCCCCTCTACGCCACCGCGTTGGCACAGGGCCGGCCACCGCGCGGGGCCTGCCCCGGCCAGCGCGGCATCTGGGACCAACCACTTCGGTGCTGCACCAAGCGGTCAACCGCCGGGTTTAGGCTCAGGATTCCGGCCCGGCCCCGGCGATGCCGTCGCGACGGGTGGTGCGGGCCTGATAACGGGCGGGATCGCGACTCGGGATGAGGGTATCGCCGTCGGGCTCGAACCCGGCGGCGAGGAGGCGCGGACCCAGCGGCGTGGCCAGCGGCGGCTGGCCGTCGATCTGGCGGATCGCAAAGCGCCCACGGCCACCGCGCGGCAGCCGGTGCAGGGCGTCCAGCGCCAGGTCCAGGGCGCCCTGGTCGTCGTCGTCGCCGGCGAAGCTCGTAAGCTGGCGGCCACCGACCCCGAGATAGAGCACCGGGCGCCCGGCGACCAGGAGCAGGGTGCAGCCGGCCGCCCGCCGCGGTGCCTGCGCGCCGGCGGTGGCCGGCCAGGGCAGCAGGGCCCCGTAGGGGTTGGCCGGATCGCTGGCGGCGAGGATGGTCAGCGCGTCCGCGCCGAAGCCGTCGAGCGGGGGCTCCTCCAGGCGCGCCCCGCGCAACTGGTCGACCGCCCCGGGGCTGGCGAACTGGGCCCCGGACAGGCCCTCGACGAAATGGCCCCGGCGGACCTGGCCCTGCTCCTCCATCTGCTTGAAGACCCGATACAGCGGCCCAAAGCCGCCGGGCAGCCCCTCGGCGGCGACCGCTTCGCGGCTGACGATGCCGTAGCGCCCCAGCAGCATCCGCGCCTGCGCCAGCAGGCGTTCGGTGGGGCTGAGCGGACCGCCCGCGGCGGCCAGATCGGCGACCAGCGACCAGCGCCCGCCGGCCAGCGCGCTGCTGGCGCCGGACGCGCG
>REDK01000039.1 GCA_007693535.1 Chromatiaceae bacterium
AGGTCGCGCGCGCCCCGCTGGGCGCCCCCCTCACCACCCCGGCCAGCAGTCTCGACGGCAGCCCGCGCCATCGCGGGCGTGGGCGCGGGGCGGCCGGCACCGGCAGTCGTCGCCAGCGCAACGGTGCCTGACTCAACCCAGGGTGCGCCGGGGATGCCCTGGCACGCATTCGCTTTCCCGCCCCGGTGGCCACGGCGACCGGGTCAATCCCTTCGACCGGCATGTGCATCGGCCCGGTGGATGGACATCTTTTCAACGATGCACAACTTCCCCGAGAGATTAGTGAGATGAATATCTACGTTGGCAACCTGGCCTATGGCGTTACCCAGGACGAATTGCGCGACGCCTTCGGCGCATACGGTCAGGTGGAGAGCGCCAACCTGATCACCGACAAGTTCACCGGTGAGTCCAAGGGCTTCGCGTTCGTCGAGATGCCGAACAACTCCGAGGCCGATGCGGCCATCAAGGCACTGAATGAGACGCCGCTGAAGGGGCGCCCGATGCGCGTCAACCAGGCCAAACCCCGCAGCGATCGTCCGAGCCGCGGTGGTGGCGGTGGTGGCCGCTGGTAAGGTACCGCGTGCCAGGCAGCCGCTGCCGACCTTGACCCGGTCATCCCGACCCGGTCACCTGCTCTAGGCTGCTGCCAGCGGGCCGGCGCAGCCACCGCCCGCTAGCCAGTTCATTGACACCGCCCCTGCCGGCAGCCGCCGGCAGGGGCGGTTTTTTTTTGCCCACCCATCCGGACCGGCAAGCGAGTCTGACATGAACCGGGCGCGCGACCGGTCTCTGCTGACGAGAGCGGATCAGGGATGCACGAGATCCGCCCGGCCGGCGCCTCGGCGCCACCCCATTACAACCCCTCAGCGGAGTCATCGCCATGTCCTCACCCCAGACCACCGCCGCCGCCCTCGCCGTTGCCCTCGGCACCGCCCTGACCCTGGTCCCCCTGCTCGGCGAGCAGGCGGTCGCTGCCGAGGCCGGGGCCAAGGAGAAGTGCTTCGGCGTCGCCCTGGCCGGCAAGAACGACTGCGCCGCCGGCCCCGGCACCTCCTGTGCCGGCACCTCCACCGTGGACTACCAGGGCAACGCCTGGAAGCTGGTGCCGGCCGGCACCTGCGCGGAGACCCCCTCGGCGACCTCGCCCACCGGGTTCGGCCAGCTCGCCGAGTTCCAGGAGAAGCGGTAAGCGTTCCAGCCGGCGCCGACCGGGGCGCCTGGGCCGGTCACGGCCTCGACCCCCGGGACGCGCTCTCGCGCCTGTCGCCAGCAGAGGTCACCCCGATGCATCCAGCCTACCTTCAGCCAAGCCGACCCGGGCCGCGCCCGCCCGCCCGCGTTGGTATCGGCCTCAAGCCCCAGCATGTCGCGGCGCTGCTGGACCGCCCCGCGGACCTGGCCTTCGTCGAGGTGCACGCCGAGAATTACCTGGTCGACGGCGGTCCGCGCCTCGCGCAACTGGCACAGATACGCGCCCGCTACGCCCTGTCGATCCACGGCGTGGGCCTCTCCATCGGCGGCCCGGGGCCGCTGGACGCGGCCCATCTGGACCGGCTCGATGCCTTGTTGCGGCGTTTCCAGCCGGCCTGGTTCTCGGAGCATCTGGCCTGGTCCAGCCACGGCGGCCGGTACCTGGCCGACCTTCTGCCCCTGCCCTATAACCAGGCCACGCTGAACCGGGTCTGTGACCATGTCGATCAGGTGCAGGAACGGCTTGGACGCCGGTTACTGCTGGAGAACCCCAGCACCTATGTGGAATTCGCCGCCTCCAGCATGACGGAAGGGGCGTTTCTCGCCGAGGTGGTGCGCCGCACCGGTTGCGGCCTGCTGCTGGACCTGACCAATGCCTATATCAGCGCCGTCAATCATGGGCGCGACGCCTGGGATCTGATCCAGGCCGTGCCGGCCGCGGCCATCGACGAGCTGCACCTGGCCGGCTTTGCCGAGGATCGCGATGCCGCCGGGGCGCGCCTGCTGATCGACACCCATGGCGCCCCGGTGGCCACCGCGGTCTGGGCCCTGTACCGGCGTACCCTGGCCGCGATCGGCCCGCGCCCGACCCTGCTGGAGCGCGACCAGGCGATCCCGCCCCTGGCTGAACTGCTGGCCGAGGCGGCGCGGGCGCACGCCCTGTTGCAGGCCGCCACCCCCGGTCCGGCGCCAGCGGCCGCACCGGCAACCCCTGCGTCCGCAACCCGGGTTGGCCACGCGGTACCGGCACCCCTCCTGGGGATGGCACGGACCGCAGCCTGGGCACCGGGAGGCAGCCGATGAGCACCGCTGCCTGCCCCCCCACCAACACCGCCGCGCCGTCCGCGGCCGCCTTCGCCGCCGCCCTGCTCGACCCAACTCGGCCGGCGCCGGCCGGGCTGCAGACTCACAACGGCTCCGACCCCGGGGTGCGCTTTAACGTCTATCGCAACAATGTCGTCGCGGCCCTGACCGGCGCCCTGGCTGCCAGCTTTCCGGTCATCACGGCCCTGATCGGCCCGCCCCGCTTCGCCACCCTGGCGCACGCCTTCATCGCCGCCGCCCCGCCGACCGCGCCGGTGTTGACCGCCTGGGGCGAGGCCTTCGCAGACTTCATCGCCGCGTTCCCGCCCGCGGCCGGGTACCCGCTGCTGCCCGATCTGGCGCGGCTGGAGTGGCTGTGGCTGCGCGCCGCACAGGCGGCCGATGCGCCGGCATTGACGGCCCCGGCATTGGCATCGCGGCTGGCCGCACCGGCGGCCCTGCTGGCGGCGCGGCCGCGGCTGCATCCCACGGTCGGGCTGCTCGCCTCGCCCTATCCGGTGGTCTCGCTCTGGGCGGCCTGGCAGCAAGACCCGCGGCCCGCGCCGCTGCCGTCCCCGGCGGACCTCCCGACCGGTCGCGGCGAACCGGAGCAGGCCCTGGTGGTGCGCACCGGGGGGACGGTCGCGGTCGTCCCGATCCCCCCCGCCACCGCCGCCTTTATCGCCGCGCTGGCCGCTGGCCAGCCGTTGGCGGCCGCCGCCGGCGCCGCCGACGGCCTCGATCTGGGCCTGAGTCTAGCCATCCTGATCCGCCATGAGGCCCTCTGCGCTTGGGACTGATCCTGGTGTCGGCCCTGGTGTTCGGTCCGGTACCGGTTCTGGTACTGGCCAGCACCGGAGGCGGGCAGTCTCTGACCGTCCATCAACCCCGGAACTTGCCGCCGATGAACAGCACGACCCGTCGTCTGCACCACCGCCAGCCGGCGGCCACCTTCGCCAGCAGTGCATCAGTACGCCACCGCACGCCCTTGGCGCGCCTCGGTCGGGGCCTCGTCGATGGGGTGTGCGCCGCCAACCAGACCCTGGCACGGCTGCCGAGCGATCCCATCGCCGCCCTCGGGCGCTTCTCCATCGCTGCCCTGTTCTGGCTGTCTGGCCAGACCAAGGTCGAGGGCTTCGCCCTCAACCTGGTACAGGGCCGCTTCGAGTTCGGCTGGCCGCGCCTGTCGGACTCGGCCCGGTGGCTGTTTCGCGAGGAATATCAGCTCCCGCTGCTCGACCCGGTGGTGGCCGCCCTGCTCGCGACCAGCGCCGAACATGCCCTGCCGATCCTGCTCCTGCTGGGCCTGGGCACCCGCTTCGCCGCCCTCGGGCTACTGATCATGACCGCGGTGATCCAGCTCCTGGTCTATCCCAATGCCTATGCCACCCATGGCGTCTGGGCCGCGGTCCTGCTCTGGCTGATGGCGCAAGGGCCGGGGCGTTGGTCGCTGGATCATCTCCTGGCACGCTGGTTCGCCGCCAAGCGCGGCGAGCCGGCCTGACCGGCGCCCCCACAGAGACCCGTGCCATGCCCCAGCCAGCCACCCCCAGCACCACCACCGCGCCTGCACGTCGCTGGCAGCGCGGTGCCGAATCCGCGCCGATCGCCTCACCGTGCCGGGCGCCGACGCCCCTGGCACTGGGGCCGGTGCAGCAGGCCCAACCATGCGGCCCGGACCAATCCGCGGCATCAACGCGCATCCTCATCATCGGGGGTGGCTTTGCCGGTGCCCGCTTGGCCCGGGTGCTGTCGCGGCGGCTGCCGCGGGCCGACGTCCGGCTGCTCTCCCTGGAGAACTATCTGACCTACAACCCTTTGCTGGCCGAGGTGGTCGGCGCCTCGGTGCTGCCGGGCCATGTGGTGGCACCGCTGCGGCAACTGGCACCGCGGGTACGGGTGCAGCAGGTGCGCGTCACCGCGATCGACAGCAGCGCACGGCGGGTATATTACCGGGACCATGGCGCCGACGGCCCCATTGACAGCCTGCCCTATGACCAGCTGGTCCTGGCCTGCGGCAGCCGCGCCAACCTCGACCTGGTGCCGGGCATGGCCGCCCATGCCCTGCCACTTAAGACCGTCGGCGACGCCCTGCACCTGCGCAACCGCATCATCGCCCGGCTGGAGCAGTCGGAACTGGCCACCGACCCCCACCAACAGCGCTGGCTGACCAGCTTCGTGGTGGTGGGCGGGGGCTTCTCCGGGGTCGAGGTGGCCGGCGAGATCAGCGATTTTCTGGTCGCGGCGCGGCGCTGGTATCCCCGCACCGGGACCCGTGCACGCGTCGTTCTGATCCACAGCGGCCCGCACCTGCTGCCGGAACTGCCGCCGCGGCTGGGCCGCTTCACCGACCTCCGACTGCGCCGGCGCGGAGTCGAAACCCGGCTGCAGACCCGCTGCCAGGCAGTGGACGGACAAGGGGTCGGACTCGGCGACGGTGAGCGCATCGCTGCTGGCACCGTGATCTGCACCATCGGCACCCGACCCAACCCGTTAACCGAGGCCCTGCCGGTACCCCGCGCTCGCGGGCGCCTGCAGGTCGGCGGCGACATGTCAGTGCCGGGGCTGGGCGGGGTCTGGGCGCTGGGCGACTGTGCCGCCGTGCCCAACGCGCACGGCGGCCAGACCTGCCCGCCCACCGCCCAGTTCGCGCTGCGCCAGGCACCGTTGCTGGCGGCCAACATCACCCGCACCCTGCGCGGCGAGCCCACCCGCCCCTTCGCCTATCACCCGCGCGGGCTGATGGCCGCAATCGGTCACAACCGGGCAGTCGCGCGGGTCTTCGGGCTGAACCTGTCCGGATTTCTTCCCTGGCTACTCTGGCGCGGGTTCTACCTGCTGCATGTCCCCACCCTAGGGCGCAAGGTTCGGCTCTATTTGGAATGGAACTGGGCCATGTTCTTCCCACCCGACATCGCCCATCTGCGCTTCACCCGCACCGGGGAGGACGAAGAGAGCGGTCACACACAGGGCTGACGCGCATACCCACTGCAGCAACCTTGCCGTGGCCAGCGGGTGCCTCCTCGAGGATCGCCAGCACCAGCCAGTCGACCAGGGGCGTGCGGGACGTGCGGCGGCCATGGCCCGATCGAACCCGCTGATGCAAGGCAATGCCGCGGCCGGAAACCGCACGACCTCTGGACTGGTTTTCTGATATCAGCAGTCCACCCACTCGATCCGGACCTCGGCATCGACCTCGGCGGGAGCAAGTCCGTGGAGCGCATCGAGAAAAGCGACCGCGAAGGAACCGGGGCCATCAGCCACCGCCCCCGCCCGCTCCCCGGCCACTCCATAACAGGCAAGTGCAGCGGTGGCGGTGGCAAGCGCATCGGCAGCCGGATCGGGATCGCTGCCGAGGAAAGCGGCGACCACCCCGGTCAAGGCGCAGCCCAAGGCGGTCACCTGCGGCATCAGCGCATGCCCATTGGCCACCCGCACGCAGCGGACACCGTCGGTGAGCAGATCGACCGGCCCGGTCACCGCCACCACGCTGCCGTAGGTGACGGCCAGCTCCCGTGCGACGGCGGCCGCGGCCGCGACCCCATCCGCGGCATCGACCCCGCGACCAGTCGCCCCTCCATGCATCCCGAGGGCAATAATCTCCGAGGCATTACCCCGCAGCACCGTCGGTCGCAGCGACAGCAAGCGCTGCGCCGCTGCCAGCCGGAAGGAGCTGACACCCGCGGCCACCGGATCCAGGACCCAGGGCCTCCCGGCAGCACTGGCCGCAACCGCGGCCTCGACCATGGCCGCCAGCCATTCTCGCGACAGGGTTCCGATATTGATCGTCAGCGCCGCGGCGACGGGGACGAAGGCGGCGGCCTCTTCCCGCGCGTGAATCATGGCCGGGGAGGCCCCCATGGCCAACAAGACATTGGCCATGGTGTTCATCGCCACGTAGTTGGTGATGTTATGAACCAACGGCACCGTCTCGCGCAGGCGTGCCAGTCGTTGCCCCGGCGTCGGCAGCGCGGCCGACGCGGGCGTCTGCATACCAGACACCGTCGTAGACTCAGACATGGGCGAGTTCTCCCGGCGAGCGCCGCGCGCGCCTCCACCGGCGTGGCGGACACCGGTGATCAGTCATCATCGGTACCCGGCATCGATCGGTGCGTCGTGGTCTGCTCCGACGCCGCAGGATCGGACCGGCGCCGCTGGCTCCAGACCAGCCACAGCACCAGGGCGAGGAACAACACAAACTCGATGAGAGGGACCGGGATATCGTGCATGGTAATCCGCACCTGTTGTTCAGATTCAGGGTCATTGAGGTCTGGGTGGCGGCCGCCGCCAGTGGTGGTGCCGATCAGAGACCGCGGATGTCCGGGGACCGGATCGGCGCTGGTTGGGCATACCCCACAGGAAGCCGGCTTGCCAAGCACAACCCACCCGTTGGGATAATGCGTACAAGTATGATGTCGGTCAAAAGTCGAGGATGAACCACTGAAGTAAAGTGGGAGTAGCCGTGTTGGGTTAACCTAGCCGACCAACGCAACGCTCCACTGACGGTCGCCCCGACGCGACGGCAGTCCGACCGGACCCACCGGGGCCTGGCTGGGCGCCTGGTTGCTGCACTGCATCAAAGGGCTTAACATTCTCTTCTTCAGTTGCTTAGCCCAGGTTGCCAGCTCCCAGTTCCATCCTGTTATTGCGGCTGGCTGGTTGGTCCCGGTCCGACCCGGCGCAACGCATCGCCATGCCGTCCGGGACGGCCAACTGCCTCGACTGGTTTGCAAGCAGGCGCGGAAGTGCAGCGTCCCGAAAGGGGGCAGACCAGTCCGCGGTCACAGCCCGACTCAGCCCGGGTCGCTGCCAAGTCGCGCTCCTAGGCTGTACTGCCGCCCCACTGTTCTGCGACCATCCGGGCTGCGGGTCGGTCGATCGGGTCACCCCCTGCGGTCGTGGCCAGACGCCAGCCATCGGCCGATTTCCCTGGCCAGCCAAGCGGCCAGCACCAGCGCGCCGACAATAGAACATTGATACCGCCGCACTGCCGGCAATGACAACCTGTCGCCCGACCCTATCGCCAGCGCTGCCAAGCCTTCGGAATCCGCGATGACCGAATACGCCCTCATCCTGGTCAGTACCGTCCTGGTCAATAACTTTGTACTGGTCAGGTTTCTCGGCCTATGCCCCTTCATGGGCGTCTCTAAGAAATTAGAGACCGCCATCGGCATGGGACTCGCGACCACCTTCGTGCTGACCCTATCCGCGGTCACCACCTGGCTGGTCAACAGCTTTCTGCTGGTCCCCCTAGGCATCGAGTATCTGCGCACCATCGCCTTCATCCTGGTGATCGCGGTAGTGGTCCAGTTCACCGAGACGGTGATGCACAAGACCAGTCCGGTGCTCTATCAGGTGTTGGGCATCTTTCTGCCGCTGATCACCACCAATTGCGCGGTTCTCGGCGTCGCGCTGCTGAACCTGCAGGCGGAACGGACCTTCATCGAGGCCGCCCTGTTCGGCTTCGGGGCCGCCCTGGGCTTTTCCCTGGTCCTGATCCTGTTTGCCGCCATGCGCGAGCGGATCGCCGTGGCCGATGTGCCGGAACCGTTTCAGGGTGGTGCCATTGCCATGATCACCGCCGGCCTGATGTCGCTCGCCTTCATGGGCTTCGCCGGGCTGGTGCCGGCCTAATTGGGCCGCTCGCCCGACCCAGCCCCGCCCCAACACCATCCTGGTCGCCAGCCCGAGACCATCATCGGGCATGGACCGGGACTCGTGGGAGATGACCTATGCTCATACCTATCGCCGCCATCGCCATCCTGGCCAGCCTGTTCGGCCTGCTGCTCGGCTATTCCGCTATCCGCTTCCATGTCGATGGTGACCCCATCGCCGACCAGGTCGATGCCTTGCTGCCTCAGAGTCAGTGCGGGCAATGTGGTTGTCCCGGCTGCCGGCCCTATGCCGAGGCGGTCGCCAGCGGCGAGGCCGCGATCAACCTCTGCGCCCCGGGCGGCGAGGGCACCATGCTGGCGATCGCCGACCTGCTCGGTCGCGAACCGGTTGAGGTCGGCGAGATCGAGGAACAGCCCAAGCGCTTCGCAGTCATCGACGAGCAGATCTGCATCGGCTGCACCAAGTGCCTGCAGACCTGCCCCGTCGATGCCATCATCGGCGCCGCCAAGCAGTTGCACGGCATCGTCGCCAGCGCCTGTACCGGGTGTGAACTGTGCATCGAGCCCTGCCCGGTGGAGTGCATTCGTATGGTGCCGGTGGTAGAGACGATCGCGACCTGGAAGTGGCCCTATCCTGAACGACTGCCAACAGCAGCCCGGTCGCTATCCACAGCCGACACCGAGTCCAATCAGGCGCCATCGCAGGCCGTGCCGGAGCAGCGCGAGGCGGCCTGAATCGGCGGCGCAAGTCGCCAACGTCACCAATAGACGGACCCGCCGCTGGCGCTGGAATGGTCAGCCACGGCGCCGTGCCACGTCCGGCCCCCGGCGGGCCCTTGCCTGATTGCAGAGCGCCCATGACCAACGCTTCCTCATCATCGTCCAAGCGCAAGCTGTGGCGTTTCCACGGCGGCGTGCATCTGTCGGATGAAAAGACCCTGTCGCAAACGCGGCCCTGGCAGCCAGCCCCGCTGCCACCGCAGCTGGTGATCCCGTTGCAACAGCACATCGGTGCCCCAGCGCGCCCCTGTGTCGCGGTCGGCGAGCGGGTCTACAAGGGGCAGATGATCGGTGAACCACAGGGCTATGTCAGCGTGCCGGTGCATGCCTCCAGTTCCGGCACCGTCGTCGCCATCGAGCCACTGCCGGTTCCCCACCCGTCCGGCCTCAGCGCCCCCTGTGTCGTGATCGAGACGGATGGCGAGGACACCTGGACCGAACTGCCCGAACCGCTGCCGGATTTCGAACAACAGGATCCTGGCAAGCTGCGCGAGCGCATCCGCATCAGCGGCGTCTGCGGGATGGGTGGGGCCTCGTTCCCAACCCCGGTGAAGCTCAATCCGGGACCAGATCAGCCCATCGACACCTTGATCATCAACGGGGTCGAATGCGAGCCCTACATCACCTGCGACGACCTGCTGATGCGCGAGCGCCCGGAGGACATCGTCGATGGCATCCGCATCCTGTTGCACATCCTCGGCGCCAGCCGCTGCCTGATCGGGATCGAGGACAACAAGCCAGAGGCGGCCGCCGCGATGACTGCCGCAGTCATTGCCCGGCGCGTAGAGGACCGCGTCGAGGTCGCCGTCATTCCCACCCTTTATCCCAGCGGCGGTGAAAAACAACTGATCCGGGTACTCACCGGCAAGGAAGTCCCCAGCCACGGTCTGCCGGCCCAGATCGGAATCGTCTGCCAAAACGTGGGGACCGCCGCCGCCATCGCCGATGCCGTGCTGCGCGGGCGCCCGCTGATCGAGCGCTTCGTCACCGTCACCGGCCGTGCGGTCGCCGAGCCGCGCAACTATCGGGTCTGCATCGGGACCCCGGCCAGCGCCCTGCTAGCAACCAGTGGCGGCCTCACCGGTGAGCTGGCCAAACTGGTGGCGGGCGGTCCGATGATGGGCATCCACTTGGAGCATGCCGAGGTCCCGGTGACCAAGGCGTGCAACTGTCTGCTAGCCCTGACCCCGGCCGAGAGTCCGGACCCCGGCGACCCGCTCGCCTGCATCCGCTGCGGACGCTGCGCCGAGGCCTGTCCGGCCAATCTGCTGCCCCAACAGCTGTACTGGCATGCCCGGGCCAAGGAACTGGAGAAAGTCCAGGACTACAACCTGTTCGACTGCATCGAGTGTGGCTGTTGCGCCCACGTCTGCCCGTCGCACATCCCGCTGGTCCAGTACTATCGCTACGCCAAGACCGAGTCCTGGGCGCGCGAGCGGGAGAAGCGGGCCTCGGAGCAGGCGCGCGAGCGTCACGCCGCCCGCGAGGCGCGGCTGGAACGCCAAGAGCGCGAGCGCAAAGCCAAGCTGCGCAGGAAACCGGTACCACCGCGCGGGTCCGCGGCCAAGGCTGGAACCAAACCGAGTACCGCCGCGGCGGGTGCGGCCGGCTCTGGCGAGGCTGACGAGACCGCGGCGAAACAGGCCAAGATCGCCGCCGCCCGGGACCGTGTTGCCGCCAAGCGGGCAAGCGCGGCTGACCAACCCGAGGCCGCTACCGCCGCCCCAGCGGTTGTCACCGAGGAGCAAGCCAGTTGAGCAGCATCGCCGCCGTCATCTCCTCCCCGCATAGCGCCCGGATCAACCGCGTCTCCTGGGTCATGCTGCAGGTCTGCCTGGCCCTGGTGCCAGGCACCGCGGCCCTGGTCTGGTTCTTCGGTTGGGGCGTGTTGATCAACATGGGCCTGGCGATCGTCTTCGCCGTCGCCTGCGAAGCGGCGGTGCTGCGCCTGCGCCGCCGGCCCGTCCTGCCCGCCATCGGTGACTTCAGCGCTGTGGTCACGGCGATGCTGTTCGCCCTTGCGGTCCCTCCGGCCCTGCCCTGGTGGCTGACCCTGCTCGGCATCTTCTTCGCCATCGTCATCGTCAAGCAACTCTATGGCGGTCTCGGCTACAACCCGTTCAACCCGGCCATGGCCGGCTACGTGTTCCTGCTGATCTCATACCCGGTGGCAATGACCAGCTGGCTGCCGCCGGCGATCCCAGAACTGCTGGAGGCGCGGGATCTAGCCACGCTGAGCTTCGTCGATTCCGCACGCCTGATCTTCACCGGCGCTCTGCCCCCGGAAATGACCTGGGACGCCATTACCACTGCCACCCCGCTCGACGAGATGCGCACCCTGCTGGACCAGGGCCAGCGTATCGCGGAAATCCGCCAGAGTCCGCTCTGGGGGGACTTCGGCGGTCGCGGGTGGGAATGGGTGGCCAACTGGTATCTGGTCGGCGGGCTGTTCATGCTGATGCGGCGGGTCATCACCTGGGAGATCCCCATCGCCTTCCTGGCCGGCCTGCTGCTGCCGGCCGGACTGTTCTGGCTGATCGATCCCCAGTCCTACCCGTTCCCGGCCTTTCACCTGTTCTCCGGCGCAGCCATCCTCGGCGCCTTTTTCATTGCCACCGATCCGGTCTCAGCCTGCACCACGCGCCGCGGCCAGCTCGTCTATGGTGGCCTGATCGGCCTGACCGTTTTCATTATCCGCACCTGGGGCGGCTATCCCGATGCAGTCGCATTCGGCGTATTGCTGATGAACATCGCCGCCCCGATGATCGAGCGTTACACCCAGCCGCGGGTATTCGGGCAACGCAAAGAAACCTGAAAGAGACCGGCCGGGCCGCGGCCGGGTCGGTCACCCAGATGACCCCGCGGAGAGGCCCAGAACGGTAGCCCTGCACCAGCCTGTGAATCAGTCTGGTTCGGGACCAGCCCGTACCACTTCAGCAGCAGACCCGACAGCCGCGGCCAGTCCCCCGGGATCAACCCGTTATGAAAAAGAAACCCATTCTCATCGCCGCATTCATCCTCGGCAGCTTCGCGGTCGGCGGGGTCGGCCTGGTCGCCATGACCAACGAGCTGACCCAGGAGCGCATCATCGAGAACCAGCGCGAGGCCATGCTCAGCAAGCTGCGCGCAATCGTGCCCGCCGAGCGTATGACCAACGACCCGCTCACCGACAAGATCCTGGTCCACGATGAGGCGATGCTGGGCGCCCCCACTAGCGAGGTAATGCGCGTGCGCGACGGCGACGAACCGGTCGCGGTGGTCCTGCAGCCGGTCGTCCCAGACGGCTACGCCGGCCCGATCCGGCTGTTGGTGGCGGTGCTCTCCGACGGCACCCTGGGGGGGGTCAGGGTCCTGTCGCACCATGAGACGCCCGGCCTCGGCGATCAGATCGACGAGCGCAAGGACGATTGGATCGTCGAGCAGTTCAACGGCCGCTCCTTGCGTGACCCGCTCCCGGAGCAATGGCTGGTCAAGCGCGATGGCGGGGTCTTCGATCAGTTCACCGGCGCCACCATCACCCCGCGCTCGGTGGTGCACGCAGTCAAGAGTACGCTGCTGTACGTCCAGCAGCAGGGCGAGCGGCTCTATGACCTGCCCGCCCTCGGCGCACCGACCGTCGCCGACAGTCCCAGCGAGACGCTGACCACCGCGACCGCGGCGGACCTCGATCCGCCGCCTGCCGGCACTACCGCGCCGATCGTCCCGGCGCCCGGGCCAGCGGCGACGCCGGCCACACCGGAGCCGGAGGCTGCCAACGCCGCGGCAACCTCCGTGGCCGTGGGTAACACCGGCACCGACGCCGCGGCGGCGAGCGATTCGCCCACGCCGCAGACGGACGGCGCAACCCTAACGCCGACGACCGCCGGGTCGGGCGAGGAGGATGACTGATGGCCGACAACAGCTATGGCGGGCTGATTCGCGACGGGCTCTGGTCCAACAATCCGGCCCTGGTGGCCATGCTCGGACTCTGTCCGCTGCTGGCCGTCACCACCTCCGCGACCAATGGGCTCGGGATGGGGCTGGCCACCACGGCGGTGCTGGTGCTGTCCAACACCACCGTCTCATTGATCCGCAACCTGGTGCGCCCCGAGGTACGCCTACCGGTCTTCGTGGTGGTGATCGCGAGCTTCGTCACCGCGGTGGAGCTGGCGATGCAGGCCTATCTGTATGACCTCTATCTGGTCCTGGGCCTCTTCATTCCGCTGATCGTGACTAACTGCGCCATCATTGGCCGAGCCGAGGCCTTCGCCTCCAAGGCGCGGGTGGATCGCGCCATCGTCGATGGATTAGCGATGGGGATCGGCTTCACCCTAGTCCTTGTGGTTCTGGGTGCCATCCGTGAATTTCTGGGCCAGGGTACCCTGTTCTATCAGTCGTATCTGCTGCTGGGCGAGGCCGCCCGCGGCCTGCAATTTGAACTCGGTGGTGGCTTCCAGGGTGCCCTGCTCGCGATCCTGCCACCGGGAGCGTTTATCGGCCTCGGCCTGTTGATTGCACTGAAGAACATTCTGGACAAGCAGTTGGCCAGACGCCGTGCCCTGGCCGCCAAGGCGCCAGCGGCGACTGCCACCCTGACCACCGACGGCGATCCCGCCAGCCCCTGATCTGATCTGGTTTGATCTGGTCTGGTCTCCCGATCCGACTGCCGCTGGATCATCAATTTCAATCATCAATGCCGGCGTCGGAGGGCGACTCCCTGCCCTGGCGACGCCGGCCTGGCTGCTGGATTGGAATGCTGGCGAACGATCAGTCGCGCCGCCCGGGCGGACCGACCCCGCCGCGCCCCCCCGTCAGGCAAAAGCCCGCGCAAAGGCCACGCCCCCCCCCCCCCCCCCCAGACCCCGCAGGCTGGGCCAAAAAGGC
>REDK01000038.1 GCA_007693535.1 Chromatiaceae bacterium
TACGCGCGCTGGCCGCCGCCGATGCCCTGGCCGGCCTCGCCGGCGATCGCCACCAGGCCGCCTGGCAGGTGGCCCGGCGCGAGCCGGCGCGACCCTTATTGCCGGTGGGCAACGCCGAGCCCAGCCTGCCACTGCTGACGGCCCCTACCGAGGGGGCCAACATCGTGGCCGACTATGCCAGCCTGGGGCTGACCCTGCGCCGCCACCCCCTGGCCCTGCTGCGCGCGCGTCTGGCCGCCCTCGGTCTGCTCAGCGCCGCCGCGGTGGCCGCGACCGCCCCGGGTCGCTTGGTGCACGGCGCCGGGCTGGTGATCAACCGCCAGCGCCCGGCCGCCGCCAACCAGGTCACCTTTGTGACCCTAGAAGACGAGACCGGGCAGTTGAACCTGGTGGTCTGGCAACAGGTCGCAGCGCGCCACCGCGCCACCCTGCTCGGGGCGCGCCTGCTGGGGGTCAGCGGCCGGGTCCAGCGCACCGCTGGGGTGACCCAACTCCTGGCCACCGAACTGACCGATTATTCCGACCTGCTCGGGGCCTTGCTGGTGCGAGCGCGCGACTTCCGATGAGCCGCTCCGGCGTGGCTGGAGGTGGGCCAGCGCTCAGACTGACGACAGCAACAGGGACTCGATAGACGGCTGCAGGGAATCGCCCTGCACATTGTCCATGGCCAGGTACCGGAACATGGTTCGCATCTTGGCGCCCTCGGACCCCGGAGACGGTGGTCGTGACTCCGCGCGCGGGTCGGGGCCGACGCGGACACCGCTCAGGCGGCATCGATGGGCAGCTTGCTCGGCGCCCCGGCCACTTCGCACACTAACCGCGGCACCAGATAACCAGGCAGTTCGGCGCGCAAGGCCCGCAGCAGGGCACGCGCCCGGGACCGCGGTACGGCAAAATGGGCAGCCCCCTGGACCGGATCGAGCAGGTGCAGGTAATAGTTGATCACACCCAGGGCGAACAGCCGCTCTGCCAAAGCGGCCAGGACCGCGCTGCTGTCGTTGACCCCGCGCAGCAGCACACCCTGATTGAGCAACGGGATACGGGCCCGCCCCAAGCGGTCGAGGGCAGCCGCCGCGGCATCTCCCAGTTCGGCGGCATGATTGGTGTGGATCACCATCACCGGGGCCAGCCGGGTGCCGGTGAGCAGGTCCACCAGGGTCGGGGTGATGCGGGCCGGCAGCAGCACTGGCACGCGGGTATGCAGACGCAGTCGGCGCAGGTGCGGCAGCGCCGCCAACCGCGCGATCAGGGCCCGCAGGGCAACATCGTCGAGCAGCAGGGGATCGCCGCCGCTGAGGATGACCTCGTGGATACCGGGATCGGCGGCCAGCGCCTGCAAGGCGGCCTCCAGACCGGCAATAGCGGGGCCGGTCGCAGGCGTGTGAGAATGACGGCGGAAACAATAGCGGCAATGGACCGCACAAGCCTTAGTGACCAGCAGCAGGGCGCGGCCCCGGTATTTGCACAGTAGGCCTGGGGCACGCCGGGCGGCCGCTTCGGCGAGGGGATCGGTGCTGTAGCCCGGCGTTGCCAGACCCTCGGCGGCGCTGGGCAGGACCTGGCGCAGCAGAGGATCGGCGGGATCGCCGGGAACCATCAGCGCGGCGAAGCCGCGCGGCACCAGCAGCGGCCAGGCGACCGGTGCCGTCAGGGCGGGGTCTAGCCCGAGATAGGCGAGCAGTTCCGCGGGCCGGGTGAAGGCCGCTGCCAGCTCGCGCTGCCAGGGTTGCATCTGCCATCGCCCCGGGCTTCGCGCTAACATGGTGGGGTTTCGCTCAAGCCTTTGCGGAGATGATCGGATGGCAACTTACAAGACCAACGAATTCAAGGGTGGTCTCAAGATCATGCTGGACGGCGATCCTTATAGCATCGTCGAGAATGAATTCGTCAAGCCCGGCAAGGGCCAGGCCTTCAACCGGGTGCGGGTCAAGAATCTCAAGACCGGGCGGGTGGTGGAACGCACCTTCAAGTCCGGCGATGTCGTCGAGGCTGCCGATGTACTCGATACCGAGCTGCAATACCTCTACTACGACGGCGAACTCTGGCACTTCATGGACCCCAACAGCTTCGAGCAGCTCACTGCCGATGCCGCCGTGGTGGGCGAGGCGGCCAAGTGGATCAAGGAGCAGGATCTGTGCGCGGTGACCCTATTCAACGGTCAGCCGCTGAGCGTGGAGGCGCCCAACTTCGTGGTCTTGGCGATCAACGAAACCGATCCCGGCCTCAAGGGCGACACCTCTGGCGGCGGCGGCAAGCCGGCCACCCTGGAGACCGGGGCGGTGGTCAACGTGCCGCTGTTCGTGCAGATCGGCGAGCTGATCAAGGTTGATACCCGCAGCGGCACCTACGTCTCTCGCGCCAAGGAAGAGTGAGCGCCCCGCGGCCGCCGGCGGGGACCACCGCAGCGACCCCGGCAGGCTCTCCAGCGCGGACCAAGACCGCGCGCGCCGCGGCCAGGGCAGCCGTATCCCCCGACTGGCGTCCCTGCGCCCCACTGGCCCACCTGCAGGCGCGTGCCGCACTGCTGCGGGACTTGCGCGAATTCTTTGCCGACCGCGGCGTGCTGGAGGTGGAGACGCCGATCCTCTCGCGCGCTGCGGCCACCGATCCGGCCCTCGCCAGTCTGCACACCGACTGCCTGCTCGACGCCGCCGCCGCGCAGACCCTGTATCTGCACACGTCACCGGAATTTCCAATGAAGCGTCTGCTGGCCGCCGGCAGCGGGCCGATCTATCAGGTCTGCAAGGTGTTCCGGGGGGGCGAGCGCGGGCGCCGCCATCATCCCGAGTTCAGCCTGCTGGAATGGTATCGGCCGGGCTGGTCGCTGGAGTGCCTGATGGACGAGGTCGCTGCCCTGGTACGTTGCCTGCTCCGACGTCCGAACCTGGCCAGCACGCGGCTGACCTATCGTGACCTGTTTCTGGATCATCTGGACCTCGATCCCTGGGCCACCAGCGCCGCCGCGCTCGGCGCCCACGCCCACGCCCTCGGGCTGGTCGGCGTCGCCGACCAGCTCGATCTGGACCGCGATGGCTGGCTCGATCTGCTGTTGACCCAGTGCCTGGAACCGGGGCTGGGCCGGGACGCCACCACCGGGCGCCCGCACCTGACCTTTCTCTGCGATTATCCCCCTAGCCAGGCCGCCCTGGCGCGCATCCGACCCGGCCCAGTGCCGGTGGCGGCGCGCTTCGAGCTATATCTGGACGGTATGGAGCTGGCCAACGGCTTCGAGGAACTCACCGACGCCGACGAGCAGCGCGCCCGGTTTGCGGCCGATCTGGCTGTCCGCGCCCGTGCCGGGCAACCACTGGTGCCTCCGGACGAGGGACTGCTGGGGGCGCTCGCGGCCGGCCTCCCAGCCTGCGCCGGGGTCGCCCTGGGCCTGGACCGGCTGTTGATGCTCGTCACCGCCGCGGCGCACATCGATGCCGTCCTGGCCTTCCCGGTGGAACGTGCCTGAGCCGGTTGCCGCGCCAGCCAGTGCGCGCGATCCGTTACACTAACGCGCCTGTTGTCGCTGCCGGAGCCGATGCCGATGCCGATAAGAATTTCGCCCGCCCCCGTGCTGACGGCGACCCCGCGGGCACTGCCTGCCCCGGCCCTGGTCGCGGTGCTATCGATCCCAATCCTACTGTCACCGCTGCTGCCGGCCCCGCGGGCGCTGGCCCAGTCCGAGGGTGGGACCTTTCTGTCGGCCCCGGAGGTACCCTCGGCCCCCTTCGCCGGCGATCGCATCGGCGTGCCGGATATCATCATCCGCGAGACCGAGACCGAGACCATCACCGAGTACAGCGTGCGCGGGCAGGTCTACATGGTGCGGGTACAGCCCAGCGTCGGCCCCCCTTACTACCTGCTCGACACCAACGGCGACGGCCAGCTCGATGTGCAGTCCCGCGAGCCACCAGCGGCCATCGCGGTGCCCCAATGGCTGCTGTTCAGTTGGTGAGCGCGCCGCGCCGCTGCTGGCGATAGCGCCGACCCATGCCGACTGAACGCGCACCGCCCTGGCTGCTGCGTCTTGCCGCCGGGCTGGAGCTGATCAATGCCGGCTTGGGTCGGCTGGTGGCCTGGCTGGCCCTGGCCATGGTGCTGGTGACCTTTGTGGTGGTGGTCTTGCGCTACGCCTTCGCGTTCGGCTCCATCGCCCTGCAGGAATCGATCACCTACCTGCACGCGACCCTGTTCATGCTGGGCGCTGCCTATACCCTGCAACGCGATGCCCATGTGCGGGTCGATATTTTCTATCAGCGCCTGTCGCGCCGCGGGCAGGCCTGGGTGGACCTGCTCGGCACCCTGCTACTGCTGTTCCCGGTCTGCCTGTTCGTGCTGTTTGCCTCCTTCGGCTATGTCAGCGATGCCTGGGCCATCCGCGAGGGCTCGCGCGAGGCCGGGGGGCTGCCCGGGGTCTGGCTGCTGAAGTCGCTGCTGCTCGCGATGCCGGTCCTGGTTCTGCTGCAGGGGACGGTATGGGTGTTGCGCAACGCGCTCTACTTGGCCGGCGCAACGGTCGCCCTACCCACCACCTCCGGTGGCGCCTTCACCAGCGACCGCGATGTCTGACTACCTGCCCCTGCTGCTATTCCTGGCGGTGGGAGCGGCGCTGCTGTCCGGCTACCCGGTCGCCCTGGCCCTCGGCGGCACCGCGCTGTTGTTCGGCTGGTTGGGTCAGATTCTCGGTCTGTTCGATCCAGCCTTCTTGGCCGCGCTGCCGAACCGGCTCTACGGCATCATGACCAACGAGACGCTGATCGCGGTGCCGCTCTTCGTCTTCATGGGCGTCATGCTGGAGCGCTCACGAGTGGCCGCGAACCTGCTAGAGACCATGGCCCTGCTGTTCGGCCCCTTGCGCGGCGGGCTGGGCATCTCGGTGACACTGGTCGGCATGTTGCTCGCGGCCAGCACCGGCATCGTCGGTGCCACGGTGGTGACCATGGGCCTGTTATCGCTGCCGACCATGCTGCGCCGACGCTATCGTCCGAGCCTGGCGGCCGGGACTATCTGTGCCTCCGGCACCCTGGGGCAGATCATCCCGCCCTCGATCGTGCTGGTACTGCTCGGCGATGTGCTCTCCTCGGCCTATCAGCAGGCGCAGTTGGACCTCGGCATCTTCGCGCCGAAGACCGTCTCGGTGAGTGATCTCTTCGTCGGCGCGCTGATCCCGGGGCTGCTGCTGGTCGGGGCGTATCTGGCCTACCTGATCGGGGTTGCACTGTTCGCCCCCAATGCTGCCCCGGCGATCCCCGCCACGGAGCGCCCGCCGCGGGGCCTGCGGTTCTGGTGGCAGGTGGTGCGGGTGCTATTGCCGCCGCTGGCCCTGATCGTGGCGGTGCTCGGTTCGATCCTCAAAGGCCTGGCGACCCCGACCGAGGCCGCCGCGGTCGGGGCGGTCGGGGCCCTGGTGCTGGCTGCAGCACATCGGCAATTGGGTCTGGCCACCCTATACGAGGTGCTCGAGCGCACCCTGATCGTCACCAGTATGGTGTTCTTCATCTTCATCGGCGCCGCCCTGTTCGCGCTGGTGTTTCGCGGCTTCGACGGCGACGAACTGATCACCGGGTTCCTGACCGGGCTGCCGGGAGGGCGCATCGGTGCCATGCTACTGGTGATGCTGGTGATGTTCCTGCTCGGGTTCATCCTCGACTTCATCGAGATCACCTTCGTGGTCGTGCCCATCGTCGGCCCGATCTTGCTGGGCATGGGGTTCGACCCGGTGTGGCTCGGGATCATGATTGCAATCAATCTGCAGACCTCGTTTCTCACCCCGCCGTTCGGCTTCTCCCTGTTCTATCTGCGCGGCGTGGCACCGCCGGAACTCGAGACCCTAGCGATCTACCGCGGCGTAATGCCATTTATTCTCATCCAGTTGTCGATGCTGGTGACGCTGGCGTTGTTCCCGCAGTTGATCACCTGGTTGCCGGCGCGGCTGTTCGGCTAGCGGTCCACTGGACCAAGGCAGGCGGGCAGGGCGCGAAGGCGACGGCGGGGGCCAGGAGAGCGGGAGATTGGCTGGGCGAGCAGCGTGAAGGCTAGTCGGCCCTGGGGCCTAGCGCACTGAGCAAGCACTCTCCGAGGATCGGAGGGGGACGCCGGATCGGGCAGTGGGATCAGCGACGACGCGGGACGGCACCCATGTGCTCTTCCCGCGGTGATGCGGGCGGTGGCCAGCGGTCGGCATCCTGGACTAGGCCGCGAAACAGGGCCGGTTGGGGCTCGCGGAACATCACCCCGATGCCATGCGGGTTGCCGTGGACCACGATGGCCGGCAGCAGCCAGCGCCGCCCGAGGCCGTCGAATTCCAGCTCGACCGGGGTACCAATGGGTAGGGTCAGGGCGCGCACCCGCAGAAACATCCCGCCGACCGAGAGATCCTGCGCCTGCGCGCCCAGAAAGGGTCGGCGGTGGTAGCGGATGTAGACCGGCAGATGGAGCGGGTGGCGGGCGCTGTAACGACGCTCGGCCCGGTGGGTCCGACTGTTCATGGGTCGTCCTCGGTGATCGTTCTCTGGGGAAGCTGATCGATCGGCCATCCTGGTCGACAATCAGCACGGTGCCCGCCGACGCGGTCGCCGGGCCACTTCATCTTCCTTGTCGAGAATTGAAAATGGCGGGGCTGGTGCCTGGGGAAAACCGCTGAGTGCTTCGGCGTTTCCCTGACCCCCAGGCCGGCAGGGGGCGCCGGCAATCGTCCCCCAACCCGGCAACGGTGCCCGGATGCCGTCCGGGTAACAGTATCTTAGAGGTGTAACTTGACGGAAGGGTTCAGGGGCGATGACAAGCAAATGAACATGCCCAACACCGCAACGGCTGCCGTCGCCGGTAGGCCGCCGGCTCCTCCATTGCAACCGTGCGGCCGCCGGCAGCGGCGCCGTCCTTGGCGGATGGCCATCGGCGTGACCTCGCGCCTGCACGCCTGCCGCGGTTGCAGTTACTATCCCGGCGTCAGCATACCGGCTGACTCCGGCGCGCCGCGGCGCGCCGCTGCCCAATCAATCAGCATCACCGAGGCCGATCATGGACCTGCACCTCGTCCCCCGCGGCGACCGTATCCCCGACGAAATCAACGTCATCATCGAGATCCCATCGCATTCCGAACCGGTCAAATACGAAATGGACAAGGCCACCGGCGCCATGTTCGTGGATCGTTTCATGACCACCGCCATGCACTACCCATGCAACTACGGCTATGTCCCCAAGACCCTGTCCCTTGATGGCGACCCGGTGGACGTGATGGTGGTGACCCCATACCCGCTGATCTCCGGCTCGGTCATCAAGTGCCGCCCCATCGGGGTGTTGAAGATGACCGATGAGTCGGGCGATGACGCCAAGATCCTGGCGCTACCGGTCAACGACCTCTTCAATGGATATCGCAACATTCAGGGCCTGGAAGACATGCCGCCGCATCTGCTCGATCAGATCGCGCACTTCTTCGAGCATTACAAGGATCTCGACGAGGGCAAATGGGTCCGGGTCGAGGGCTGGGGCGACTGTAACGATGCCCGGGCCGAGATCATGGCTAGCGTGCAGATGTTCGAGGAGGCCCCGGAGAAGCCGGCCTTCTGACGCGCCCGCGATCCACCAGGCAGTCGCCACCGCGGGCGGCCTGCAGCAGGGCCGGTTCCGCGGCGGCGGGCAGCGGCAGAGCGTGGTTGTGGTCTGCTGGCCCAGATTGTCGACAATTCAATGTTGAGAATTCATCTCAGGTGTTTGTCATCGGCCCCTGGCTGCGCTACCTTCGCCGGCCACCCGCCGCCGATCTCGAATCCCCTCGGCGGCGGTGGACCACCATGACCGGGGCCGTTGCCGACGGCCCACAACAACACCTACCCGGAGGAGACTGGCATGGGTCAAGATCACCACCATCCCGACGCCGGCACCGGCGCCTATCAGGCCGCCTACGACCGCTCGCTGACCGACCCCGAAGGCTTCTGGGGCGAGGCAGCACAGGCGCTGGTCTGGGACAAGCCCTGGACCCGGGTGCTGGACGATAGCACGCCCCCCTTCTTTCACTGGTTCGCTGGCGCCGAGATCAACACCTGCTACAACGCGGTGGACCGCCACGTGGAGGAAGGCCGCGGCGAACAGCCCGCGATGATCCACGACAGCCCGGTCACCGATAGCAAGACCGTCATCACCTATGCCGAATTGCGCGAGCGCTGCGCCCGTTTCGCCGGCTTGCTGCGCGACCTCGGCGTGACCAAGGGCGATCGGGTGATTGTCTACATGCCGATGGTGCCGGAGGCGGCCATCGCCATGCTCGCCTGTGCCCGTATCGGCGCCATCCATTCGGTTGTCTTCGGCGGCTTCTCGGCGCGGGAACTGGCCACGCGCATCGATGATGCCAAGCCCAAGGTGATCGTCGCCGGCTCCTGCGGCATCGAGCCCAGCCGCGTGGTTCTCTACAAGCCACTGGTCGATGCCGCGATCGAGGCCGCCGCGCATAAGCCCGAGCACTGCGTGATCCTGCAGCGCCCGCAAGGCCGCGCGGACCTGATCCCGGGCCGCGATGTCGACTGGGCCGAGGCGGTCGCAAGCGCCGAACCCGCCGCCTGCGTACCGGTAGCGGCGACCGATCCGCTCTACATCCTCTACACCTCCGGGACCACCGGTCAGCCCAAGGGAGTGGTGCGCGACAATGGCGGCCATGCCGTGGCCATGCACTGGAGCATGCGCTATGTCTACGACATGCGCCCCGGTGAGGTGTACTGGGCGGCCTCCGACGTGGGCTGGGTCGTCGGCCATTCCTACATCGTCTATGCCCCGCTGCTGTATGGCTGCACCAGCATCATGTACGAGGGCAAACCGGTCGGGACTCCCGATGCCGGTGCCTTCTGGCGCGTGATCGAGGAACACCGGGTCTCGGTGCTGTTCACCGCCCCCACCGCCTTCCGCGCCATCAAGCGCGATGACCCCCACGGCGAACACCTCAAGCGCTACGACATCAGCACCCTGCGCACCCTCTTCCTGGCCGGTGAGCGCTGCGATCCCGACACCCTGGCCTGGGCCGGCGACATGCTCGGGGTGCCGGTGATCGATCATTGGTGGCAAACCGAGACCGGCTGGGCGATCGCCGCCAACTGTATCGGCCTGGAGGTGATGCCGATCAAGCCCGGCTCGCCCACCAAGCCGGTGCCCGGCTATGCCGTCGAAGTGCTGGATGAGGCAGGCGCGCCGGTCGCTCCGGGCGGCATTGGCCGCATCATGGTCCGACTGCCACTGCCGCCGGCCTGCCTGCCGACCCTGTGGAACAACGACGAGCGCTTCGTCGAGTCCTATCTATCGGCCCAGCCCGGCTATTACCTGAGCGGCGATGCCGGCTACCTGGACGAGGACGGCTATGTCTTCGTGATGAGCCGCATCGACGACATCATCAATGTCGCGGGCCATCGCCTGTCCACCGGCGGCATGGAGGGGGTACTGGCCAGTCATCCGGACGTGGCCGAATGCGCCGTCATCGGCGTGGCCGACAAGTTGAAAGGCGAACTGCCGGTCGGCCTGGTGGTCCTCAAGGCCGGCGTCCAGCATTCCAACGAGGAAATCGGCGCCGACCTGGTCCGGCTCGTGCGTGAGCAGATCGGTCCGGTGGCAGCATTCAAGACCGTGCTGGTGGTCGAGCGGCTGCCCAAGACGCGCTCCGGTAAGATCCTGCGCGGCACCATGAAGTCGATCGCCGACGGCATCGAGTACCGGATGCCGGCCACCATTGATGATCCGGCGATCCTGGACGAGATCACCACGGCCCTGAAGGCAGCCGGCCTTGCCAGCGGTCAGGCTGTCTGAGGAAACGCTGATTGATCGGGCACCCTGCCCGACCATCGGCACGGGCCCCGACGACGCAGTCGCGGGGTTCCCTCATGTTCAATCGCTGATCAGCGATTGAACATCGCCTGCGCATCCTGCCCAGCGGGAAACCCTGCAATCCTTTCAGCGTTCCGCCTGGGGTCGCCCGCGGGTCGCGCGCACGACCGGCCGGACCCAGGGACGAGCCGCCCCCGCTGATCTGTGCGATCTCTGCGCGATCTCTTCAAACCGCCGTTGCCCGCCCGCTTGGCGCCATGATCGCGCGTCCGCGTCTGGGCCGCGGTATCCCTGTATCCCCGCCCCTGGCTAGCGTAAACTGCCCGCCTGCAGGATCATCGCCGTCGGGCGCGCGCCCCACACCCGCGGCCATGCAGGACGCCCATCGTCCACGACGCTCACAGGAGCCGATCATGGAGCTGTCCCCGCGAGAGAAAGACAAGCTGCTACTGTTCACTGCCGGCCTGCTGGCAGAGCGGCGCAAGGCCAGGGGCCTGAAGCTGAACTATCCGGAGGCGATCGCCTATATCAGTTGCGCGATCCTTGAGGGTGCCCGCGACGGGCGCAGCGTGGCCGAACTGATGGACTATGGCCGCACCCTGCTCACCCGCGACGATGTGATGGACGGCATCGCCGAGATGATCCATGACGTGCAGGTAGAGGCCACCTTCCCCGACGGCACCAAACTGGTCACCGTCCACGATCCCATCATTTGAGCGGCGGCTGCTCCGGGACCAGCCGGGGCCCGGGCCGGGTCCAGTGCCCGCCGCCGCGCACCGCCCGTCCCCAGCGCCTCGCCACCGAGGTCTGCCAAGATGATTCCAGGCGAATGCCTCCCCGCCCCCGGCGAGATCGAACTCAATGCCGGCCGGCCGGTCCTGAGCGTCACCGTCGCCAATACCGGCGACCGTCCGATTCAGGTCGGCTCGCATTACCACTTCTACGAGACTAACGCCGCGCTCGCCTTCGACCGCGAGCCGACTCGCGGCCATCGGCTCGACATCCCGGCCGGCACCGCGGTGCGCTTCGAGCCCGGGCAGTCGCGCACGGTGAACCTGGTGCCCTATGCCGGCCACCGCGAGGTCTATGGTTTTCAAGGCCGGATCATGGGGCCATTGGATCCCTCGCCACCGGCTACCGAGGTCACCGACAGCGGAGACAGCGCATGAGCAGGATTAGCCGGCAGGCCTATGCGTCCCTCTACGGACCAACCACCGGCGATCGGCTGCGGCTCGCTGATACCGATCTGATCATCGAGGTCGAGGAAGACCTGACCCATTACGGCGACGAGGTGACCTTCGGCGGCGGCAAGGTCATTCGCGACGGCATGGGACAATGCCAGCGTCAGGCCGACGAGGTCATGGACCTGGTCATCACCAACGCCCTGATCCTCGACTTCTGGGGCATTGTCAAGGCCGATGTCGGGATCAAGCACGGGCGCATCCGGATCATCGGCAAGGCCGGTAATCCCAACACCCAGCATGGGGTGGATGTGCTGATCGGCCCTGGCACCGAGGTCATTGCCGGCGAGGGCCAGATCCTGACCGCCGGAGGCATCGATGCCCATGTCCATTTCGTCTGCCCACAACAGGCCGAGGACGCCTTGGCCTCCGGTATCACCACCCTGCTCGGCGGCGGGACCGGTCCGGCCACCGGCACCAATGCCACCACCTGCACCCCGGGTCCCTGGAACATCCGCCGGATGCTGCAGGCGGCCGAGGCGCTGCCAGTCAATATCGGGCTGCTGGGCAAGGGCAACGGCAGTCTGCCCAATGCCCTGGAGGAGCAGGTCCGCGCCGGTGCCATGGGGCTGAAGCTGCACGAGGACTGGGGCACCACCCCGGCCACCATCGATTGCGCGCTCGCGGTGGCGGAGAAGATGGAGGTGCAGGTCGCGATCCATACCGACACCCTGAACGAATCCGGTTTCGTCGAGGACACCATCGCCGCCTTCAAGGATCGCTGCATCCATACCTATCACACCGAGGGCGCCGGCGGCGGCCATGCCCCGGATATCATCAAGGCGGCCGGACTGGCCAACGTGCTGCCATCCTCGACCAATCCCACCCGGCCCTATACGGTGAATACCGTGGACGAGCATCTGGATATGCTGATGGTCTGCCATCACCTGTCGCCGTCCATCCCGGAGGACGTCGCCTTTGCCGAGTCGCGCATCCGCCGCGAGACCATCGCCGCCGAAGATATCCTGCACGATCTCGGCGCCTTCAGCATGATCGCCTCCGATTCCCAGGCCATGGGCCGGGTCGGCGAGACCATTGCCCGCACTTGGCAGACCGCGCACAAGATGAAGGTACAGCGCGGTCACCTAGCGGCACCGGCCTGGGCCGGTGCGGTGGACCGCGGCGACAATGACAATTACCGGGTCAAGCGGTATCTCGCCAAGTACAGCATCAATCCAGCCATCACCCATGGCATCGCCCATGAGGTGGGCTCGGTGGAGGTGGGGAAGCTGGCCGACCTAGTGCTGTGGCGACCGGCCTTCTTCGGGGTCAAGCCGAGCCTGGTCATCAAGGGCGGCATGATCGCCTGCGCGCCGATGGGCGATCCCAATGCCTCGATCCCGACGCCGCAGCCGGTGCATTACCGGCCCATGTTCGGCGCCCTGGGCGGTGCTCTGGGGGCCACCTGTATGACCTTCGTCTCACAATGGGCCCTGCAGGCGGGCGAGCCGCAGCGCCTGGGTCTGAAGCGCCAGATCGGCGTGGTGCGCGATGTGCGTCAGGTGCGCAAGATCGACATGATCCACAACTTCTGGCAGCCCAAGCTGGAGGTGGACCCGCAGACCTATCAGGTGCGCGCCGATGGCGACCTGCTGACCTGCGAACCGGCGACCGAACTGCCTCTGACCCAGCGCTATTTTCTGTTCTGAGCGGTCGGTCCAGGGTCGGGCCGGCCACCAGTCTCGCGGTCGGACCCGATCGGCTCGGATCGAATCAGGGCGGTGACGCGGCGCCAGGACTGTTGCCGCGCGGATCGCCCGCCATCGCTTCCCGGCCTCGCTTTCCCGTTAGGCGGTCTGCTGGCAGCGGTGTTGGTTGCTCTCGCTGCCAACTGGGGCCGCTCGCCAGCGCCCGGCCAAACGCGCCCACCGACCGGCGGGCGCGCAACGCGGCTACTGCTCCCAGCCCCGCGGCCGCACCGGGCCGCGCAGCGGCGGCTGAAACATCTTCAGTTCGAACGCCCGCGCGGCATCTGGCCCGCTGGCGGTACTGTCCACCTCCGCAGCGCCGAATAGCATGTCGTACATGAAGTGCTCGAACTCGCGTACGTTCCCGGCGGGGGCCCTGGGAATGGGCAGGTTCACCTGCGCCGGCGGGGTGGCCGCAGCCACCGGCGGCGGCAGGGCAGCCCGCTCGGGCGCGCGCATCGGGGTGGGTTCTGGCGCCGGTTCCGGGGCTCGGACTGGTTCGCGCTCCAGATCGCGCATCGGGGCCGGGTCCGGGACCCGACTCCAGGCCTCGTCCGGCACCCGCTCGGGTACGCGGGGCGGGGGTACCGCCAGCCCGCGATCAGGAGCGGGCGCCGCACCCGGGGCGTCGGTCAAGCCGCGCTGATCCGGGCGCTCACCCGCGAGGGGCCGCTCGCCGGTCCCTGGTGCCGGCCGGGTCGGGCGCGCCCAGTCCCAATCAACATCGCGAGAGGTCTCCGGCCTGACCGGGGTCGGCAGTGGGGCCGGCAGCGGTTGGGGCGCCAGTTGACGCTGG
>REDK01000036.1 GCA_007693535.1 Chromatiaceae bacterium
CGACTGCCCCGGCCGCGCCCCCGACGACCGCCACGGCCCCGCGGCCAAGCGCCGCGCCCTGGCCCCCGGCCAGCCGCGACGATCCCCCGGTGGGCAACGGCCGGCTCGCGCAGGCCATGGCCCGCGCTGCCGGCAAGGCCAGGCAGCAGCAGGGCCTGATGCTCACCAGCCTGATCGCTGGACTCTCGCGCACCCGCGCCGTCCTCCAAGCAGACATCAACGACCTGGTGGCTGGCCGCGCCGAGATCGACGCTGACCTGCTGGAGGAACTGGAAGCCCTGCTGCTGTCGGCAGACGTCGGCGTGACCGCCACCCGGCGCATCATCGACGACCTGGGTTGGCGGATTAAGCGCCGCGAACTCACCGATACCGATGCCTTCCTGCGCGCGCTGCGACGGGAACTGGGGGCCATCATCACCCGCCATCAAACCCCGGTGCAGCCCGCCGCCCCGGGCCGCCCGCAGGTGATCCTGATGGTCGGCGTCAATGGCGTCGGCAAGACCACCAGCATCGGCAAGCTGGCGCGCCAGCTCAAGGACGAGGGCAACAGCGTGATGCTCGCCGCAGGCGACACCTTTCGCGCCGCCGCCGTGGAGCAGCTGCAGGTCTGGGGCGAGCGCAACGGCGTGCCGGTGATCGCCCAGCAGACCGGCGCCGATCCCGCCTCGGTCATCTTCGATGCCCTGCAAGCGGCGACCGCGCGCGGCATCGACGTGCTCATCGCCGACACCGCCGGGCGCCTGCACACCAAGGCCAACCTGATGGAAGAACTCAAGAAGATCGCGCGGGTGGTGAAGAAGATCGATCCCGACGCCCCGCACGAGGTGATGTTGGTGGTAGACGCGACCACCGGGCAGAACGCGCTGCATCAGGCGGTGCAGTTCCATGCTTGCCTGCCGCTCACCGGCATCACCCTGACCAAGCTCGACGGCACTGCCAGGGGCGGGATTCTGTTCGCGCTCGCCGAGCATCTGCCGGTGCCGTTCCGCTTCATCGGCATCGGCGAGAAGGTCGAGGATCTGCGGCACTTCGATGCCGAGGAGTTCCTCGATGCCCTCTTTACCCCCTAGGCTGTCGGTCCTGTCGTTGTTGCTTGCAGGGTGGCACGGGGGCGTGCCGCGGCGCGCGCCTGGTCCCGTCCACGCACCGCGTCCATCCACCGCCGGCGCGTCCCGGTCATGATCCAGTTCGACCATGTCACCAAGCGTTATCCGGAGCGCGGCGATGCCCTCAAGGACCTCAGCCTGCGCCTCACCGCTGGCGAGATGGCCTTTCTGACCGGCCATTCCGGCGCCGGCAAGAGCACCTTACTGAAGCTGATCGGGCTGATCGAGCGGCCGACCCGTGGTCAGGTGCTGGTCAACGGGCGCAACCTCGGCAGCCTGCCGCGGCGCCTGATCCCCTACCATCGCCGCGAGATCGGGATGATCTTCCAGGACCACCGGCTGCTGCCGGATCGTACCGTATTCGACAATGTCGCCCTGCCACTGGTGGCCGCCGGGATGCCCCGGCGCGACATCGCCCGACGCGTGCGCGCAGCCCTCGACCAGGTCGGCCTGCTGCGCCTGGAGCGGGCGCGCCCGCTGGCCCTCTCCAGCGGCGAGCAGCAGCGCGTGGGCATCGCCCGCGCCGTGGTCGGGCGCCCGCCGATCATCCTGGCCGACGAGCCCACCGGCAACCTCGACCCGGACCTGTCAAGAGAGATCTTCACCCTGTTCGAACGCTTCCACGAGGTCGGCGTCAGCCTGCTGATCGCGACCCACAACCTGGAACTGGTGGAGGAGATGTCCTACCGGACCCTGCGCCTGCATGCCGGGCGGCTGGTAGCCGACTCCGGTGGCTGGTGACCCCTGCGCATGACTGCCAGCCGTCATCGCCAGCGCCGCGGCCGCCGCCCGCCTCCACCGCGAAGCCGCCCCCAACGCCGTCGCGTCGGGCTGCTCCAGGGCCTGCGCGGCTGGTTCGAGCAACACCGGGAGACCGCCCACGACACCCTTGCCGGCCTGCTGGCCAGGCCTCTTGCCACCGGGATGACCGTCGCCGCCATCGCCATCGCCCTGGCCCTGCCGGCCGCCCTCTATCTGCTGCTGACCAACCTGGAGCAGATCGGCGGCGAATGGGAACGCAGCGCTGCAGTCTCGTTGTTCCTGGCCCCCGAGGTGGACGAGGCGCGCGCCGCCGAGATCGCCGCGCGGCTGCGCCAGCGCGCCGATATCAGCACCGTGGAGTTGATCAGTCGTGACCAGGGCCTCGCCGAGTTTCGCGCCTACAGCGGCCTGGGCGGCGCGCTGGATCAGCTCGGCGGCAATCCGCTGCCGGTGGTCCTGGCCCTCTACCCCAGCGCTCAGGCGCAATCGCCGGCCGCCCTGGCGCGCCTCGTCGCCGCGCTGGAGGCGCTGCCGGAGGGGGACTTTGCACGCCTGGACGCGCAATGGGCGCAACGCTTTCGCGCCATCGTGCAACTGCTACGCCAAGCTGCCCTGCTGCTCGGCGCCATGCTGAGCCTGGCGGTCCTCCTAGTGATCGGCAACACCATTCGCCTGGAGATCGAAAACCGGCGCACGGAGATCACGATCATGGACCTGGTAGGGGCCACCGGCGCCTTCGTCCGCCGCCCCTTCCTGTACAGCGGTGCCTGGTACGGCCTGCTCGGTGGTGTGTTGGCCTGGCTGCTGGTCGCCCTGGCCGGCTGGCTGCTGCAGGCCCCGGCGGCACGGCTGGCCCAGCTCTACCAGAGCGAACTGCGCATCCAGGGTCTGGACCTGCAGGCCTCGGCACTGTTGCTCGGTGGTAGCGCCCTACTCGGCATCGTCGGCAGTTGGATCGCTGTCGGCCGCCATCTCAGCCAAGTGGAACCCAGTTGAGCGCGGCGCTGCTGGCAACCGATCCCCAACCAACTCCGGCGACAGCGAGACACCAAGACCCACCAGCAGCACCCACCGCATGACGACGGCTGCCGGGCGCCTGCCCAGCTGGATGGCGCTGCCGAAGCCAGCAGCGGCTGCCAGCGCGGTCAAGGCGTTCGCCGGGGCAGGCCGTGGCTGGGCCGCAAGCAGGTGTGCCGGTCGGGCAGCCGGTCTCACCAGCTGCTCGTGCCTGCGCCCCGGTCAGCCCCGGGCGCCCGGCGTGGCCAGGTCACCGGGTACCAAGGAGAAGACGTACGCCGCAATCAGGCGGCCATGCAGGCGTAATCGGTTACGGGCGCAGCCTTCGTAGGTGGCGCCGGCCTTCAGCGCCAGGCGAAAACTCGGGGTGTTGCCGACGGCGACGACGATCTCGACCCTTATCAGTTGCAGTTCGCTGAACGCGTAAGGAGCCAGCGCCTGCACCGCGGCTAGCGCGGCGCCGCGCCGCTGCTGCGAGGCTCGCACCCAGTAACCCAGGTTGCAGAAGCCGTTGGGCCGGTTGAATTGATTCAGACCGGCACCGCCTACCAAGAGTCCGTCGGCGACGCTGAAGATGCCAAACTCATAGGCACTGCCCTCGGCACGGGCGGTGCGGCAGGCGCGAAACCAGGCACGCGCCTCGCGTTCGGAATAGCCGGCATGCGCCCAGTTCATCCAGCGCCCGACGGTGGCGCTGGATTCGCGGACGGCCTGGCTGAAGGCAACGACGTCCGCCGGAGCGAAGGGGCGCAGGTGGAAGCGGTCGGTGCGGAGTTGCGGCATGGGACAGAGTGAACCGGGCGCGGCCGCGAGGCGCTGCCAGCGCGGGGCGGCCGCACCCCGGCATGCGGTGCTCACCCATCACTGGGCGGTCGCCGGGTCCGCGGCCCGGAGTTGGCGCCGGCTATTCGTCGGTGACGCAGCCCACCGAGGCCGGCTGCACGCAGCGAATGTATTTGGCCAGGGTGCCGCGCTCGGCCTTGTAGGGCGGCATGGTCCAAGCGGCCCGGCGGCGGTCGAGTTCAGCGTCGTCGAGTTCCACCGCCAGGATGCGCGCGGCGGCATCGATGACGATCCGATCGCCGTCGGCGAGCAAGGCGATTGGCCCGCCGGCCTGGGCCTCCGGACAGACGTGGCCGATGATGAAGCCGTGAGAGCCACCGGAGAAGCGCCCATCGGTGATCAGCGCGACCTCCTTGCCCAGCCCGGCACCCATGATGGCCGAGGTGGGGGTCAGCATCTCCGGCATGCCCGGGCCGCCTTTGGGACCCTCGTAGCGGATCACCACGACATCACCCTTCTGGATGCGCCCGGCCTCCAGCGCCGCGAGCATCTCTTCCTCGGCATCGAAGACCCGCGCCGGCCCGGCGAATTGCAGCCCTTCCTTGCCGGTGATCTTGGCCACCGCCCCGTCCGGGGCCAGGTTGCCGCGCAGGATCTGGATATGGGCGGTGGCCTTGATGGGTTGCGTCAGCGGCATGACGATGGTCTGGCCGGCGACCAGGTCCGGCAGTTCCGCCAGGTTTTCCGCCAGGGTGCGCCCGGTCACGGTCAGGCAGTCGCCGTGCATCAGATCGTGCGCCAGCAGGTACTTCATCACCGCCGGGGTACCGCCAACCTGATGCAGGTCCTCCATCACATAACGCCCACTGGGCTTGAGGTCGGCCAGGTAGGGGGTACGGTCGCTGGCAGCCTGGACGTCCTCCAGCGTCAGGTTGACGCCGACCGCCCGCGACATGGCGATCAGATGTAACACCGCATTGGTGGAGCCGCCCAGCGCCATGACCATCGCCAGGGCATTGTCGAAGGCGGCGCGAGTCATGATCCGGCTGGGGCGCAGATCCTGTTCCAGCATGGTGCGCATGGCGAGTCCGGCGCGCTGACATTCATCGAGCTTGCCGGGGTCGTCGGCCGGCAGCGAGGCGCTATAGGGCAGCGACATGCCCAGCGCCTCGATCGCCGAGGCCATGGTGTTGGCGGTGTACATGCCACCGCAGGCGCCGGGGCCAGGGCAGGCGTGACGGACGATGTCGCGGCGCTCCTCCTCGTCGATGGTACCGGCGAGGAACTGGCCGTAGCTCTGGAAGGCCGAGACGATGTCCAGCGGGGCGCCATCCTGGCCGCGGCCGGCGCGGATGGTGCCGCCATAGACCATGATGCCAGGGCGGTCGAGCCGGGCCATGGCCATGATCACGCCGGGCATGTTCTTGTCGCAGCCGGGAATGGCAATGAGCCCGTCGTACCATTGAGCGGCGGCGACGGTCTCGACCGAGTCGGCGATCAGGTCGCGGGATTGCAGCGAGTAGCTCATGCCCTCGGTGCCCATGCTGATGCCATCGCTGACCCCGATGGTGTTGAAGCGCAGCCCCACCAGGTCGGCCGCGGTGGTGCCGGCCTTTACCTGCGCCGCCAGGTCTAGCATGTGCATGTTGCAGGTGTTGCCTTCCAGATAGACGCCGACGATACCGATCAGCGGCTTGCCGAGGTCGGCCTCGCTCAGGCCGGTGCCATAGAGCATGGCCTGGGAGGCGCCCTGGGACTTGGGTTCGGTAATACGGGCGCTATAGCGGTTGAGCTTGGCAGACATCGATGACCTCGGTACAGGAGGAATGCCGGCATGGCCGGCCGAACAGGACCCGCGACGAGCGCGGGACGGCCGTTGGCAGTGTAAGCGGGATTGGTCGCGACGGGTACGTCTCCGCACCGCGGTCAGGACGCGATATCAACGCATGCCGGGCCGGGTTTAGGCTATGGTTTGCCACACCACCCGGCGTGGTGCGCACCGGGTGATGATGAGGTCAGCCCAGCAACTCCGACGGCGACGTTTACCCGCCGCCGCACCCCGATACCCTGAGGAGACGACGATGGAAGCATCAGAGGCCGTGCAGGCCCTGGCCCGGGCCGAGGCCCTGGTCGCCGAGGTGGAGGTGACCCTGCAGCAACTTGGCGGTAAGTACGAACCCGGCCACTCCTTCCTGCCCGCCCTGGACCAGGCCGAGCAGGAGACGCGCCAGGCCCGCCAGCTCGATCCCAAAGCTGAGCAGAGCGGCTACAGCGTCGACTGCTGGCTGGGCCGTATCCTGGCCCACAAGGGCCTGGTGCTGCTGTTCGAGTTTCACCAGCGCGGCGCAGCCCTGGAGCGGGTGCTGCAGGCGGCGGCGCGCTGCGGCGAAATGCCGATGATCCAATACGCCATGGCCCTGGTCTATGAAGCACTGGGCCGGCGCAAGGAGGCCTTGGAGCATGCCCGCCAGGCGGTCGACCTAGCCGATCGCACCGAACAGTCCAGCGAGTACCGGCGCGTGCTTGAGCGCCTGGAGGCGGCCTCCGGCCTAGTGATGCAGTTGCGCGCCTTCCGCGGCTCCTGGCGGGTGTTGGCGGGGCTCGGGGTGGCGCTGCTGCTGATGCTGTTCTTTGCGATTGAGATCGAGCATCCGGCGCTGTGGGTGCTGGTGCTGGTACTCAGCGGTATCAGCTTTGGCTATTGGAAGCTGAAGTCGCGCTGAGGTGTGCTGCCCCCGGGCGGTCCAGGCCCGGGGATAGCTCCAGGCTCACTCAGCCCGGGCTCGCTCAGCGCAGCACGAAGGACAACCGGCTGACATGGTGCACGCTCGGGAATGCGCTCTGGCAGGGCTCGGGGCGGGGCTCAAAAAGCAGCAACAAAGGCAGCGGTAAAACGGTCCATCTCTGCTGCCGGCAGGCGGTTGATGCCGGCCGCCGCGCGCCGGCCGCCGCCGGTGGCGAACTGCCGGCATAGGACATCGGCGCCATCGCGGGCGTTCAGCGGTGCGCGCACGCTGACCTGATAGGCGCCGTCCGGTAGGGCGGTCAGCAGGGCATGCGCGCGTGCCGGCGCAGCTTGGGCGAGGGCATTCGCATAGACGCCGCCGACCCGTCGCGCCCAGGGCCGGGCCGGCAGCATGACCAGGGCATGGCGCTCGGTGGCAAGGGCCAGGGGTTGCGCCTTGGCCGCAGCCATGTCCGCCCGATAGCCCTCGCGCAAGATGGTCACGGCCGGGTCCTCGCGTGCGAAGACCAGCGGATCGGCATAGGGGGTCAGGCGCGCGAACAGGTCTGCAGGGGGAAAGTACAGATCGGCGAAGGTCTCGCCGTAGCTGTTGTAGTTGATCAGTACGCCGAGTTCCCGCAGGAGCCCCAGGTCCACTGGCGCCAGTCCCAGCGGCGCCGCAGCAGCACGGGCGCTCGCATCCAAGTTGTCGCCGAAGGCGCCGACCACGGCCCAGGCGCGGTGGTGCCCACCGAGCTGTGCATCCACCAGCAGACTGGTGCAGCAGTCCGCGGCAGTATCGATGTGTGACTCGAGGAGCGGATGCTCCGGAATCGCTCCGGCATAGTGATGATCGAACCAGGTGACCCGGGCGCCGCGTTCGAGCAGGACGTCAAGGGCCGCGCGATTGCTGTCCAAAGAGATGTCCAAGACCGTCACGCGATCGCCGCTGCCGGCAGCGACGCGCTCCAACAGCCGGATGTCGCGCTTGACGCCGGTCACCAGGGTGGCCGGGTGGGGTGCGGCCAGATGCAGTTGCTGCAGGGCGCAGAGGCCATCGGCATCGCCGTTGAAGACATCGAATCTGTTCATGGGTCGCTTCGCCGCAGGCAGCGCTGATGGGGACGGCGGCGGCTGGACCGTCTTGTAAGAGCCGCTCGTTCACTCTTCTAGAAACGGCAGTTGACCGCTTCGTGCATGACGTCGGCGGACCCATCCCGGATCAGCACCAGCAGCCGGCCGGATCGGAGCCAGCGGCCGCTCATTGCAGCTGATGCCAGTTGCGCCAGTCCAGACCGGTGGCCTCGCGGATCGGGATCATTTCGCCGTGGGAATCGGTGATGATGTTCAACAACTCGCCCCCAGGCAACACCAGCGTCGAAGGGTTGGTATAGAACCCGTCGCCCTCGGTCTCCGGGCGAATGCTGACGCCCACGGCCGTCCTGGCCCCGTCGGTGCCATCGGCGATCTCTAACAGGTCACCAAAGTTGATGGCCCCGTCCTGATCGAAATCGAACGGCGAACTGGGTAGCGCAAGGCCGGTGCTGGCATCCAGCGCATTGATCCAACTGGTACCACCAGAAGCGCAGCAATCGCCGGGGATAACCGAGACAAACAGCACGCGCCCGATGCGTACCTGTGGCTGGGCGATGACCCGCTCGCCCTCGAGATCATCATCCTTCAGGTCCACATACCAGCCACAATGCTTGCCCCAGGCCAACCTGTCACTGTTGCCCACCGCCTTGAGCGTGCGCCCGCGGCTAACGACCTGAACGCCTTGCGGCGCGGTCACCGTCACGACACTGGAGAACTCGCGTTTGGCAAGGTCCGACCGGGTAACCGATGCACCTGATTGACCACAGGTAAGGCGAGACCCGGTGGTATCCCAGATAGCATAGAAAGTCTGTCGCGAGAGATCGGCCTTGTCGTCGGTATTGAGATACTTGCCGGTCCCGAACAGGACTAAGGTGCCGACCCCGCTGGGGTGGCGCTGCACGGCTACGCCGCTAGTGATGGGCTGATCCTGACCCTCGCTATCGCGGGCCCTGAACAGCCGTGCAGGCGCCTTGGTCAGGTCGGTGAGATTGAACCGCCACAGGTTGCCGAACAGATCAACTGCATAGGCAGCATCGGAAACGAGATCCCCCTGATTGCTGACCGCGGTGGCCAGGGCCAGGGCATTGATCCGCCCCACTTGCCTGGGATCTTTCGCTTTACCCTCTTTGGTATCGAGCACCATTGGGGTGGACCCGTCCCCGTCCATCTTTAACACGAACAGGACCGCGTTGCCGTCTGCGCTGGGATTATCGAAGCCATTGCTGACCAACGCCACCCAGCTGCCATCGCGGCGCCGTACTATAGCCGGCGGGGCAATGCTGTAGCCCATCATCTCGGCAGCATCGCTGGTCGCCTCGCTGAACTCCCAGAGCAGGAGATCACTGCTGTTCTCAGTGATGCTGCTGGGTTGAGTAATATCCAGAGCATAGGCCCCGCGCCCGCCGCCCCCTAAGGTGCCGACCAGCACAGTGCGCCAGCCCGCGGCGAGCTTCACATCCGCGGTGCTGATACCGCCATCGACAAAGGCGCGCTTGGCAGTCGGATAATCGGGTTCCGTCAGCCGCCCCAGTCCGGCATAGACCGCCTGCGGAATATAGGCGAACAACTCCTCGCCGCCGGTCCCGTCATTGCTCGCATCGAAGGCATGCAACATCCCGTCGTTGGAGCCGACGTAGAGCATCGGCTTGCGATCCCGATTATTGGCCTGGAAGGTGCGATAGTCGGCATCGGCGAAGAGCCGGTTAGCTGGGCCGACATAGGCGAGGTTGCTATAGATAATGTCGCCTAACAGGCCTGCGCGGGTGCGAAACGCACCGCCGCCGCCGATCTCGTTGCGTTGATCACCGCGCAACCAGGCGACCCGCTCGGCAAGGGCCTGCTTGCGCTGACCCCAATCTGCAAAATCGGTGCAAGCTGCATCCCCGGCAGAGAGACAACCGAACAGCCCGACGATCTGTGGGTCATTGGTATCTGCTAAATCGAAGCTGAGCGGCCTAAAAGCCTTCAGCTCGCCCTTGACCGTGGTCAAGATCACCCGGTCAGTCGCAACCCGTTTGGCCAATCGATCGGCGGCCTCCCAGGCCTGTTTGCAGGGCATACCGCGGACATGCGCAGCGGGCCGCGCTTGGGGATAGCGCCGGAAATAGTCCGGGCAGCCCTTAGCGGCGTCCTCCTCAATGCCATCCCACAGCGTCCAGGCAACGAGCTTGCTGGTCCAATCGGCAGTATCCACCAGCACTTGATAGGCCAGGGTATGGGTGGTCAACGCCCCCATATCGAAGGCGACCGAGGTATTAGAGGTCGACCCCAATGCGGTCGAGACAGTCTCCATCACCGAGCGGAAGCCCCGCTCCAGCTCGAGCGGATCGGCGGCACTGAAGTAGCGTCCACGGGCGTTCAGGGTCGTGTGGAAAAGATCATCGATCTTGGCAACCATGAAGCCGGGATCGCGTGCCCCGAGCTGATCGTCGAATGAGGACCATCTACCTGGAAAACCAGCCCGGCTCAATTGCCGTTCCTGGCCAGCTTCGTCGGTATAGAATCCATCCACAAAGACGCCATCCTCATCCGCGATCGGCGTCACCGCGCCGACCGGGCCGAACCCCACAACAAAGGTGCGCATATGTTGCCAGGTAGCAGGATCATTGCGCGGATTCCAGAAATTGACGGCGTCGAATTCCTGGCTGCCAGGGTTGCTGACCTGTATGTTGGGAACGACTTGGTTAGAAGCGTCCGGGCGCAGATCCGTAACCCAATAGTGAAAGGCGGCATCGGCCATCATCCCGATGTTTTCATCCCAATAAAGGCGATTCTCGGTGCCACGTGCCGGATACTTTTGCACACCGAACGGGTAAGCTGGCAGGCTATCGTTGGCCGGCAGATCATGGCCGATACCATCCTGGTTCGGACTAGTCGCCAGCTCGCAGGTCTTGCCGCCACCAGGACAGGGGTATCGTCCTTGCTCATCCGGCCAGTGATCTCTCCAGTCACCATCGGTTAGCAACAGATGGAAGTTCTGCCGGCACTTGACGCCGCAACGGAAGCGTTGAAATTGGCTGGGATCGGCGCGCACCGCGGGAACATTGTCGCTCTGGGCCAAATCGCTGCGATACAACTCGCCGGCACGGATCACCGACGAGACGATGCGTGATTCACTGAGCCCCTCTCGGAGATCCTGTTGCATCCAACGATAAAATCTCTGCCGCTGGCCAAGATGATAACTATCGAGGGTCGCCGCCAACTGTTCGAAGCCCTGCTGGCCCGACTGCAGATCGCCAGCCCAATCCGTCTGCCAGCCCAAGCGCACACGGGGGTTCATTCCGAACATGGCACGCGACAGCGCGGTCTTGGCCGCCAGGCTGCGGATGCGATAATAGGAATACCAATTCGCGAAGTTGGTTTTGAGATCGAGGTCGGGAAGACCAGGATTGGGGGTGCAGACTTGGCCGGGATAGCGGCCTGCGGCTGGCAGATCAGTCAGGCCGGTGCAGTTCGCAAACGCAAGATCCGCAGCACTGCCAACGACGATCTTGCGGAAACAGACGTCAGGGGTTCGATCATCCGGTATATCAGCGTCGGTGAGGTCGCAATTGACGTTGTCTGCGGGCGCAAAGAGGTGATAGAAGGCGGGGGAGCCGATGGGGTCGATCGTGAATGTCGAGACGTCGGGGCATCGGTGATCATCGGCCGCGAACTTTTGCACCACCCGATAATTGTTGGAGAGATCGGTGCGATGACATTCACGATAAGGCTCTTGCCAGGCACCGGCGAAATCTGCAGCGGTAAACGGGCGGCCGTCGTGATATAGCGGGGGCCGATAGAACTTCGTCGGTTGGTAATAGAGCTGATTGACGTCAGGGGAGCAGAAGTAGTGCCACCGCGGCGGGATGAAATTGCCTTCAAGGTCAAGGTCGCCCAGCGTTGGCGTCGCCAGCGTCGGCGCATCCGCCCGCAGCATGGTATCGGAATTGTCGAAGCTGACGACCAGGTTGGGGGCCACGCCTTGCAGCATGAACGGTGGAACCGGTTCGATGGTGTCAGCGCCGACTCCGACCGGGATCAACATCCGGAGCAAGAGCAGACCCGCTAGCCAGCGACAGACCCACCGCTTGCAGTGAGTGCGGCCGGTCAGCAAATCCGAGGGGAGGAATGAAGCGCTGCTCTGCATCGGAGCTGCCTCCGGGAACGATTCAGAAACTGTACACCCGGGCGATGGTGGACTGGATGATGACCCGGGCCTGCTCGATCTCACCAAAGCCGATGGCGGTGACGGTGTAGAAATGCACACCCTTGCCTTCGGCGGCGGCCTCGACATCCAGCGGTGGGATATAGCGGGATTCGATATAGAGCCGGGGCTGGTCAAAGACTCTGGGCAGCTTGGCATCGACGGTGTCGGCCTGCAGCGCGGCATAGGGGGTGCCGCGATCCTTGCCGGCTTGCGCCCAGTCACCCGCCCAGGCGGTCAGCAGCTCCTCCAGGCGACCGCAGTCATCGGTTCGGCCGATCTGACAGGCGCGCCAGACATGGTGATCGCCGGAGGTGGCCTTGGCGATATCCCCCGAGCGAGGCAGGGGCGGCGCCTGCTGGCTACCAAGATAGGCCAGAGCGGCCTGGAGCGCGGCCTCGGCGGCCTGCAGCGCGAGATTAGTCTGACGCAGATTGCCGGCCATGCGTTCCTGCAACACCGTGGTCTGCATGGCGCTGATGCCGAGCAGGGTGATCACCAGCAGCAAGACCAGGCCGATGGCCAGCACCGTACCCTGCTGGTACCGGCGAGATGGGGAGGAGATGGTGCGCATTGGGTCGGGGCTCCGCCGGCTCAGAGATTCCGGCTCAGAGGTTCAGGGCAAATACCAGCGCGTGCGTGACCGGATGGCAAGATTGGTCACGAAACGCTGATAGAGCCGCCGGTCCTCGGGGCGGTCATCAGCAGCGGGCAAGAGGTCGTAGCCCAGGCGGTCGGGATGAATGCTGTTCTGGTCGCCGTCGGGGCTGGGCGGCCACTTGTTCGCAAGGTCCAGAAAGGCGGTCTCGGGAGTGCGCAGATTGTCCTCGAAGGAGGCCACCAGGAATTCCACCTTGACACCCGAGACCTGGGACCAGGCCCCCCTGCCATCGCGCCTGCTGCTCACCCAGTGCGCGGTGGGAATCGGGTCGATATCATCGGCCGCGAAGTCCGGGACCAATGCCCCGTCGCCCTCGCCACTGAAGGTCAGACGCAGATCGGCGATATCCGGTACCACCGCCTGCAGTGGAGGGGCAGCGCCGACATCATAGCGACATAGGCTGGGGCGAAAGCGGCGGGGATCGATGCGGCAATTGTCGGATCCGGCGTTCCCACCGGTTTGCAGGGCGCCGGTCTCGCCGTCGACACAGCAGATGAAAGAGACCTCGTAGCGGAACGGGAAGACTCGCGCCTGATAATGTGGCCTGGTGGTACCGCCGGCCGCATCGTCGAAGGCGCCGGCGAAATTGTAGAACCGGCTGAGGGCAACGCTGGCATTGACGTCACCCGCATGTCCCAGGCGGTTCGCCCTGGCCTGCCTAGAGAAAGTATCGATTTCAAACAGATCCGCCTGCTCACAATCCGAGATCAACGCGAATCCCGCTTGCCGCAGCCCGGCCCCGTCGGCGACCTGGATGTCGCCCGTCGCGCCCTCGACAGGATCACCGACCGCAGCGGTCAGCCGGCTGCCGGCGCCATCGATGCCCCAGACCACCAACACATCGCCACGCAGCCAGGCGCCCTTGACCGCTGTTTTGGCCACATCCGGCAGGTCGGCTAGCCAGGTGGCTTGATCCGTTGCGCCATTGTCGTAGCCGAGGGCACGATCGCCGCCGATGAGATGATTGGAATGCAAGTCGGCATCGGCGCCGCATGTATCGGTGCGTAGCTTGCACGCCTTGACGCTCAGGGGGGCGGGCTGATCCATCAGAACGCTATAGCAGTCCAGTGAACGGTTGCTGCGCACCCCACGGGCCAGGGCCATCAGGGCGAAGCGACCGGATTCCTGGATGCGAGCTAGGCTCTCTTCCTGTTGGTAGCCGAC
>REDK01000021.1 GCA_007693535.1 Chromatiaceae bacterium
TATGCGTGCTGTCACAATGGGATCTCATCATCGATCGCGTCTTGGCTCGCCGCAGTAGCAGCGGCGTGCTCGGCCCGCGCTTCCAGGGCCCTGATGAATCGGACCGCACTGCAGACATGGTTGAAGATGAGCAGGCTCTCGTCGTAACTCAGCGTCGGGTTGTCGTGAGCAAGGCTCTCTTCGTTCCGGACCCTGTTGAACGCTTCCATGACGCTGATGTTGGACTTCAGGATGCGCTCGGTCATTTCCGACTCGACGAGGCCAGCATTGCGGAGCGCCTTGACGGACTCGCCGAAGATGCTGTGAAGCGGCTTCCCCCGGTCGATGGCGATGCCCCGCTTCTCCGCGAGCGTGCGCGTCAACTTCGTGACGAAGGTGTGCAGCCGGTCGAGACCTGCCTCCGGTTCGTTCCTCTCGATAGAGTCACGTACGGCCCTCGCGAGGACTTCGAAGCCTCGCTCGCTGCCCTCGGCTGTATCGCATCGAGTGCCTCGACAGGCGCACTCTGCTGGAGGCGCCGCGCGATGCGCTCGCATTCCTCAAACAGGCGGTCCTGGTCGGGATCGCCGGCTGCCGGCCGACAGCAGTCGAGTAGGTCGTGGATCAGCTTGCCCAAGAGGTAGTTCGGCTCCTGCGTCCAGAACGCCCGGAGCCGGTTCGCCTTGGAGCCACTGGCATAGTCGTACTTCGCGTCGTAGATGTCCCGAACCGTGCTCTCGACGGCGAACTCGGCCAGGGTCCGGTTCGAGAAGTCCAAGACGTAGCCGCCGCCCATCTGGAAGAGCTTCTCAAGCTTTGTCTTCTCGATGAAAGTCAGGTCAGACATCGCTGCGTCCCTGCCCGTTGCTACGCATAACTACAAGTTAACCGGCGCCGGAGCCCGAAGGGCGTAGGGGCCTTGATCATCGGTTGGTCCAAAACGGGGTGTTTCGGTAGGCGATCAAGCACCCTGAAGGAGTGGCAGGAGCGCCGGGGCGGCGTACCCTTGGAAGTGCAAACTGACCGAGAGAGATACCGTTGTCCGATGCCCCTGCCTGCGTTGACTCTAGTGCAGATAGACGCCCCAGGCCAAGCCATGATCGCTTGGATCGCGCCACGCATCGGCAGGCGGTGGCGCAAGCGCAGCAGGATGGGCAGAGTCAACGCGCGGCAGTCAGCCGCGCCGGCGTGGCGCGCAGCACCCTGCATCACTGGAATGCGGCTCCTGCCCACCCGGCACCGGCGGCGCTGTCGGCCTTCGTCGAGACGCCCGAGGGCGTGGCGTGGCTGCGCCGGATCCTGGTCGCTGCGCACTGGCGCATCGCCGCGCAGAGCGGCGCGGGCGTGCGCATGGTCTGCGATTTTCTCGAACTCTGCGGCCTGTCGGCGTTCATCGGCGCCTCCGACGGCACGCAGCAGGCGTTCCATGCCGGCTTGGGAAGGTTTCTTCTCGAACCGATTTAGATTTTCCAGTTGCCTTGGACTAAGAGGCTTGCTCGGCCTGATACCCCCAGGATTCGAACTGACCCTGCAACCTCGGGTCATTGCCGAAGGCCTTGAAGTAAAGAAATTCTGGCGCAAAATCTGCGCCATTGGGCCAAACGACCGTTTCCAGTTCTTGGTCCACAGCCGCCTTTGCGAAAAAATCAATGTCTTTGAGTGGCTCAAAGACGCTTCCCCGGAACGCACCTGCTAGGTCTGCAACCCCTTTGCGCCCGTCGCTGAAAGTCACCTCGATCTTGTAATCCGCGATATGTTTGACGTCGACGACGTGTAGGAACATTGTTTTATTCCAGAGGGTCTATTGCGTTTGGAGCTTCCTGTCTCTGACACAGATGCCAGTCTACCAGCAATTCTTGTTTGTGAATCTCATGCCACTCGAGAACATGGCATAGTGCGCGTTTTGGAAATCTCCCTTCCACCACACCTGTGTGGATGTCTACGGTGATTTCGTAGTCGCCGTACTTGGCATGGAAGTGGGGTGGTCTATGATCATCCCAGTACATCGCGATAACGATACCGAGGAAGCGGCTAATTACCGGCATGTTCTCACTATGATGTCAGCCAAACAGGGTTGCCAATCACGGGACACGGATCAGATCCCACTCTACGCTGGCCCGTGCCAGGGGCTTCAGGCCGCGCTCGGTGACTAGATCAACCGGATGCCCCAATGCCTCCTCTAAGTAACTCTTTAGGCCCACGTAACCGTCGAGCGTTGCGGACCCACGGAAGCTCACCAGCACGTCGATGTCGCTGTCGTCCCGCATTGCGTCGCGCGCTGCCGATCCGAACAGCCCGATGCGCTCGCCCCCGAAACGGTCCGCGATCTCCGGCTGCAGCCGGTGGAGCTGCTGCAAAATGGCCTCACGACCCAGGCCCTTTAAGTGTGGCGTCAACTCGTCGTCGGTGGTCATTGCGTCTGCTGCATGCTGCGATCATCGCTCTGCGGTCTGTAGTAGACCCCAGGTGCAGGACTATGTTATCGCGAGTTTACGCGGTGCCAGTTGAGACCACAGGCAGTGTCTTGACACTGCGCTTGCTCGGGCGTTGGGTCGCGGCTCCGCGACATTCCGCCGGGGCTGGACTTACGGCCGAACCGCCGTAAGCGTCCGGCAAATAAAGTGGACCCCAAGTCCAGGACAGTTTTCTCCCGAGTTTAAGCTGCGCTGGTTGTTTCAAATGCAACGCCC